>NZ_CP060713.1:1081669-1391392 GCF_014395785.1 Nocardioides mesophilus | reverse complement strand
ACGGCCCGTGCCGGCTGCTGGCCGAGCGCGGCGACGTACGCGTGCTGGCGGTGGACTACCGGCTCTCGCCCGAGCACGTGTACCCGGCCGCGGTGGACGACAGCTGGGCGGCCTACCAGTGGGCGGTCGAGCACGCCGACGCGCTGGGCGCTGACCCGGCGCGGATCGCTGTCGGCGGCGACTCGGCCGGCGGCTACCTGTCGGCGGTCGTCGCGATCAAGGCCGCCGAGGCCGGTGTGCCGTGCCGGTTCCAGCTGCTGGTCTACCCGGTCACCAACTTCGCGGACCCCTCCGGCAGCCGCTCGATGTTCGGTCGCGGGTTCTACCTCACCGACGAGTTCATCGACCTCGCCGACGAGCTCTACCTGCCGCCGGGGACCGACCGGCGCGACCCGTTGGTCTCGGTCGCCTACACCGAGAAGCTCCCCGAGGGCCTCGCCCCGGCGCTGGTGGTGACCGCCGGGTTCGACCCGCTGCGCGACGAGGGCGAGGCGTGGGCTCGCCGGCTCTTCGACGAGGGCCTCGAGGTGTCGCTGCGCCGCTACCCGGGCTTCATCCACGGCTTCTTCAACGTCGTCGGCGCCGGCCGGACCCAGCGGGCCGCGGTCACCGAGATCGCCGACCGGCTGAAGTCCGCCCTGCACGGCTGACCGGCCGCCGCCCTCGGGCCGCCGCCGGCAGTGGGCGCGGTCGCGCCGGCAGTCGCGGGGGCGCCGGCTCGCCGATCAGCCGCGGCGGTACTGGACGTGGGTGTCGGCGTCGGCGTGGCTGAACCCCAGCCGCTCGTAGACCGCCCGGGCCGGCGCGTTGTCGGCCTCGACGTAGAGCAGCACCTCCGTGAGCCCGCGCCGCGCGAGGTGGTCCAGCCCGGTCCGGGTCAGCAACCGGCCGAGACCCGAGCCCTGCGCGTGCGGCGACACTCCGACGACGTACACCTCCCCGATGCCGGGGGACTCGTCGTGCACCTTGGTCCAGTGGAAGCCGATCAGGTTCCCCCGGTCGTCGGACGGCTCCGCGACGAAGAAGCCGCCCGGGTCGAACCACGCCTCGGCCATCCGCTGGTCGAGGTCCGCGCGGGTCATCCGGCCCTGCTCGGGGTGCCCGGCGAAGGCCTCGGCGTTGAGCGCGAGGAAGGCCTCCTCGTCCTGCCCCGGCACGAACGGGCGTACGTCGATGCCGTCGATGTCACGCAGCGGCGGCAGCTCCTGCGACGTGGGGCGCCTCATCACCCACAGGTCGCGCACCCGCTCGAAGCCGTGGCCGGCCGCCAGCGCCGCCGCCCCCGGGTGGTTGCCGTGGGCCCAGGCGTTGACCGGCAGCCGGTCGGTCCCGGCCAGCGCCGCCTCGACCAGTGCCGTGCCCAGGCCGGTCCGGCGGTGCGCCGGGTCGACCGCCACGTCGAGGGCGAGCTCGCCGGCCTCGACGTGCAACCAGGCGAAGCCCTCGGCCGGTGGGTCGCCCAGCCACAGCGAGGAGCCGGCGAGTCCCTCGTGGCGCAGCCGGAGCAGCGCCGCCTCGTCGAGCGGCGACGCCCCGTCGGTGCTGGTGGCGGCCTCGAGGGTCGTCCGCAGCCGTGCCGCCGGCCCGTAGTCGGCGGACCAGTCGAAGTCGTCCAGCGCGACCGGGGTCACGTGGCCGGCCCTGGCGGTGTCGTCGGTGGCTGCCGGCTCGGTGGGACCCATGCGCCCCACCCTAGGTTCTCCGGGGAAGAGGCGAGATGGACCTGCTGAGCGTGCTGGCCCTGGTGACGGTGTTCCCGTGGGCCGGCCTGGCGTTCCTGCTGTGGATGGCCCGGCTCGAGGACGGGCTGCCGGCGGCGGTGCGGCGCGCGGAGCGCTCCCCGGAGCCGCCGCCGGTGCTGGCGATCCCGGTTCAGCGCGCCACCTCGCCCGGGGAGACCCCGCCTGCCGGGCGGCCGCAGCGGAGGACCAAGGTCATCGAGGCTGCCTACCTCGGTCCGCTGCGGCACCGGGGCGACGCGGCCAGCCTGGAAGGGTGAGCTGGCAGCACGCGCCCCTGCGGGACTGGACGATCACGGTGACGATCGGTGAGCTGGTCGGCTTCACGGTGCCCGCGACCGTGGCGGTGCTGCTGCACGACGGGTCGGGTCTGCCGCTTCTCGTCGCCATGGTGGCCGCCGGCGCGGTGGAGGGCGCCCTGCTCGGCCTGTCCCAGGCCCGCGTCCTGCGCGGGGTGCTCCCTCGGCTGGACCGGCACCGCTGGATCGGCCTGACCGCCGGGTCGACGGCTCTCGTCTGGCTGCTCGGGCTGGCGCCGAGCACGTTCACCGAGGTCTGGCGCTCCTGGCCGACGGCGCTGGTCGGCACCCTGGGAGCGGTCGGCGTCCTGGTGATGCTCCTGTCCATCGGGACGTTCCAGTGGCTGGAGCTGCGCCGGCACCTCCAGCGCTCGGGTGTCTGGGTCGGTGTCACCGCGCTGGCCTGGATGCTGGGGCTGCTGACCTTCATGGCCGTGGCCGCCCCGTTGTGGCACGCCGGTCAGCCGGTGGTGCTGATGGTGCTGATCGGTGTGCTCGGCGGGGTGGTGATGGCGCTGACGATGGCGTTCTCGACCGGGCTCGGGCTCCGGGGCATGCTGCGCGGTCAGGTCTCGGGGCCGGCGCGCCCCGCGGTGGCGTCAGAGCAGCAGTGGGGAGCGCGTCATGACCAGGGCGCCGCCCTCGCGCGACCGGCCGGCGAGCACCCGCCCCCGCCGTGAGTCGAGGATGTCCTGGACCAGCCCGATCCCGAGGCCGGTCCGGGAGAGCGGGTCGGGCTTCGCCGCCTCCACCGGGACCTCCCACGTGCGCGAGGAACGGGAGTTGATCCGCCGCGCGACCTCGTCGGTGAGGCCCGGTCCGGAGTCGGCCACCCCCATCCACAGCTGACCGTCGTGGCGGAAGGCCACCAGCCGCACCGTGTCCTCCTCGCGGGTGTAGCGCAGCGCGTTCTCGATCAGGGTGTCCAGGCAGGCCCGCAGCCGTTCGGGTGAGGCGCTCACCGAGCCGGCGCTGGTCTCGACGAGCCACCGGCGCGCCGCGACCGAGGACCACCGCTGTGCGGTCTCCTCGAGCAGGTCGTCGATGTCGACGGGCGAGCGCGGCAGCGGGTCCTGCAGCCGGATCATCCGAAGCAGCCGGTCCCCGGCGCGTGCCAGCCGGCCGAGCTCGTCGCGTACGACGCTCAGGTCGGCGAGCCGGTCCGGCCGGTCCTCGCGCTCGTAGAGCAGGTCGACGTACCCGGAGGCGATCGTCAACGGGGTGCGCATCTCGTGCGAGGTGAGCCGACCGAGCCATTCCCGCCGGGTGGCCGCGGTGGCCGCCCGCTGTGCCAGCGTGACCGCGGTGCGCGTCACGGCGGCACGTCGCTGGACGTGCCAGACGACCAGCAGCGCGAGCACGAGCATCAGCGGGATCTCGGTCGTCTCCTCCCAGTTCATCGCGCCGTCAGCCGCCCGGGCGACGAGCACTCCGCCGGTGAGCACGCTGATGACGGTGAGCGAGATCAGCGTCCTCGGCACCGGCCACGGCTCGAAGCCGTAGGCGAGCGCGAAGGTGATCCAGACCAGGTGGTAGGGCACCACCTCCGCGCCGGGCGTCGTGCACATCCACCAGAAGCAGACGGCCGACACCGCCAACCACGGGACCAGGAGCCGCTGGGCGGGGCGCGGGAAGCCCGAGGGCTCCGCGAGCTCCGCCCCGGAGATCGTCGTCACGCCGCGTCGAAGCAGTACCCGACCGACCGGACCGTCTCGACCGGGAGCTCGCGGAGCTTGCAGCGCAACCGGCGCACGCAGGCCTCGATCACGTTGGTTCCCGGGTCGAAATCGAGCCCCCACACGCTGTGCAGCAGCTCGGTGCGCGAGCACACCTCGCCCTGGCGTCGCATCAGGTGCGCCAGCAGCGAGAACTCGCGTTCGGTCAGGCTGACCTGCTGGCCGCGGTGGTGTGCGCGGCGCCGGTCGAGGTCGAGCTCGATGCCGCCGGCGACCAGGAACCGGCCCTCGGGCTTTCTCCGCTGCTCCGGCACCCGTGGGATCGTGGCGGGCACCGCTCGCGCGGTCAGGTGGCGCCTTACCCGGGCCACCAGCTCCGCGCTGTGGAACGGCTTCCCGACGAAGTCGACCGCGCCGAGGCCGAACGCCTCGACGCGCGCGGAGACGTCCGAGACCGCGGAGAGCACGATGACAGGCGTCGTCGAGCCCCGCGCGTGCAGGTCCATCAGGACCCGCATGCCGTGACTGTTCGGCATCACCAGGTCCAGCAGAATCAGGTCGACGTCTCGCCGCGCCAGCGCCTGCAGGGCCTGCAGGCCGTCAGTCGCGGTGACCGTCGTGTGTCCCTCCGAGGTCAACATCCGGGTGAGCATCTCGCGGATGCGCTCCTCGTCGTCGACCACCATCACTGTGCTCATATCAGCCCCCCAAAGACTTCCCTCGAATATGGCCCCATGTCGGGCAGGGACAAACGAGGGGAGACGCAGAATTACCCGATCGGCGAGGTCTGCTGCACCCAACGACCTACTCCGGTCCCTGCTCCGACTCACCCGGTCGGGCCCGGTGAGGTGGCCCGGTTGTCATCGGGAGGACCGAGGTCCCACCGGTGGGGGTCACCGTCCATGTCGCCGCCGTCGGCGGCCGGCACCGCCCGGGGCCTCAGCGGTCGGCCGGCTCCCGCTCCGTGGCGGTCTCCTTGGGCGGCAGGACGAAGCGGTAGCCGACGTTGCGGACGGTGCCGATCAGCGTCTCGTTCTCGGGGCCGAGCTTGGCGCGCAGCCGCCGGACGTGCACGTCGACGGTGCGGGTGCCGCCGAAGTAGTCGTAGCCCCACACCTCCTGCAGCAGCTGGTCGCGCGTGAACACCCGGCCGGGGTGCTGCACGAGGTACTTCAGCAGCTCGAACTCCTTGAACGTCAGGTCCAGCGGCCGGCCGCCGAGCTTGGCGGTGTACGTCGCGTCGTCGACGCTGACCTCGCCGGAGCGGATGATGTGCGCCTCGGGGTTGTCGGCGTCCCGGCTCGCGGCCAGCCGGCCGATCGCGAGCCGGATCCGGGCGTCGACCTCGGCGGGGCCGGCGGTCAGCAGCAGCACGTCGTCCATGCCCCAGTCGGCCGCGGCCACCGCGAGGCCGCCCTCGGTGAGGATCAGCAGCACCGGGCTGTCCGAGCCGGTGGTGCGGATCAGCCGGCACAGGTCGCGGGCGTGAGCGAGGTCCTGGCGCCCGTCGACGAGGACGAGGTCCACCTCCGGGGCGTCGAGCAGCGCGCTGCCCTCGGCGGGCAGGATCTTCACGGAGTGCGACAGCAGGGCAAGGGCGGGCAGCACCTCCGCGGAGGGCTGGGTCGTGCTCGTCAGCAGCAGCAGGGCGCTCATCGCACCTCCCGGACGGGGGCTCTCGGGGATCAGCCTCCGGCTCGCCGTTGAGCCGACCGATTCGTCGAGGGGGTCGCGGGGCGACGGTCTCGATGAGGCAGGATACCGAAGGTGAGCACCACCGGGTCCGAGCCGTCCGAGTCCGGCGCCGTCGTCGTCCGCTACTGGGCGGCCGCGCGCGCCGCCGCCGGGGTGGAGTCCGACCGGGTCGAGGTCGGCTCCGGCACGTCACTGGCGCAGCTGCTCGACGACGTACGCCGGCTGCACCGGGACCGGCCCAAGCTGCCCGACGTGCTGGGGGTCTGCTCGGTCCTGGTCGGGGACCGTCCGGTGGGGGCGGCCGACCCGGCCGCGGTGGCGGTGCGCCCCGGGGACACCATCGAGCTGCTCCCGCCGTTCGCCGGCGGCTGAGCGTTCCTGCCGGGGGCGATGACTCCGGCGTCGAGGTCCGGTCATACCTGGCAGGAACCCTTCGACGCGAGGAGCACACTCATGACCGCACGACTCAACCCCTACCTCGGCTTCCGGGACAACGCCCGTGAGGCGATGGAGTTCTACCAGTCGGTCCTCGGCGGCGAGCTGACCACCAGCACCTTCGCCGAGTTCCGGGCCAGCGACGACCCGGCCGAGGCCGACAAGATCATGCACGCGATGCTGGTCACCGAGGACGGCCTCGTGCTGATGGCCTCCGACACCCCGAACCGGATGGACTTCACCCCCGGCGGCCCGCACTCGGTCTCGCTGAGCGGGGAGGCCGAGGACGAGGCGCGGCTGCGCGGCTGCTGGGACAGGCTGTCCGACGGCGGCACGGTGACGATGCCGCTGGGGGAGTCCCCCTGGAACGACCTCTTCGGGATGTGCACGGACCGGTACGGCGTCAGCTGGCTGGTCAACATCGCCCGCGCGCCGCAGTAGCCCGCCCGCGGGCAGGTCAGTGGGAGGTCTCGCGCCACTGCCAGAGCGCCAGGGCGAGCCCGGCCAGACCGGTGAGGTCGGCGCCGGTGAGCCCGTGAGAGCCGGTCACGTGCACGAGGGTGGGTCCCTCCATCGGGGAGTTCGCCAGCAGCCAGAGCACCGAGAGCAGCGCCAGGGCCACCGCGCCCTGCCGGCCGGTGCGACCGAGCGTTCCGGCCGCGAGGACCAGGGCGAGGAGCAGGAGGGCGGCGGGCACCCGCCGACGATAGGCCCTGGCAGCGGCAGCGACCCCCGGAATGCCGACGGGCCGCCGGTGGTTGAATCCGAACATGAGCCAAGGTGCCTGGGTCCTCGTCGTCGCGCTGGTCGCGGCGACCGCGTTCGGCCTCTACCGGGCCGCGCGCGACGGCCGGTTCCGCGGCACCCACCACGTGAAGGGAGCCGACGTCACGGAAGCGGAAGGGCAGGAACCGGTGAGCGTGCTGGCCGACAGCGACCTGGACCACGTGTTGGGCGAGCGGGCCACGCTGCTGCAGTTCTCCTCGGCCTTCTGCGCGCCGTGCCGCGTCACCCGGCGGGTGCTCACCGACGTCGCCGCGACGGTGCCGGGCGTGGAGCACGTCGAGGTCGACGCCGAGCACCACCTCGAGCTGGTCCGCCGCCTGGGCGTGCTGCGGACTCCCACGACGCTGATCCTGGACGCCGCGGGCCGTGAGGTCTCCCGGGCCGCGGGTGCGCCCAGCCGGGACGTCGTGCTGACCACGCTGGCCCGGGTGATCGCCTGATGAGCGCAGCGGGTCGACCGATGTGGGTGCTGTTCATCTGCACCGCGAACATCTGCCGCTCCGCCTACGCCGAGGTCCTGGCCCGGCACCTGCTCGAGGCTCCGGGAGGTCTGGGCGGTCGGGACGCCGTGCAGCTCGCCAGCGCCGGCACCCACGGCTTCACCGGTCGGGAGATGGACCCGCCGATGGCCGAGGAGGCCCGGCTGCGCGGGGCCGACCCCGGCAGCTTCCGCAGCCGGCCGCTCACCATGTCGATGGTCGAGCAGGCCGACGTCGTGCTCACCGCCGAGAGCATGCACCGGCAGTTCGTGCTCGACGAGCGGCCCGAGCTGTTCCGCAAGATCTACACGCTCGGCCAGCTCGCCCGCACGCTGGACGCCGTGCCCGCTGACCAGCCGGCCGCCCCAGGCTCGACGGGGAGGTCGGGCCGGCCGGAGGAGTCGGGCAGGTCGACCGCGACGCAGCTGCTCCGTGGGCTGCGCACGTCGTTCCACGCACCTTCCGCCGAGGACGACCTGCCGGACCCGTTCGGCCGTGGCCGCGAGGCCGCCTCGGTGACCGCCGCCGCGATCGAGGGGCTGCTGCATCGCGTGCTGCCCCGGCTCACCGGGGTGCCCACCCGCACCGCGGACTTCGGTGCGGCCGCCGACCCTGAGAGGATGCAGGCACCATGACCCGTTCCCGCAGCCCCCTGCTCGACCTGCCCGGCGCCGTCTCCGGCGACGGCGTCGACGCTCCCGTCGCGGCGCACTACGGCTCGTTCTACGGCGAGCAGCGCACCCTCGAGGCCGGCGACGGCTTCGTCGACCTCTCCCACCGCGGGGTGGTCCGGATCACCGGCCCGGACCGGCTGGGCTGGCTGCACTCGCTGACCTCCCAGCACCTCGAGCGGCTCGAGCCGGGCGTGTGGACCGCGACCCTGGTGCTCAGCCCGCAGGGCCACGTCGAGCACGCGTTGTACGGCGTCGACGACGGCGAGTCGTTCACCGCCCACGTCGAGCCCGGGGAGGCGCCCGCCCTCGTCGAGTGGCTGGACCGGATGCGCTTCATGATGCGCGTCGAGGTCGCCGACCTCACCGAGGAGCTCGCCGTCACCTGGCGCCCCGCCGCGCGGACGAGCGGCGCGCCGTACAGCGGGCACTCGTTCGTGCCCCGCGATGAGCTCACCGCGTACGCCGCGGCCGCTGGGCCGGCGTGCGGGCTCTACGCCTACGAGGCGCTGCGGATCGCCCGTGGCGAGCCCCGGCTGGGTCTCGACACCGACCACCGCACCATCCCCAACGAGGCCGGCTGGATCGGCAACGCCGTGCACCTGGACAAGGGGTGCTACCGGGGCCAGGAGACGGTCGCGCGCGTGCACACGCTGGGCCGTCCGCCGCGCCGGCTCACCCTGCTGCACCTCGACGGGTCCGCCGACCGGCTGCCGGCGCAGGGCAGCGACCTGCTGCTGGCGGGCCGCACCGTCGGCTTCGTGGGCACCTCAGCCCGCCACCACGAGCTCGGCCCGATCGCCCTGGGCATGGTCAAGCGCAACGTGCCGCTCGACGCCGAGCTGGACACCGACGACATCCGCGCCTCGCAGGAGGTGCTCGTCGACCCCGAGGTCGGCCTGCACGTGCGCCCGCAGCTGCGCTGACCTGACAGGTCTGCGGGGCCGAGCGGGGGCCACAGCCGCTGGGGGGCTCCTGACTGTGGCCCCCTTCCCGGGGCGGTCGGGCGCGGGAGTACTTCTGGTGACGTGCCCTCTCATCCCGGCCACGGGGACGCTGCTCGGACGTCACCACCCGGTCCGAGGTCGTCGCGTGCACCCGAGGTCGTGTGGAGGCCCCCTTACGTCCGCAAATCTCTCACGGGGCGGCCCTTCGGCGGCATGGCACTTCTGCGTCAGGAGCAAGACGGCGATTCGCCGAAACGGCTGCTCAGGCAGGCATTTCGTGCAGGGGCGAGGCAACCCGCGGCCCGCTGCCGCCGATGACCGAGGCGCCCGTTTGCGGCGTCCCGACCGTCTCGGGCTCTTCGCATAGGGCGGTCGTCGGAGCAGCCCTGGCGAGTTGGCACCAACTCCGCGCGAACGCGTTGTGCGCCCGATCCGCGCGGTGGTACCCCGGAGTAAGGACCCGCGCGATCGGTCGATCCCGCGGGTCCCGCGGGTCGCTCGCAGGGCAGCGGGCCGGGGGTGTCGGGGGTGAGGGGGGAGGCCGCAGATGGAAGCCGATCCTCGCGTCCCGCGCCGGGTGGACGGTCCGCTGCGATGACCAGCCTGCTGCCTTCGACCCGTCCGGGGCCGGCCGCCACCCCCGGCGACCTGGCGGCGCTGGTGCGCCGGTTCTGGTTGACCGACCCTGAGGGCCTGGTGATGCACGACTCCCCGGTGGTCACCACCTTCGGCGAGCTGCCGCCGACGCACCGGCCGGTCGAGGTGTACGTCGTGGCGCCGAACCTGAGGGCACCGCGCTACCTCGTCCCGGCCGGCTGCCGTCAGGCCGTCGCCGCGGCGTTCGCGCACGACCTGGCCAGCCCCTCGTGGCGGACCCGGCTGGCCGGCCGGGCGGTCGCCGCCGGGTGGTGGAGCGGGGCGGCGGAGCCGGTGCTGCGGGCGCGGCTGGTCGTCGGCGTCGACCGCCGGGTGCCCGAGCGGCAGCTGCGCGAGTGGCTGTTGCTGCGGCACCTCTCGAGCCGGTTGCGCCACGAGGTGGCGGCGGTGCTGCAGGTCCGGCCGGCGACGCCGCTGACGAAGCCGACCGCTCGGCTGATCGACCGCTCCGGGGTGTCCCAGGGCTACCTGAAGGTCGGCTGGTCGCCGGCGACGAAGCCATTGGTGCGCAACGAGGCCCGCGTGCTGTGGAGCCTGCGCGGCCGCGCCGGGGACGTGATCGTCCCGCGGCTGCGGGACGCCGGGTCCTGGCAGGGGCTCGACTACGTGGTCACCGCGCCGCTGCCGGCGCTGCGGCGGATGGGCCGGTCTCCGGAGGCGATGTCGCGACTGGTCGGCAGCGTGGCGGCCAGCGAGGCGCGACCCCTGGGGGACCCACGACGCCCCGGTCCGGCAGGGGCTCGACCGGACGGACCTGACCAGACCGGTCACCGCCGGGCCGGGGCCGACGTCGCGGCGTACCTGCGCACGCTCGAGGGTCGGCTGGCCGGGGCTGCGGCCTCGCAGCCGGCAGAGGTCGCGGCGCTCGGGGCGCTGCTGGCCCGCGTCCGGCGCAGCTCCCCGCGTCCGCCGCTGGGCCGCTGGCACGGCGACTGGGTGCCCTCGAACGTCGGGCAGGGGCGTTCCGGCACGGTCGCCTGGGACTGGGAGCACAGCCAGCCGGCCGTCCCGGTCGGCTTCGACCTGCTGCACTGGCGCTTCCAGCTCCGGCTGGCCGAACGCGACGCGACGTTGGCCGACGCCGCGGCGGAGGTGTACGACGCAGCGCCGCAGCTCGCCGAGCTGGGGGTGCCCGAGCAGGAGCGGTCCGCCGTCGCCACGCTCTACCTGCTGGAGATCCTCACCCGGGAGACCTTCGTCGCCGCGCAGGGCGGTGGCTGGGACCCCCGGCTGCACCAGGCGCTGTCCGAGGTCGTGGAGGGCGCCGGACCGGGCCGCGACTTCTCGCATTAGGGCGATCTGACCAGGCGATTTCCGGACTGGTTGGTCGGGATAAAAGCGGTATGGCGCTTCGCGGTCGCCGAGCCCGTAGGTGGCCGCCCCAGCGCCGGATCGGGACGGTCGGGCGCGGCCTCTCCGGCGTCCGGAGAGCCTGCTCACGGTGAACAATCCTGCGTTTGCGCAGGTAGATCGCGTACCACCTGCGCACTGACCTGAGGTTAACCCGCTCGGCGTGTCGCGCGAATCGTATGGACTTTAGTCCTCTTGACGGTCGCCCGAATGGAGCGCACGCTCGAAATCACGTACATCCGGTATATCGAGGGGCAAGGAAAAAGGGGAGGTAGACCATGGCCAGAACACGCGCGACGGGGGACGAGCTGCTCACGCCGGCCGAGGTGGCTGCGATCTTCGGGGTGGACCCGAAGACGGTGGCACGCTGGGCCGACACCGGGCTGGTGAGCTCGATCCGCACACTGGGGGGACACCGGCGCTACTCGGCGTCGGAGATCCGGGTTCGGCTGCTGCTGCTCGGCCAGACGCCGCCGCGGCAGCGCAAGTCCAGCCCCGCATCCTGACGGTCGGCTTCGCCGCGGGGGCGACGCGAACGCCTGAGGGATCGCCGGCATCCGGCTCGCTGTGGGGAGCGCGTGCCGGGTTCGACGCACCACGGCGCTGTCACGCACAGCGCACGGTCGTCGGACCCGGCCAGTCGGACGCTTGAACACCCAGCAACACCCTGACGCCCGCGGGCGGTGACGCAGGACCGGTCACCCTCCGTGGGCGTCGCGCTGCTCCCGGCCCGCGCAGACTTGGAGCTGCGCCGCCACCGTCTCACCTGTCGGACGCAATGCTCGTATCGTGAGACGCGCGTTTCCCGGCAGGTCACCGCTCGTCCTACTCTGGCTGACATGTCCTCGACCATGCTGACCAAGCGCCGCGCAGTGGACCACTGCCGCGTGCACTCGGCACTGTGTCGAATGTCCTGATCGACGTCGCCCTCTTCGCACCCGACGGCCGTTCTGCGGGGGAACACCTCCGCGCCCGTCCCGGTTGCATCCAGGTAGCCGCTCTTCACCGCGGTACGTCGACGTCCTGAGCCGCCCGGTCCTCCGGCGCCGGCCGCCCGCTAGCCATCCGCTCAGCAGCAGGAGAGACATGTCCAGCATCACGCAGACCCGCCCCGCCAGCCCCGCCCACAGGGACGCCTCGCCGGCCGTTCGGGTCGACCCGCGCGGCCCCCGGTTCGCCGCCAGCCTGACCACCCTGGTCCTCGCCGCGGCGCTGCTGGCGGCGCCGTCCACGCTGACGGTCGTGCTGCTCGCCGCCCAGACGGTGCTGTTCGCGGTCGGAGCGGTGGCCGGGATCGGCCGGACGCCGTACGGCTGGCTGTTCCGCACCTTCGTCCGGCCGCGCCTCGCGGCACCCACCGAGCTGGAGGACGCGGCCCCGCCGCGGTTCGCCCAGAGCGTGGGCCTCGGGTTCGCGGTGGTGGCGCTGGCCGGCTACCTGCTCGGCGCGGACCTGCTGGGGGCGATCGCGACCGGTGCCGCGCTCGCCGCAGCGTTCCTCAACGCCGCGTTCGGCTTCTGCCTCGGCTGCGAGGTGTACCTCCTGCTCAAGCGACTGACCGGCCGCGCCGCCGTACCGCAGTGACCACGGCGCCGTCGCGCGTCACCCACCCCCGTTCACCAGACATCGAAACCGCCGCGAAACGGCATCAGGAAGGAACCACCATGAGCCGCGAATCCGCACTCGTCTCCGCAGACTGGGTCCAGGAGCACCTCGACGACCCCTCGATCGTGCTCGTCGAGGTCGACGAGGACACCACCGCCTACGACAAGGGCCACATCAAGGGCGCCATCAAGCTCGACTGGACCACCGAGCTGCAGGACCAGGTCCGTCGGGACTTCGTCGACAAGGCGCAGTTCGAGGCGCTGCTGTCCGGCAAGGGTGTCTCCAACGACGACACCGTGGTGCTCTACGGCGGCAACAACAACTGGTTCGCCGCCTACGCGTACTGGTACTTCAAGCTCTACGGCCACCAGGACGTCAAGCTGCTCGACGGCGGCCGCAAGAAGTGGGAGCTCGACAGCCGCGAGCTGACCGACGAGCTGCCCAGCCGCGAGCAGACCTCCTACACCGCGCAGGAGCAGGACACCAGCATCCGCGCGTACCGCGACGAGGTCGTCGAGGCGATCGGCACCCAGAACCTGGTCGACGTGCGCAGCCCCGACGAGTACGCCGGCCGGCTGCTCGCCCCGGCCCACCTGCCGCAGGAGCAGGCGCAGCGCGCCGGTCACATCCCGACCGCCGCGAACGTGCCGTGGAGCAAGGCGGCCAACGACGACGGCACCTTCAAGTCCGACGAGGAGCTCAAGGCGCTCTACACCGCCGCGGGCGTCGACTGGAGCAAGGACACCATCGCCTACTGCCGCATCGGCGAGCGCTCGAGCCACACCTGGTTCGTGCTGCGCGAGCTGCTCGGCGAGGAGAACGTGAAGAACTACGACGGCTCCTGGACCGAGTACGGCTCGCTCGTCGGCGTCCCGGTCGCCCTCGGTGACGAGAAGGGTGACGCCTGATGTGCGGGGCGACCGCGGGCGGTCTCTCCCTCGACGGGGTCGACGTCGCCAAGGAGGCGGTGATCCAGGGCGTCGTCACGCGCGGTGAGCAGCCCGTCGGCAACGCCTACGTGCGGCTGCTGGACCGGACCGGCGAGTTCACCGCCGAGGTGCCGACCTCGGCCACCGGCCACTTCCGGTTCTTCGCCGCGCCGGGGCAGTGGACGCTGCGCACGCTGGCGCCGAAGGCCGACGTCGTCGACAAGGCCGTCGTCGCCCAGAAGGGTGTCGTCGCCGAGGTCGCCGTCGCGATCTGAGCGCGCGCTCCAACCGGGTGAGGGCCCCGGACCACCTGATCCAAGGTGGTCCGGGGCCCTATCCGTTGGCGTCGGGAGAGATGCCCAGGGCGCGCAGCAGCCGATTCGTCGCTCCCGGGGACATCTGCGCGCCGATCATCTCGATCGAGCGTCGTCGCTTCGCACGTGACGCGGCGGGCTCGTCCTTGCAGTCATGCAAGAACCGGTCGAAGTCCTCCGGAGTCTCGAGGAGAGGACCGGGCAGCAGGCTCGGGTAGTCGTCGACGTTGAGGCCTCTCGAGGCCGTGTAGTCGTCGATGTCCGGGCAGTAGAAGCCGATGGGGCGATCGGTGGCCAAGAAGTCGGTCCACACGCTGCTGTAGTCGGTGATGAGTCCGTGGGCCCGGGCCAGGAGCTGGTAGAGGTTGACCTGGCTCTCGCGAAGATCCGCGTTCGTGATGACCCTCATCCCGAGGTCGGCGAACTTGTCTGCGTCGAGATGGTGCGGCTTGACCGCCAGCGTGACGCCGGACCGTTCGGCGAGCTCGGCGACCCGGGCGAGCAACGCTCGCGCTCGTGCCGAGCGAGAGATCTCTTCCGCATCCGACCAGTCGCGCACCTCGCCCAGGCGACGACCCTTGTACTCCGTGGAGCGGTACGTGGGCAGCCACAGGATGAACGGGGCTTCGGGACGGATGCCGAGGGCGGTCAACGAAGCATCGCCCACCGGGCGGGCGAACTGATCGACCCGAGGGTTCCCCGAGATGATCACGTTCTTCGGCTCGACCCCGAAGCTGGCGGCCCGGCGACTGCCCCAGAGGTGGGTGCCACTCACCACCATCGTGGACCGGATCTGGGCGAAGTTGGTGCGTCGCTTCGGCCCGTCGCCATGCCACAGGTTGACGAACGTCTTGTGCGGCGGCGGCTTGGGGGACCCGTACAAGCCGTGGGTGAAGAACACCAGGCTCGCGGTCAGGTAGGCCCAGTAGGCCCGCCGCGACTCCTTCGGGAGGCAGCGCACCGTCTCCGCCTTCTCCGCGTCGGCGATCAGCCAGCGAAGCTGCGCCGGGTCGTCGCTCACCAGCCAGTACACGCGCATGTGACGAGCAAGCGCACGCACGACCTCCACGCTGTTGCCCTCGTCGTCAGGCGCCCCGCTGACGACCGCATGGTTGAGCGCCGGCGCGTACTTCAGGCAGGTACGCAGCACTGCGAGCTTGGCGTCGACGATGTTCAAGCCCGCACCTTCTCGAGGACGCCGCATGGCAGCCGGGTCGCTCAAACGGAGACGGACGGCGGGACTTCATCGGCGCGCGCCCGCCCTTCGAGGATCGCGAACGCCAGCTTCTCATCACCCGGCAGGGTCAGCTTGAGGTTCGTCGGGTCACCGACCACGGTTGACACCACGAAGCCGGCGGACTGCACCAACGACGTCTCGTCGATGAACGTCTCCGGTCCCCGTGGGTCCAGGTGCGCGTACGCCTCGAGCAACAGCTCGCGCCGAGCTCCGTGTGGCGTCTGGGAGCGGAACAGTCCCGTCTTGTCGACGATTTCCACGATCTTGCCGTCCACCAGCCGGCGCATGCTTTCCGGGACGGCGACGACCGGAACGGCTGCTCCGTGTGCGCGAGCAGCCAGAGCGACGGAGTCGAACAGCTCCGGGTTGACCAGGGGACGTGCGCCGTCATGGATGAGCACCACCTCCGCCTGGCTTGCCTCGACGCCTGACGCCACAGAGTCCTGGCGACGTCCGCCGCCCACGACCACAGTCGCCTCCACCTCGCGGATCCACGGCTCGTCCCGCAACGCCGAAGCCCGGTCCGCGTGCGCAACGACGATGATGTTGCGGACGTTCGAGGCACGCGCCGCAGCCCTGAGGGTCCAGGCGATCAGCGGCAGGCCGCCGAACTCCAGCAGCAGCTTGTCCGGCCCGCGCATCCGGGTGCTGCTTCCCGCCGCGAGAATGATCGCGTCAGCGAAGGGCGCGTCGTCGACAGACACGTGACGCTCCTCTTCTGTGGACGAGAAAGCATAATGACACAGGAGGACCGGTTAGTCCGACGTTCGACCGGCCGGATGCGAGTGCGAAGCGGTGTCGGGCCTGACTTCGAACCGGTCTTCTCCAGTCCGGAGCGCCGACAGGGGATGTGAAGTGATCCGACGGATCGTCGTGCTGGGCGCCGCAGGTGATCTGGCGACCCGCCACCTGCTTCCCGCGTTGGCTCACCTGCTCGACCTGGGCCATCTGCCGGTGGACCTCCGCGTCGTCGGGGTCGGACGTGAGCCGTTGACCAGCGACAGCTACAGGGATCTCGCAACCGCCCGGCTGGAATCGCAGGCCCCTCACGTTCCCCCGCACGCTCGGGAAGAGCTGGTGGGGCGGCTCGACTATCACCAGCTCGACCTCGAGCGCCGACCCGACCTTGGTCCCTTGCTCGAGGACGGCCCCGTGATCGCCTACCTCGCGCTGCCGCCGTCGGTCTATCCGAAGGCCCTGAGCGCCTTGAAGGCGGGAGGACTGCGTGCCGGCAGCCGGGTCGTCGTCGAGAAGCCGTTCGGCGAGGACCTGGCGTCAGCCCGTGAGCTGAGCCGTCTCCTGCATGACGTCGCGCCGGAGCGGGAGATCTATCGCATCGACCACTTCCTCTACCACCAGATGGTCCAGGACCTGCTCGCCCTGAGGCTGGGGAGCCCCCTCTTCGAGACCGTCTGGAACAGGGAGTACGTCGAGTCGGTGGAGATCAGGTGGGAGGAGACAGCCGGCCTGGCAGGCCGGGCCGACTTCTTCGACCGGACCGGCGCGCTCAAGGACATGGTCCAGAGTCACTTGCTCCAGCTGCTGTCCCTCGTGGCGATGGAGCCACCGGATGCTCTGGACGAGCAGTCGCTGCGCGACGCCAAGGTCGCGGCGCTACGCCGTGTCTGCTCCCTGGATGCCGGCGAGGTCGCAGTCAGGACAGCACGAGGGCGTTACACGTCCGGCGGAGTGCGGGGCATCGACCTGCCCGACTACATCGACGAGGCAGGGGTGGATCTCTCCAGGAACACCGAGACCTACGCCGCACTCGAGCTGACGGTCGACTCGCCACGATGGACCGGCGTGCCCTTCCTGCTGAGGACCGGCAAGGCCCTGGGTCAACCTGCCCGGACGGTCACGCTGCACTTCCGCCCGACGGCGGGGCGCGCCATCGCCGCGGTTCCCATGGTGCTGCGCCTGGGAATGGCCCCGGACACTGTCACCTTCCAGCTGCCTGTCTCGGGGGTAGGGGGGTTGCCCGAAGTCGGGATCGCCGCCCTCGAGGTGACCCGGCCTCGTCAGCAGATGCCTGCCTCCGCCCGGATGCTGCGAGACGTCCTCGCGGGCGATCCGACGTTCACGGTGCGCGACGACGAGGCCGAGCAATGCTGGCGCATCGTCGACCCGATAGTGGCCGCCTGGAAGGCCGGAGCCCCGGTGCTCCAGGACTACGAAGCGGGGTCCGCAGGCCCGAGGCTTCCCTGGGCCTAGCGACGGTCGCCGTCGCACGAGGCGTCCCCGCGCCTGCAGGGTGGCCGTCGCTCAGCCCTCGGTCCTCCGCATCAAGGTGAACGCGGGGCGCAGGGTCAGATGAGTGCTGAGTCCCATGCGCCTGCGAGCCAGGACCCACAGGGTGAACGAGGAGACCGTTGAGATGGTCGCGGTGCAGACGGCGAGGCCGACAGCGCCGAACTGCCAGGCGGCGACGAACCCTGCCCCCACGCGCACCGCGGCCGAGAAGACCTGCACCTTCGCCACCACTGCCTCATGCCGGGACATGGTCAGGGCGATCCCGCACATCCCCGTGAGCACGTTGCTGACGCTCCCCAGCGTCAGCAGCAGGAGGAGGGGTGCGGCGTCACGGAAGAAGTCGCCGTAGATGGCAGCGAGGAGCGGACCGGGCAGCAGGAGCATGGGCAGCCACAGCACCGCTGTGGCTGCAGCCGCGAGGCTGGCGCCGGTACGCAGCAGCCGCTCCAGATTCGGATCGTCCTTCCCGTAGAGACGGGAGATCACCGGGCTGAAGATGACTCCCACGGCAGCGAGCGGGATCACCAGCAGCAGGGAGAGACGCTGCGCTGCCCCGAAGAGGGCGACGCCGCTTCCGGTGAGGACCACCCCCGCGACCCACACGTCGGCGGCTCCGTTGACGGAGGTTCCCAGCATGTTCACGGCGAAGCGCCAATGACGAGAGACGACCAGCCGGACGTCCGCGAGCACTGAACCCTCTGCGCGAACACCGCGCCAGACACGAGCCACCCGCCGCTTCGCGATGAAGACAGGGAGGGCGAACCCGAGTGCCATGGCAGCGAGTGCTCCCGGCAGGCCGAGCTCGGGCACGAACATCAGGCAGACGCCGACCAGCACTCCTTGGCACAGGGACACCAGCGCGCCCCCTGATCGGCCTTCCAGGAGGCTGGCCAACCTGACGTTGCCGAAGCCACGCGAGTAGCTGGCCCAGAGCTTCTGCTGACCACCGAACCAGACGAGGATCCCGGTCAGGACGGCCACCAGCCCGCGGTACGCCGGGTCGGAGTCGTTCATCACGCCGAATGTCACGGCCGCGGTGAGGAGGCTCGTGACCGGCAGGGTCACCCGGGAGACCGCGCGCACGCCCCGGCGGAGGTCCCTCAGCCCCTCGACGTCCCCCGTCTCGAGACGCGCAGCCTCTCGAAGACCGCCGCGATGGGCGCCGATCAACCCCAGCTGTCCCAGGGCGGTCGCCGTGGAGATGGCGACGACGAAGTAGCCGAAGGAGTCATCGAGCAGGCGAGCGGCGAACGCATTGATGGCCAGGTATCCCAGCACGGAGCCGCCATAGGACAGGGCGTACCAGACCAGCGCTCCGAGCACCGACAGCCGCGGGCGGGTGGGCCGCCCGGCGTCGTTCACGAGCCGGCTCACGGAATGTTGCCGTCGAGGGTCGCCCCGTCGTGCACGCGTCGTACGAACAGCCACTCAGGGACTGGGTGCATCTCTCCGCCTCGAGTCCACGGTCAACGGTAAGCGCATCAATCCCGGTCAAAAGGCGTGACGCCGGTTGAGAGCCTGGTTCCGCATGCTACCCGTCGCATCCACACGGTCAGCGTCCGTCCTCGCCACTGTCGAGAACCTGGTGAGCGCCCCGGGTTCGAACCCGACGGTACGCTCAAGTGCATGGGCGGAGCCGAGTCTGATCCGACGCCGTCGAACGGGGGGTCACGGCACCGGCGCAGCGATCCTGCCCGCGACGAGCTCGGGGGGCTGTCGCGCCGGTCCGCCCTCACGGTCATCTCCGCCGGCGGGCTTATCGCCGTGGCGGCCGGAGTCGGACGCTACCTCACCGACGACGACTCCTCCGCAGGTCCCGGCAGGCGTGCCAACGCGCTCGGTCCGGTGCGTCAGGTCCATCCGCTCTCTGCGATGGACGTCCGCACGAATTTGGCGGTCGCCGCCCACCCTGCGTTCGCCGACAGCGTCTACAGCGACGTCGAGGCCTGGATGGAGAGGCTGGCGACCATGGGCGTCACCCTCTTCAGAGGGCTCTACAACCCCCAGAACGCCGGCTGTCAGAAAGCTGTCGCGGCAAGCCGGAGGTATGGCGTGAAGTGGCTCATGACGATCGTGCCCGAGGCGAATGACAAGCCCACCGACCAGTCCGTGGACACCACCGCGGCCATCGTGCGGCAGATCGCTGCCACCTGTCCGGACGTCTGTTACGGGATTGAAGGCATCAACGAGCCGAACCACAACCGGGGCGGCAGCTTCCCGGTGCCGCTCGACTGGGCGACGGCCTACACCGCACCCCACCAGAAGGCGATCTGGGAGGGCGTTCAGGAATCGGAAGCGCTGTCCCAGGTGCTGGTGCTGGGACCGTCTTTGCACGACCAGGCGGCCGCTGCCTCCTACGACGACGCTGAGCCGTCCGGTGGGGCGGAGCACTACCACCAGCTCGCCGACGCCGGGGTCGGGGACTGGCAGGACCGGGCCGGAGTCCATTTCTATCCCGCGGGTGAGCCACCGCTCACTGACATCGACCGTCGCCTGCAGCATCTCCTGGACGCCTTCGGTGCTGACACGCCCCTCTACATGACCGAGACCGGCTACCACAACGCCTTGTACCAGCCCACCAATGCGGGAGGCACCTATCGCAGCGGCGAGGAGAGCATCGGCCACCGGCCGACGTCCGAGGGCGCGACGGCCACCTACATCGACCGGGCGGTCCTGCAGCTGGCCGACCGCGGCATCCCGTGCGCCTGGTACGAGTGCCTCGACGACCCCGACCCGGGTCCGAAGGACGTGGCCGAGTCGAATTTCGGCCTGTGGCGGGTGGAGACGGGCGATCCCTTGACCTGGACCCCCAAGCAGGCTGTGGGGAAGCTGACCCGCCTGCTCGATGCCCTGGACGAGCCCGACGGACCGTCGTACGTGCCGGATCCGGTCAGGCTGGGCGTGGAGGCTGCAGCGGACGACGTCGCGTTCGTGGTCGCTGCCAGGCGCAACGGGAGCGCTACCGTCTTCCTCTTCCGGGACCTGAGCGTGTGGGACCCGTTCACCCGGACGCCCATCGAGGTGGCGCCCGTGGCCGTCACCGTGACTGACCGCCGCGGTCCCCGCACCGTGGAGGTCTCTGCGGAAGTGACCAGCCTGCCGCTCCGCTGACACGTTCTGCTGCACGACCCACCCGACGTCGTCCGCCCGCGGATGGGGAGCCCGGGCACTGTTCAGCCTGACGAGCCGCTGAGCCACTCTGGTGGCACCGGCCTGCCGAGCTCCCGCTGAAGACTGCGCAGGTCGTCGGCGAAGAGAGGTGCGAGCCGCTGCCGGACCTGCGGTGTCACTTCGTTGACCACCAGGTTGCCCCGGCGAATCCTCTCGCGGACTGCGAAGGGAACGAGGGCCTTGCCGGCCGTGCGCAGGGCGGGGGTGCGGCTGACGAGCTGCAGCGTCGACTGCAGGAGGGCGCTACGGGGACTGCCCGACGCGTTGACGCGCTCGCTGGCGATCTGGTCGGGCGGTAAAGGCGTCACCCCGACGAAGGCCTGGATCTCGGTCAGCGTGCGCACCGGGTCGCCGGAGAGGTCGTCGTACCACCAGACACCGACCTGGTCCGGGCCGAACAGACCACGCAGGTGCCGCACGCTGTCGGCGTACCGGCTCATCGACGTGTAGTGCCACAGGTGGTGCCAGCCGGCCTGGATCCGGGTGGTCTCTCGGTCGACCGCGGTGAGGAAGTCCGACTCCGGCTCGGTGCCCCGGTTGCTGAGGTACTGGAAGCTCGAGAAGGCACGAGCCACCGGCTCGCGCAGCACGAGCACGATGCGCGCCTCAGGGTTGAGGGCGTGGAGCCTTGGACCGGCGACGTCGTGGTAGTAGAGCGTCGACACCGAGCCCTCACCGATCGCCGTGTGGTTCTCGCCCTCCGCGAACAGTGAGAGGTAGGAAGCCTCGTCCGTCACGGCCAACCTGTTGATGGTGGCGGCATCGTCGGGGCCGGTGAAGGCGGGGGTCGTGCCGCCGAGCGCCAGGTAGTGCGGTTCCTTCGGCGAGGTGAGAAAGATGTCCGGGTGCCGACGCAGCGACTCGATGACGGCGGTGCTGCCGGCGCGGGCCGCGCCACCCACGACGAAGGTCGGTACTGGTTGGCTCATGGGCGCTGGCTCTCTCGCTGGAGGACGGGGTCGGGATGAGGGGTGTACGCCTCGAGCAGCCGTGCCATCACTGTCTCGGCCCGGAAGTGCGTCACGGCGCGCCGGCGAGCGGCCACGCCCTCCGCTGCCATCCGGGGTGGGTCAGCGAGCCGGGTGGCGCACTCCGCGAGCAGCTCCCGCATGGCGCCCACCGGCACGACGGCGCCCGCCGGTGCCTCTCCAACGGGTGCCACCATCTCCGACGCGCCGTTCACCTGCGTCATCACGACGGGGACCCCGCACGACAGGGCCTCGGCCATGCTCACCGACTGCCCCTCGTACAGCGAGGGAAGCACGGCGATGTCGCTGGCCTGGAGCCACGTGCGTACGTCGTCGGTCGGACCGACGAGCCGCAGGCTCCGATCTGCCGTCGTCGGGGCTGCTGCCCGCACGGCGTCCTGGCTCCCGGGGCCGACCAGTGCCAGGACGGTGTCCGGGATCGGGGCGGCCTCCCACGCAGCTGCCAGCTGCTCCTGGTTCTTCTGGCGACTCAGCCGGCCTACGCAGGTGATCACCCGGGCGGCATCGATGCCGAGGGCGGCCCGGGCCGCGGACGGGTCTCCGGGCCGGAAGAAGTCGACGTCGACCGGGAGTCCGATGACCATCGCGTTGCCGTCGACCCGTCGGGTGCGGGCCTCGGCGAGCTCCTCCTGGCAGTTGGTGACCGTGACGTCGGTGCCGGTGGCCGCGTGTCGCTCCCAACGGGCGACGGCTCGGGCAAGGGCTTCGTTGGAGACCGCGTCGAAGGCCCAGCTGTGCGGTTGGTAGACCACCCGCGGATCGCCGGGAAGCGACCTCATCCGCCCCAGCACACCTGGGAAGAAGGAGTGCAGATGCACCACGTCCGGCTGCAAGGCGCTCACGAGATGGCGGAGGTCCCCCGCGCGCGCACCATGCTCCAGGGCTGGTTCCGGACAGGACGCCAGTGGTGGACGGTCCCCGTGAGCCCGTCCACCCCCGGCGGAACGAGCAGGTGGACGTCGATCCCGGCTCGCTGCTGGAGCTCGGCGAACGTGCGAACGAGGGTGAGCACTCCGCCGTGGGTGATCTCGACGACGTGCAGGACCCTCATGGGTGTGACTCCGCGATGACCTCGCCATAGATCCGTTCGAGGTCGGCCAGGATCGCGGAGGGTGTGTGTGCACGCAGGTAGAGGTCACGCGCTCGGGACCCCATCGCAGCAGCGTGCCCGGGATCGCCGAGGACGGCGCTGAGCGCCTCGCCCAGAGAGCCCGGGTCGCCGGTCCGGAAGCTGAGCCCTGCGCCTGCTGCCAGCACCGAGCTGCTGAGGTTGTCGAGGTCGCTCACGACCAGCGGAGTTCCGTGTGCGAGCGCGTCGAGCAGCACCAGCGGCTGCCCTTCGTACCACTCCGAGCAGACCACGGTCAGACGCGAACGGGCCTGCAGCGCTCCGACCTCCTCGGGCGTCTGCCACCCCCTGAAGTCGATGCTGGGGTCATCGCCGGCGGCCCTCTCGACAACCTCTCGCAGCGGGCCGTCACCGACGATGACCAGTCGCGCACCAGATCCGCGAGCCCCCCGCCACGCCTCGAGCAAGGTCGTGATGCCCTTCTCCGGCACGAGGCGTCCCGCGAAGAGCGCGATCGGATCGCGACGGGCGTAGTCGACCGGGTGGCCGGGGTCCTCGACGAAGTTCGGCTTCACGACGACACGATCGGCAGGGATGCCGTCCCGGACCAGCACCGCCCGTGCGAACTCGGTCAGGGTCAGGAACCGGCTCACGTCGTTCTTGAACGTTCCCGAGCGGTGGTGCAGCACCAGCGACGTGGTCATCGCCGCGCTGGCCGCCCGACCGTGGTAGCAGCCGTGGCGCAGGCCGCTGGTCTTCCACTGGGACCCGACGCAGTCTTCGCAGATCCGGCCGTCACGCCGCAGGGTCCCTGCGATGCACGAGTACCGATAGCTGTGCACCGTGGTGACAGCGGGGATCCCCTCCGCAGAGGCGGCCCGGAACGCAGCAGGGGAGAGCACCGGGAACGGGGTGTGGACGTGCAGGACGTCCGGCCGGAAGCTCCGGATCTCTTGGCGCAAGGCCCGGTAGGCAGCGTTGTTCCACACTGCATCAGCCGCCTGTCGCCACGCGGGTTGTCCGGTGGATCCTGCGTCGGCTGCGACGTACTGCCTTGCCTCGTGTCCGGCCTCGCGGAGAAGCTCCTGCTCC
Organism: Nocardioides mesophilus; assembly: GCF_014395785.1. Taxonomy (GTDB): domain Bacteria; phylum Actinomycetota; class Actinomycetes; order Propionibacteriales; family Nocardioidaceae; genus Nocardioides_B; species Nocardioides_B mesophilus. The sequence goes on along the minus strand of NZ_CP060713.1, from coordinate 1,368,002 downwards.
TGCTCCATCACCTTGTCTGCGCCACCGCGCGCCGAGTGCTGGCTGTGAGCCAGCAGGATGCGCATCAGGACACCGCCCGGGACTCAGGCTGGCGATGGTCGGCTGCGAGCTCCGGAACGGCTGGCAGAGGGCCGTGGACGCGGAACGTCATGAACCCGGCGACCACCGCCAGTGCGACCCACTCGACCGGGGGAAACGCCCCGCCGCCGGCAGTGAACATGCGCACCAGCACCAGCGCCAGCAGCGCCATCACCGGGACCATCCACTCGGGCTCGAGGTTCAGGCGCCCGACCGTCCCCAGGAACAGCCCGACCAGGAGCACGAGCACGGTGACCGCAGCGAGCGCGGCGAACACCCCACTGCGCAGCCATGAGTCGAGGACGAAGTTGTGCGAGCTCTCTCCGATGGTGTTGACCCCTCCGGTGACCCAGTGCGAACGGATGTTGCGGAAGGCAGCCTTCAGCAGGCCCTCCCGGCTCTGGTAGGAGGAGGTGTCCTGGGTGAACCGGATCCAAAGCACGCTGAGGAAACCGGACGCTGCCAGGGCCATCACCCCGAGAACCGCACCCGCGGCGGAGGCGACCAGGCCCGGCGTGAGGCGGCCGGACTGGATTGCTCGGGCGGCCACCAGCGTCGGCCACAGGAGAGCGGCGATCAGCACTGAACGACTGAGCGAGAAGAGCAACATGACCGCGGTGAGCGAAGCGGAGGCCCAGAACAGGATGGCTGCCGACCGGGACCGCAACGGGCACAGCCGTACGGCGGCGAAGGACACCGCGGTCGCCACCAGCACCGCGCCGAACACCTCATGACGAAGCTGTGATCGCACCACCGCGTCGTCGAGGCCGAACCCCACGAAGCTGGACTTGTACAGCTCTCGCTGCAGGACGTTCGGATCGCCGCTGCGGATCGTCTCGCCGAGCACCGACAGGGGGTTGACGGCATTGATCTTCATGGACGCGAACAGTGCCGTGACCAGGCTCAGGTTGCAGATCGGGCCGCACCACCGCAGTGCGAGCCCCGCCCCGCCGGCGAGGTCGCGCGCGGCCTGGAAGACCGCCGTTCCCAAGGTCACGAAGACCACCAGCTGAACGGCTTCCTCCACGGCGGGCCGTGGTGAGGTCCCGTTGTAGATGTTCGTGGCGAACCACACGGCGGCCAGGAAAGACATGGCCACCAAGAACGGCCGGGCCACCCCGAGCAGCGGCAGGAAGGCACGTGACCGGGTGCGGACCAGCATGAGCGCCGCGAAGAGCACCATCACGAGGATGTGGAGCCTCTGGCCGCCGATCCCTGGGACCGGCACGACGAACCACTGGAGGGGAAGCGCAGCGAAGAGGACCGGAAGGAAGAGCCGCACTCGTCTCCCTTTCGCTTCTGCCGCGCCACCGCGGCGCGGATCGGGGTCGGGCCCCGCCCCTCGCGCCGTGGGACTGCATCGACCAGTAGTCTAGGGCGGCGCAGGTCCGATGTGCGCCCCCGTCCCTCGTACCTGCTACTTCGTTCCGGAAGACCATGGACCAAGATCTCGTCACGGTTGGTGACCACCTCGCCGTTCTACGGCGCAGGTGGCTCGTCCTGATCGTCTGCTCCGTGCTCGGACTGGGTGCGGGGCTGGCTTTCTCGCAAACCCAGCAGCGCCTCTACGAAGCCGACGCCAAGGTGCTCGCAGTGCCAGGACCTTCATCGGTCCCAGAGGCGTCGTTGGACGCGGAGCAGGTCGCCACGCAGGCGGAAGTGGTGCTGTCGGACCGCATCGTGGCGAAGGTCGTCGACTCGGTCAACTTCGACGCTCAGGGACAGGACCTGGTCGACGCCACGACTGTGATCCCCTCCGACGGAACCAGCGTTCTCATCGTCACGAGCCAGATGCCGACGGGCGAGCAGGCGGCGGCTGTCGCGAACGCCTTCGCCCAGAGCTACCTCGACTACCGCGCGGAGCAGGTGACCGCCGCCCAGGACCTCATGGAGCAGCAGCTTGTCGAGCTGCGTGGCCAGATCACCAGCATCCAGAAGAGCCTCCGCGGGGTCCCTGCTGACGCCAAGATCGGCGCACGGACGACGCTTGCCGCGCTCACGACGCGCGCGACCGACCTCGAGGGTCAGGTCTTCCTGGCGTCGACGCCCAGCGACTCCTCGGGCGGACAACCGCTCCAGCTGGCCCAGCCTCCGGAGCAGCCGATCCAGCCGCGCCCGGTCTGGGACGCGGGACTGGGGGCCTTCCTGGGCTTCATCGTGGGCCTGCTGATTGCCTACGCCACGAAAGGGAGTGGAGCAGAGCGACACCGTCGGACGAGTCCGCAGCCCTCGTGATCACCCGATCCGCGCGATGAGAAGCTCGCCGCCGACGGAGAGCTTGACGCTCGTGGCTGCGGCGTAGCTCGCGACCGGGGTGGCCGACACAGTGGGGCTGTACACGGACACGGTGCGGCGGGTGTCGAACGTGAGGGTGGCTGTCGTCGCCTGGACCGGGGTGAGCGTCCGGTTGAGCGCGTCGTAGCAGGAGACGTCTCGCCACACCGCGAGGTAACGAGAGCCGTCCCGCTTGGCGAAGAGGCCCTTTCGCAGATCCGTCCCTCCGGTCACTGTCATCGGGATGCCGGCGACCTTGTGAGACCCCCCAGGGTCCGCCATGATCGACAACAAGTTCTTCAGCGCCCGGTAGCCGGGCTTCTTGGTCCACGGGGCGGCCGGGTCCTCGGACGGAACACCGACGAGCCCGAAGCTGGAAAGCCTGTCGGAGTTCGTGGCGTCGTACCGGTCCATCAGCTCATAGGCGAAGAAGCGCGTCGTGCCGCGCAGCCAGTGCTCCATCACCATCCGGGGGAGGTACGTGCCCACGACGTCCACCGGAGTCGGCCAAGCGCCACCCACGTAGTCCATGGCGGTGAAGTAGCCGCCTTCGCTGCACACGATCGGCTTGTTCCCGCACACGAGCCGCTGGTAGGCGACGAAGCGATCGATGTCCGCACTCGGTGTCTGCACCCGGGGGTACACGTGCACGTTGCCGAGGTCCAGCACGTCGGTCAGGTCGCCGAGGGCAGTCGACTGGCCCTCGGTCGTGTCGCCCTCGACCCCGCCTCCGTTCACCCGAGCCAGCGCCGGCCCGATGACCGGGATGCGGTTGAGGCCACGGAGGTCTCGCTCGATGCGGAGGTCCCGCAGCTTGGCCCGGGTCTCGTCCACCCAGGGCACCGCGTCGTTGTTCGGCTCGTTGAGGCCCTCGAAGCCGGAGAAGACCGAGAAAGGGTCGCTGTAGCCGGCGACGACCTCCGACATGACCTCGCTCATGGACTGGGGATCACCCAGCGCACCACAGACGCCCTGCACCTTGACACCCGACTTCGCCAGTTCCGAGAACGCGGCGCGGGTGGCCGCCAGCTTGGTGATGCGATCCCTGACGTGCCGCACTCCGAGATCGCGGACCAGGTCCATCACCCGCTGGTCCTGGGCATAGACAGTCGTTCGCCAGTTGACGTGGGTGTTGACGCCCACCATGTTGACCACCGAGTCCGCCTGGGACGCTGGCATCACTGCGAGGCTGGGCGTCTTGCCCGAGGGCTTGCGCTGTCCTCCGAAGGCAGCGGGGGCCAGGGCCGGCAGCACGAGGCCGGCGCCGGCGACCGCACCGCCGAGGACCGAACGCCGGGTCAGGTCCCGCTGCCCGTCCGGCGTCAGACGCCTTGGAGCGCGATGCTTCGGGCGTGCCGGAACGAGTCGATCTGCACCAGACATTCGATGACCCCTCCCAAGGTCACGAAGGCGGCGACTCGACGCACAGCTGCGTGTCGAGTCGGCCAGGCGTCACCTCATGGCAACGCGTCCTTCACAGGGAGAGTCGGTCGTCGGTCGAGCCGAGTTGAGCGGCCGCTAGGTAAAGTCCATGGTCGGACCAACCGAGGGGTCAGCCGCCCTCTCGTCTGAGGACCTGTCCCACGGTCCGGACCAGGATCTTGACATCGAGCCACAGCGACCAGTTCTCGATGTAGTAGTTGTCGAAGCGGGCACGTTCCTCGATGGAGGTGTCACCACGCAGTCCGTGTGCCTGGGCCCAGCCGGTCAAACCTGCCGGCACGCGGTGCCGGGCGACGTAACGAGGGATCCGATCCGCGAACTGGGCCACGAAGAAAGGTCGCTCCGGTCGAGGGCCCACCAGGCTCATGTCGCCCTTGACGATGTTCCACAGCTGCGGAAGCTCGTCCAGGGAGGTCCTCCGCAGGAAGCGCCCGACGGGGCCCAGTCGGTGGTCGTTCTGGATGTTCCACTGGGTCTGGGACTCCTGCTCGTTGACGGGGCTCAGCGAGCGGAACTTGAGCAGGTCGAAAGGTCGCCCGTCCAGGCCGACCCGCTCCTGCCGGAAGATGACGCCTGGTCCACCTTCACGGCGAACCGCCAGGGCGCAGAGCGCGAGCACGGGTGAGAGCACCAGGAGCGCTGAGGCGGCCACCACGAGATCGAACAGCCGCTTCGTCCGCCAACGGGGGCGTCGGAACGCCGGTTCCCGGGTACGAACGAGCGGGATTCCTCGCACGTCGTCGGTGCCGCGGCTGACGTTGTGCAGCTCGTAAAGCCTCGGCACGATGAACACCTGGACATGCAGCCGGTCGCAGGTGCGGAGCAGGTCCACCAGCTCGGACTCTCGTTTCTCACCGAAGGCGACGATGACGTCGCGCACCGAGTGCTCCCGAATCAGCGAGTCCAGCTGCTCATAAGGCCCGAGCACAGGAACGGGGAGCAGGGGACGGAGCCGCGGCGACGGATTCGAGTCGATGAAGCCGACAGGAGCGAGTCCGTACTTGGGATGGTCGATGAGGATCCGCGCCAGGTGGGCGCCGAGGGCGCCCGCGCCGAGGATGACCGTCTGGTGCTGGATCCTGCCTTGGCGCCGAGACAGCCGGACCGCGAAGTAGGCGGCTGAGCGGAATGCCGAGACGCAGACGAGCAGTACCAGCGCGTGGGCGATGAGTGAGCGCGCCGGTTCCACGCGGTCGAAGACGGCAGGGATGGAGAGCCGCGCGGTGAACCCGACCGCGATCCCCGTGAAGAGCGCGGGGATGTCGTCCAGCAGCGAGAACGTCAGCCGGGACCGGTAGAGACCGGCGACAGCGAAGGCGATCAGGCTCACGGCCCATACCAGTGACAGGGCCGGGTCGGTTCGTGGCGCGAGAAGGCCGGCGAGGCCGAAGGCCAGCAGGTCGGCAGCGAAGAGATACGGGCGCACACCAGAGCGCAGCCACCACGGTTCGGGGTTGCGGCGGGCGACTGTCTCCGCCGCGAGCGGACCGACCTCGGGTGCGACGGTGGTCAGGACCTCAGCCTGCTCCCGCGGGACCGTCGAGGAAGGAGTGACTTCACTTGCGCGGGCGCCCCTTCGCTCCTGCAACACAACAAACTGCCCCCTCGAGGGTGCGCCCCCCGGCACATCCATGGTGAGCCTGACGAATGGGGATCCATCAGGGTATTGCTCCAAGTACCCCGTGAGACTCAGAACATGCCAATCGGGGCGCTAGGCAAGGTATCTCCACAGCCCGGTCCCGGGCAACACTCGCCGCGAAATGTCGTATTTCGAACCCAGGACATGATATCGGGTGTTGAATGCGTAGCGCCCATGCCTGGATCTGCCGTCGGTCTCTGACGGGATCGGCGAGTGCGGTGCGCCGGGCCGCCGCACGTGCGCTTGCGTATATTGGCTGACCGTGTCCAACCCGAGCCCCGGCCAGGGTGGGTCGCCGGACGTCCCGCCGGACCTGCCGCCCGAGCATGCCGAGACCTACCGGCGTGCCTATCAGGCGGCCTACCGCGACGCCCTCGCGCGCACCGGTGGCGCGGAGGCCGAGGACGACGCCAGCGAGCCGACCGTGGTCATGGACCGAGGCGGCTCTCTCACGCACGACGCGCACGACGCGGAGCCGGACGACGACGGGGCCGGTCCCGCCCAGCCCGTCCCCGAGCGCGACCCGGGCTACCCCGAGGGCGACGGCTACGTCCCCGTCCGGGGCCGCCGGCGTGCCGAACGTGCCGACCGTCCCGACCGGGAGCGGCCGGTGTGGCTGGTGCCGGTGATCCTCGCGGGTCTGGTCGCGGTGCTGCTGCTCGGTGCGTTCGGCGCCGGACGGCTGTTCTCCAGCTCGGTCGGCGGCGCCGACGTGGCGGACCCGCCCGACGGCGTCGACATCGGCGACGTCGGCGAGGCCGACACCGAGGCCGGCGAGGCGACCGGCAAGCCACGGAAGCAGGACAAGCCCCGGAAGGCGCAGACGCAGAAGCCGGAGGCGGCCGTCTACCGGGGATCACCCAGGCAGCCGTCGTCGCCGGCACCTCCGCCTCCTGCGAGGCGGACTCCAGCGTCGACGCGGCCGGCAACCAGATCGCCTACCCGCCCCAGAACGCTGTCGACCAGGACACCACCACCGCCTGGCGCTGCGACGGCTCCGGCGTCGGGCAGACGCTCACGCTCACCCTCGGGCAGGGCACCCGGATCGGCGAGGTCGGGCTGATCCCCGGCTACGCCAAGACCGACCCGCGCAGCGGTGTGGACCGCTACGCCGAGAACAACCGGATCACCCGCGTCCGCTGGAGGTTCGACGACGGCAGCTCGGTGGAGCAGCGGCTGGACGGGACCGCGGCGAACCGGAGCCTGCAGACGCTCCGGATCCCCGTGACGACCTCCGGCTCGGTCGTCCTCGAGGTGCTCGACTCGACGCCGGGCAGCCGCGACACGATGGCGGTCAGCGAGGTCCGGATCGGCACCGCCGGCTGACTCCCCGGTCGCCGGTCGCCGGTCCCCGATCGCAGGTCAGCAGTCGCCTGTCGCCGCGCCCGGCCCCCGGCCCCCTGGGGTCAGCGGCCCGGCGGCGGCTTCGGCTTGTCCGGCTTGGGCTTGTCGCCACCGGGCTTCGGCGGCGGCGTCGGCTTCGGCGAGGGCTTCGGTGTCGGCTTCGGCGAGGCCGTCGGCTTGTCCGGCTTGGGCCGGTCGGGCTTCGGCTTCGGCTTCGGCTCGGGCGGCGGCGGCGGCGGGACGTACGGCGTACCGTCCGAGATCTGCAGGGTCACGGAGCTCCCGGAGCCGATCGAGCTGCCGGCCGAGGGCAGGCTGCCGGCCACCGTGCCGGCGGAGAGGCCGGAGTCGACACTGGTCGTCGCCTCGACGAACAGCCCGAGCTTGCGCAGCCGCTTGCGGGCCTCGGCCTCCGACAGGCCGGCCACGTCGGGCATCGTCACCCGGGTGCCGGCGACCACCTTCGGGTTCGGCTCGTGGAAGCGGCGGTCGGGCAGCCACTGCTGGACCACCTGCATGGCGTCACCCCAGATCGGCCCGGCGTCGCCGCTGCCGGAGGCGCTGGAGATCAGCTCGCCGCCGACGACCTTGCCGTTGAGCGAGGCCCAGTGGCCGGAGCGGTCCACGCCGGCGATCATCGCGGCGGCCGCCAGGTTCGGGGTGTAGCCGACGAACCACACGGCGCGGCTCTGGTTGGTGGTGCCGGTCTTGGCCGCGGACGGCTGCCGCAGGCTGACCCCGGCCTCGTAGCCGAAGCCGCCCGGCTGCTGCACCCCGGCGAGGACGTCGTTGACCGCGTCGGCGACCGCGCGCGGCAGCACCCGGTCGCACTTCTCGGGGTACTTCGTCAGCACCGCGCCGTCACCGGTCTCCACCCGGGTGACCGGCCGGCTCGCGCAGTGCACGCCGCGCGCGGCGAAGGTCGCGTAGGCCTCGGCCATCGACAGCGGGTTCGTGTCGACCACGCCGAGGGTGAACGCCGGCACCATCTGGTTGGCCGGGTCGTCGAGCTCGATGCCCATCTGCTTGGCCAGCCGGTAGGGCTGGCACAGCCCGGTCCGCAGCTCGAGCCGGGCGAAGAACGTGTTCACCGACCGGCGGGTGCCGGAGTAGAGGTCGAAGGTGCCCGAGCCGGTGGAGTTGCCCGGCGTCCACACGGCGTCGCTGCGCAGCGGGCCCTTGCAGCCGCGGTACTTGCTGACCGGGATCGCCACCTGCGGAGGGGCGACGATCTCGGTGGTCAGCGGGATCCCCTGGTCGATCGCGGCGGCCAGCACGAACGCCTTGAAGGTGGACCCGGCCTGGAAGCCGTTGGCGCCGCCGAGCTTCTCCGGCACCACGTAGTTGAGGAAGGTCTCGCCCTTCTTCTTCTCGCCGCCCATCGGCCTCGACTGCGCCAGCGCCCGGACCGCCCCGCTGCCGGGCACGACCATGGCGAGCGCCCCGATCGCCCGGTCCCGGGCGAAGACGTGCTCGCGCACGGAGCGTACGGCGGCCCGCTGCATGCGCCGGTCCAGGGTGGTGTGCACGGTCAGGCCGCCGGTGAGCAGCAGCTGCTCCCGGTCGGCCCGGGTCTCGCCGAGCGCCTTGTCGCGCAACAGCGTCTCGCGCACGTAGTCGCAGAAGAACGGCGCCACCGAGCCGACACAGCCGTTGCGCACGGGCTGCACGTCGAGGCCGAGGCCGCGGGCCTTCGCCTTCTCGGCCTGCTCGGGACTGATCACCTGCAGCTGGGCCATCCGGTTCAGGACCACGTTGCGGCGGTGCCGGGCCCGGTCCGGGTTGTTGGTCGGGTCGTAGCCGCTGGGGTTCTTCACCAGGCCGGCCAGCAGCGCCGCCTGCCGCAGCTTCAGCTTCGATGCGGAGGTCGAGAAGTAGTGCTGGGCGGCGGCCTCGATGCCGTAGGCCCCGTCGCCGAAGTAGGCGAGGTTCAGGTAGCGCTGGAGGATCCAGTCCTTGGAGTGCTGCTTCTCGACGGCGATCGCGTAGCGCAGCTCCTTGAGCTTGCGGTGGTAGGTGCGCGCGGTCGCGGCGCGCTGCTCCTCGGGGGTGTCGGCCTGGGCCAGCAGGGTCAGCTTCACCATCTGCTGGGTGATCGTGGAGCCGCCCTGGACCTCGTCGCTGGTGTGGTTGGTGACGAAGGCGCGCAACGTGCCGCGCAGGTCGATGGCGCCGTGCTCGTAGAACCGGTAGTCCTCGATGGCGACGATCGCCTGGCGCATCACCGGAGCGACCTCGGAGAGGGGCACGTTGACGCGGTTCTTGTCGAAGAAGCGGGCGATCACCTTGCCGCGGCGGTCTACCACTCGGGTGCGCTGGTGCAGCGGCTCGGTGGTGAGCTCGGCGGGCAGCTGGTCCATGCCCTCGGCCATCGACCGGGTCGCGAGGCCGGCGACCGCGACGAAGGGCAACGCGATCCCGGCGAGCAGCACGCCGGCGACGACCGAGGCGATGACCAGACGGGAGAGCACGCCGACCGGCCGGGCTCGATCTGTGCGAGGGCGCAAAGATGGCATGGGTCCGCCCTACCCAGATCGAGGGGGTCCGACGCCCCGGACCTCACGATCGCAACAAGGTCGTCACATTCCGGGCGAAGGCGCGGCGAGGCTCAGGGGGTGTCGAGCACCAGGGTGACCGGCCCGTCGTTCACCAGCTCGACGCGCATGTCGGCACCGAAGACGCCGCGCGCGACGGTCGCCCCGAGCCGCTCGAGCTCCCCGCAGACGGCCTCGAAGAGCGGCTCCGAGACGGCGCCCGGCGCGGCGGCGTTCCAGGTCGGGCGGCGGCCCTTGCGGGCGTCGGCGTACAACGTGAACTGGCTGACCGCGAGGATCGGCGCCCCGACGTCCGAGGCGGACCTCTCCTCGCGCAGGATCCGCAGCTCCCAGATCTTGCGGGCCATCCAGGCCACCTCGGCCGGACCGTCGGTGTGCGTCACGCCGACCAGGGCCAGCAGGCCCGGCTCCTCGATCGCACCGACGACCGTCCCGTCAACAACGACGGAGGCGGAAAGAACTCGCTGGATCACGGCGCGCATCGGGAAATCTTCCTGAGCAGGGGGTTCGACCGGTCGCGTGAAGTCTGGCACGATGCCGCCCATGGACGACGCCCGCCCGGACCCGAGCAAGCTGCTGATCACGGTCGCCCCGACCGGCGCCGAGACCAGCAAGGCCGACTGCCCGCAACTGCCCACGACGCTGGAGGAGCTCGTCGAGACGGCGCGTCGCTGCCAGGCCGCCGGCGCGGCCATGGTCCACGTGCACATCCGCGACGAGCGGCACGAGCCGACCCTCGACCTCGGCCGGCTCACCGCGACGGTGGAGGCGCTGCACGAGCAGACAGACCTCGTCGTCCAGCTCTCCACCGGCGGCAGCGTCCACGATCCGCTGGACCGGCGCCTGAAGGTGCTCGACGCGCAGCCGGACTCCTGCAGCCTGACGATGGGCACCACGAACTTCGGCGACGACGTCTTCTCCAACCCGTGGCCGTTCATCACCGAGCTCTACCAGCTCAGCCAGGAGCGCGAGGTGGTGCCCGAGTTCGAGCTGTTCGACCTCGGCCACGTCGCCGCGCTGAACCGGCTGCTGGACAAGTTCGGCCTGCCGTACGGCGGCCGGGTGCACGTCGACCTGGTGATGGGGGTGCCGGGGGGCATGCCGGGCACCGCCGACGCCCTGGTGGCCGCCGTCGCCGGGCTGCCCGCGGAGGTGACCTCTTGGTCGGCCACCGGCATCGGCCGCTCCACCCTGCCGGTCGCGCTCGCCTCGCTGAGCAAGGGCGGCCACCTGCGGGTCGGCATGGAGGACGTGCTGACGCTGGCCAAGGGCGTGCCGGTCGAGCACAACGAGCAGCTGGTCAGCCGGGTGGTCGAGCTCGGCCGGATCGTGCAGCGCACCCCGATGACGCCGGCCGAGGCGGCCGAGCTGCTGCAGGTCAAGCGCCGCTAGGTCCGGCGGACGCTCAGGCGGCCGGCAGGCACCTCACCTGGGTCACGACCGCTCCGGAATCCAGGTCGAGGTAGGAGATCTCCACGCGCGCCGGCCGGTTGACGCGCAGGCAGGGGGGCTCCTGGTCGCCGAACCCGTCGGAGTACACGCCGTCGTCGTCCACCCACGCCACGGACCGCGCGTCGAACGCCACCACGCCGTCGAGGTCGTCGGACCGGACGATCGTCAGCCAGTTGTGCTTGTTCGCCAGCGTTGCCTCGCCCACCGCCACCTCGGGGTCACGGGGCCAGAAGAACGGTGCGCGACCGATCGCCACACCGAGGGCGAGCGCGAGGAGCGCCACCAGGAGGAGCGCCCACGGCGGCACCGACCGCTGCCGCGTTCGGGTCGACCCGCTCGACTCGGTCATCACGTCTCACCCCTCGCCTGATGGCACCTCATGGCCGGGCTCAGGGTACGGCGTCGGCCAGGTCGTAGCGCAGCCCTTCGGCGCTGATCCGCGCCCCGGCCGCGGGGACGTGGTCGGTGAGCTTGCCGTCGTGCCCCAGGTGACGCACGGACACGTGATCGAGCAGCACCGCGGCGTCGGCGATGAGCCGGCGGTGACACCGCCACCACAGCGACTCGCTGCACATGATCGCGACCCGGTCCTCGCGTCCGGAGACGTCGGCCAGGAGGTCACCGGTCGCGGCCCGGAACTCCGGGGTGCGGGTGTGCGCCGCGTAGGCGCGGAAGGCAGCCACCCGCCACCACGGGTCGGAGTCGGCGTCGGCGTCGTCGCGGGGCACGCGTCGCCGTCCGCCCAGACGCGGTTCCCACCGGTACCCGATGCCCGACGCGGGAAGCCACTGCTCCATCTCGGCCCGGGCGAAGTGGGGGTGGCGCCGGCTGCCGGGGAAGCGCCGGACATCCACGACCAGGCCCACGCCGGCACCTGCCAGCAGGTCGGTGAGCTGGGTCTGGGTCGCCTCGCCGTGTCCGACGGTGAGAAGGGTGGCCATGTGGTCCACTCTTCCCCGCTGGTGCCGTTTCCGCACTCGTGCTCCACCCGCCGCGGGGCTCGCGGGGCCGCCTGACAACCGATCGACGTCGCACTGCGTATTCCGAGGACAGGCTGGAACAGGAAGGCGCGCCATGGACACCTTGCAGGAAGAGCTCGATCGGTCGTTCGGCGACGGTCCTTCGTTGCCGTCGGTCGACACTCATGTCGCGGCCGGCCGCCGCGCCCTGAGGCGGCGCCGGGTGGCGAGCGGGGTCGCCGGGCTGGCGGCGGCCGGGGTGCTGGCGACCGGCTGGTACGCCGTCGCGCCGAGCACCGAGACCGGCTCCGCCCAGGTGGCCGGCGGCACGAGTCCGGCCACTCCCTCGGCCAGCGCGAGCGCCTCGGAAGCCGCGGACCCCACCACCGGCCCCACCGCGGCGCCCTGGCCCCGCGGCGAGCTCGTCCGCTACGTCGACGGGGAGCTCGAGGTGCGTCCGGGGGTGACCGTCCACGAGCGGATCCGCAATCCCTACGGCTTCGAGCCGCCGCAGCGCTCCGACGCGCTCGACCTGACCTGGAAGGGCCATCGGCAGTGGGTGATGATCGAGAAGCGCGCGGGCCGCGGCGGTGACTCCTGGTCCGCCTCGACCCCGAGCGCCGGCTGGGCGAGCTTCGCCGACTACGTCGCCGACCAGGTCGGTGTGAACGGCGGCAGCGGCTGGCCGGAGACGTTCGAGCTCGATGGCCAGGGCCGGGTCGTCGCGACCGCCGGCACCCGCGTCTTCAACCGCACCGACGACCCGCAGCTCGGCCCCGCGTTCGCCTCCCCAGGGGCGAAGACCGGCGCAGCGGTCGTCTCGGTCGCCGGCGACGAGGCGAGCTACTTCGTGGTGTGGCGGGTGGTCGACGGGACGCTCGACGTGATCACCACGAATCCCGACGACGTCGTCGGCGCCACGTTCGAGGAGCTCCTGTCCGGCGCCCGCGCGAAGTACGCCTCGGGCGAGGGTCTGCGATGAGCCTGGCTTCGCGGGACGAGGAGTTCAGCGCGTTCGTGACGGCCCGGCAGGTCCACCTGCGTCGCATCGCCTACGCGGTGTGCGGCGACTGGCACCGGGCCGAGGACCTGCTCCAGACCGCGCTCGTCAAGCTGTACGTCGCCTGGCCGCGGCTGCACCTCGACGGTCGTGAGGAGGCCTACACCCGGCAGATCATCGTGCGGGCCAACATCGACGAGAGCCGACGCCCCTGGCGGCGGGAGCGGTCGGGGCTCGACGGGCACGACCCGGTCGCGAGGCGGGAGCTGCCCACGGAGGAGCGGTCGGCGCTCTTCGACGCGTTGCAGGAGCTCCCCCCATGCAACGCAAGGTGGTCGTGCTCCGGCACTGGCTGGGCCTGTCGGTCGAGGAGACCGCGCGCGAGCTCGGCATCGGGGCCGGGACGGTCAAGAGCCACACGTCGCGGGGGATCGAGAAGCTGAAGGCGGCGCTCGCTCTCCAGGACGGGGACGAGCCGGGTGCGGCGAGTGAGCAGCCGCGCACCGCGCCGGCACCTTCCGGGGCGCCCGGCGTCTCCTGACCGGAGGGAGGGGGCCGGCGTCAGCTCTTCTTGCGGCGCCGGCCCTCGGGGGCGTAGCCGTACCCGTAGCCGCCGTACCCGTAGCCCCCGTAGCTGTAACCGCCCTGCCGGCGCTTCGCGGGGACCATGTTCATCGCGACGCCGAGCGAGCGGGCGCCGACGGCCTCGAGACGCTCGAGGGAGTGCCCGAACTGGTCCCGGGTGGTCTTGCCCTGGCGGACCACGATCACCGCGCCGTCGACCTGGGAGGCGATGATCGCCGCGTCGGTGACCGGCAGCAGCGGCGGCGCGTCGAGCACCACGACGTCGTAGTCCTCGCGGACCTCCTCGAGCAGCACCTTCATCGCCTGGGACTGCAGCAGCTCGGCCGGGTTCGGCGGCAGGTTGCCGCTGGCCAGCACGGCGAGACCGGAGTCGGCGTGCACCTGGATGGCGTCGGCGAGGTCGATCCGGCCCAGCAGCACCGTGGTCAGGCCGACCGCCGGCTCGAGGTCGAACAGCTTCGCGAGCTGCGGGCGGCGCATGTCGGCGTCGATCAGCAGCGTCCGCTGGCCGGCGGTGTGCAGCGCCAGCGCGATGTTCGTCGCGGTGCTGGTCTTGCCCTCGCCGGGGACCGAGCTGGTGAAGACGATGACCTTCTTGTCCTGGTCCACGTCGACGAACTGCAGGTTGGTCCGCAGGATCCGGAACGCCTCCACCCGGGGGCTGTGGCTGTCCAGCTGGGTGAGCAGCGGCCGCTTCGGGGCCTGGCTGTCGAAGAGGATGCCGCCGAGGACCGGGGTCTCGGTGATCTCGGCGATGTCGGCGGGACCCTTGACGCTGGTGTCGAGCAGCTCGCGCAGCACCGCGAGGCCCAGCCCGAGCAGCAGCCCGAGCACGAGGCCGAGCCCGAGGTTGCGCACCGGCTGCGGCGAGATCGGGCTGTTCGGCACCGTGGCGGTGCCGACCAGGCTCGCCTTGATCGGTGCGTTGGCGCGGCCCGGCGGCGTCTCGATCTCGGCGATGTAGTCCGCGACCTCCTCGGCGAGCGTCTGGGCCAGCTTCTGGGCCCGCTTCGGGTCGGGGTCGGTCACCTGGATCTCGAGGATGACCGTCTCGGGCTTCACGGTGGCGGTGACCTTGTCGGCCAGCGCCTCCGGCTCGAGGTCGAGCCCGAGGTCCTTGATCACCCGGCGGGCGAGCTCCCGGTCGGAGGCCAGCTCGGCGTACGACGCGACGCGCTGGATGGAGAACAGGCTGCCCTGGTAGGCGGAGTCCCCCCGCTGGTCCGGCGTGGACACGAACAGCCGGGCCGTGGACTGGTAGATCGGGGTGGCGGTGAACGTCACGGCGGCGGCGACGCCGACCACGACGAGCACGCAGGACACGATCAGCAGCCAGCGGCGGCGGATGACGCGCAGGTAGTCGCGCAGTTCCACAGAGCCTCACTTCGTCGGTGCGACGGCCACGCCGAGTTCGTGGCCGGACGTCACTCTAACGTCGGGAGCGATCTCACCGCTTTGCCCTGCTTCGGCGGTTTGCGCGGCGCTAGTAGACCAGCGCCTGGGTGCCGTCCGCGAGGACCTCCTCGACGAAGGTGGCGGCGCCGGCGACCCGGAGCCCGGGGAGCACGTCGGACTCGGCGATCTCGCGGCGTACGGCGCACTGGGTGCACACGGTGACGTGGCCGCCCTCCAGCAGGATCGCCAGCAGGTCGGCCAGCGGGGTGGCGTGCGGCAGCGTCACCTGCTCGGCACGTCCGGGAACCGCGAACCAGGCCGCCTCGCCGGTCAGCCAGAGCGAGACCGGCACCCCCGCCGCGACCCCGGCGGCGGCGACCGTGAAGGCCTGGTTGCAGCGCTCCAGGTCGTCCGTGCCGCAGGTCACCTTCACCACCAGTCGGTCCGCCATACGCCGCACACTAGACTCGCCTGTCATGGAAGCAGTGTTCATCGCCCTGATGGCCCTCGTCGTGCTGCTCAGCGGCTGGGTCGCGGTCCTCGTGCTCTACCGGCTGTTCCGCACCGACAACGGCACCACCAAGTCCTGATGCCGTTCGAGATCCCGGACAACCTGCACCCCGACTGCGCCCCGATCGCGTGGCTGCTGGGGACGTGGCGCGGCAACGGCCACGGTGACTACCCCACGATCGAGGCGTTCCAGTTCGGCCAGGAGTGCATCTTCACCCACGACGGCCGGCCGTTCTTCCACTACATGAGCCGGGCCTGGATCGTCGACGAGCAGGGCGTCAAGGTGCGCGACGCTGCCATCGAGACCGGCTTCATCCGGTGCAAGGCCGACGGCGGCTTCGAGTGGCTGCTGACGCACAACACCGGCTTCGCCGAGATATGGCACGGCACCGCCGAGATCGGCACCCCGCGCCTGGAGATGACCACCGACGCGGTGGCCCGCACCGAGACCGCCAAGGAGTACACCGGCGGGCACCGGATGTACGGCATGGTCGAGGGCGACCTGCTCTGGGCCTACGACATGGCCGCGGTCGGCCAGCCGCTGCAGCCGCACCTGTGGGGTCGGCTCGTCCGGCAGTAGCCGCCCCGCCGGTCGTCCGGCAGCAGGCCGTGCGGCCCGGCTAGGAGAACATCGCGAGCAGTGACTCCGGGTCGACCTCGGCGGGGTCGAGAGCCAGCTCGAACCAGACCGTGGTGCCGTCGGTGCTGTGCTCCGCGCTCCAGGCCGAGGTCAGCGCGTCCACCAGCGAGAGCCCGCGCCCGGAGATGCTCTCCGGCTGGAGCTCCTCGGGCTGGCGTACGGCGCCGCGACCGCCCCGGTCCTGCACCAGCACCATGACGTACTCGTCGTCGACCTGCACCGTCACCGACGACGTGGTGCCGGAGTGGATCACCGCGTTGGTGACCAGCTCGGAGACGCACAGCTGCGCGGTGTCCACGACCGCCTCGGTGACCGACCAGTCCTGGAGCACCGAGGTGACGAAGCGGCGGGCCAGCCCGGCCGCGCTCGGGTCGGCCGGGAGCTCGCGGGAGGCGCGCCGCTGGCCGGGGGCCGCGGTCACCGCCAGGATCGTCACGTCGTCCTCGGCGTCGCCGGTGCCCATCAGCTGGCTGAGCCGGGCGCAGAGCTCGCGCGGGTTGCGGCGGCGCGGGGCCAGCTCCCCGACCCAGTCGCGCAGCCGGTCGATGCCGTCGAACAGGTCCTGCTGCCGGGTCTCGACGAGGCCGTCGCTGTAGAACAGCACGGTGGCGCCGTCCTCGATCGGGACCCGCAGGCCCTGCCAGGAGCCGGAGCCCAGGCCGAGCGCCGGGCCGACCTCGTGGTCGAGCACGGTCGGCCGCCCCTCGGGAGTGACCAGCAGCGGCGGCGGGTGGCCGGCCATGCCGAGCCTCATTGCCTTCCGGTCCGGCTCGATGAGGCCGTAGAGCATCGTGACGACCTGGTCGGCGGCCGGCAGGTAGCCCACCAGGTCGCTGAGCCGGGCCAGCACCGTGGCCGGGTCGGGGTCGAGCACGGCGTAGGCCCGGGTGGCCGCGCGGATCTCGCTCATCACGATCGCAGCCTGCAGGCCCTTGCCCATCACGTCGCCGAGGGTCAGCACGACCGAGCCGTCGGCGAGCTCCAGCACGTCGTACCAGTCGCCGCCCACGTCGACGTTGACGCCGCCGGGCTGGAAGTGCGACCCGATCGCGAGCCCGGGCAGCTCGGGCAGGGAGTGCGGCATCAGGCTGCGCTGCAGCTGCTCGGAGGTGGAGTGCTGCACCTGGTAGGCCAGCCCGCGGTTGACCGCCTGCGCCACCTGGGCCGCGAACGCCGCGAGGAACGCCTGGTGCTCCGGCAGGTGGACGACCTCGCGGTCGTAGGAGAACAGCAGGCCGCCGACGCAGCTGCCCTCGACGATCAGCGGCACCGAGGCCATGCTCTTGGTGCCGAGGATCCGCTGCCGGGGCGCGAGGTCAGGAAAGGCCGCCTCGAGGTCGGCTAGCGTCCCCAGCCAGACGGGCGCCGCGGTCCGGACGGTCCGCGCGAGCGGCACGTCCTCGAAGCCGTCGATCGTGCACCAGCGGACGTTCAGCGGGCCCAGGGACTCGTCGTCGGTGGAGACGAACCGGAGCTCGCGGCCGGCGCCCTCGCTGAGCGCGAGCCCGGCGCGCACGACGCCCTCGATGTTCATCGCCTGGTGGAGGGCCGTGCGGACCACCTCGTCCACCGTGACGGCGGCGCCGAGGGC
The DNA here is from genome assembly GCF_014395785.1 of Nocardioides mesophilus. Classification (GTDB taxonomy): domain Bacteria; phylum Actinomycetota; class Actinomycetes; order Propionibacteriales; family Nocardioidaceae; genus Nocardioides_B; species Nocardioides_B mesophilus. Next base: position 1,350,537 of record NZ_CP060713.1, on the reverse strand, counting down.
AGACGTGAGCATCGCCAGGCGGCTGAATCGCTCAGCCATGGACGAGCCCCATCGTCATGGAGACAATGTACGACGTCTTGGCCCGATAATCGCCCCCAGGTCCGGTGATCTGCCGGTTCTGGCGCAGATGTGTCGCGCTCGCACGGCGGGGGCCGGACGGGCGGACGGCTCTAGACTCGGGCGCATGCCAGCCGAGCCGCCCGCGTCCCCCGAGCACCCCGCGGTGCCCGCGACGGACGACTGGCAGGCGCAGCTGCGGGCCAAGGGTTACCGGCTGACGCCGCAGCGCGAGCTGGTGCTGGCCGCGGTGCAGCGCCTCGGGCACGCCACCCCCGACGAGGTGCTGGCCGCCGCGCGGGAGGAGTCGCCGGCGGTGAACCTGTCGACGGTGTACCGCACGCTGGAGCTGCTCGAGGAGCTCGGGCTGGTACGGCACGCCCACCTGACGGACCGCGCGCCGACGTACCACTCGACCACGGCGCCCACCCATGCCCACCTGGTGTGCCGGGACTGCGGACGGGTCGGCGAGCTGCCCGCGCGTGACCTGGACCCGCTCACCGAGCTGTTGCGGCGCGACCACGGGTTCGAGCCGGACCTGGGGCACCTGACGATCTTCGGGACGTGCCGCGACTGCCTCGGCGCGACCGGGCCCGGCTGAGCGACGACGGCCCTGCCGGTCGCAGCACATCGGTGTAGTTAATGAACAGGTTTCAGCCGAAAGTTGCGGGTCTGTCCGAAAAGTGATCAATCCGGGCGATTTCGTCCAGGTCCTGAGAACGTTCAACCACTCCGCCCGATCGGCGGACCGAATGGTCGGGGGCCACAGAGTCCCCCGGGCACGATTCATCCGGGGGGATGCAGGGTGGCGATGGTCGCGGCGGTGTCCCTGCTGCTCCTCGTCGGTGGCGGCCTCGCGGCCTACGTCGCCTGGGCCCGGGCCTGCATCAGCCCCCGGGTGGTGACCACCCGGCTGGCCGAGCCGACGGTGCGGGCGCTGTTCAAGGAGCGGGTCTCGCGGGCCGGCTGGCTGGTGGTGGACCAGGGGATGCCGATGGTGGCGCAGAGCTCGATGCTCTTCGGAGGCCGGCAACGGATCTACCTGCACACCCGGTCCGAGGTCGACGACACCCTCGTGGTGGAGGTCGGCCCGTTGCGCTGGGAGTCCCGGTACGGCGTGCCCACCAGCAGCCACACGATCCACGCCCGCATCGACGCCTTCGTGGGGGCGCTGACCAGCAAGGACCCGGACGCCGTCGTCACCCGGCAGCCGCTGCGCGGCTGAGCCGACTCCGGGCGATGCTCGGCCTGGCCGTGTCCGGGCGTTAACGCTCCGGGTCGCGGGCGGACCTCCGCTCAGCAGCTCCGGCTGCCGAGCGCGTGGGCTGGCGCGTCGAGCCACCAGCGCCGGGCGTTGTCCCAGACCGCCCCGGTGGCGACGCCCGCGGGCGGGACCAGCGACTCCAGGAGGTCGCGCCGCCCGCGCATGCCGAGCACGTAGGCCCAGGCACCCACCAGGTCGGGGCAGATGGCGGTCTTCTGCTGCCAGCTCTGCCGGACGGCCTCGGCGATCCGATCGTCCGGGTCGGCGGACAAGGTCACGACCGGCGCGTTGCCCAGCGCCCAGCAGGCCTCCACCGCGACCTGGTCCACGTCGGCCGGGACCGGGACCGCCCGGACCGCGAGGTCGGTCACGAGCGAGAGGTCCTCGCCGGGGGCGAGCGCGATCAGCACCCCGAGCGCCTCGTGGATGCCGAACATGTCGCCGTGCTCGACGCACGAGCGCAGCTCGGTGAGGTAGGCGTGGCCGACCGCCGGCCCGAACGGCAGCAGCATCAGCAGGTTCAGCGCGAAGCTGCGCAGCTCGTCGTTGCTCTCCACGGTGATGTAGGTGAGCAGCCGGAGCAGCTGCGGCTGGTCGTGCAGCGAGCCGTCGACCTGGTCCTGCACCTGCTCCACGATCCGGCCGCGCAGCGCGCGCCCCTGCGAGCGCGGCCGAGGCCCGTCGCCGGAGATGATCGAGGCGAGCGCGAGATCCTCGGGCCGGCGCCGGAACTCCTCGGCGATCGAGGTCCGGGTGGCCGGTCGCAGGGCGAGCAGCACGTCGGCGGCGCTGCGCCGGACGCGGTAGGGGTGCTCGACGTCCCGCGCGATGTCGAGCGCCTGCCGGACCAGGTCGACCGCGACGGGGTGGGGCGTGCGGCGGTCCCGCACCATCGTGGCCGCGGCGTAGAGCGCGGCTCGCAGCGCATGCGGACCGACCGGGTCGGCGATGACGTCGTACAGCAACCGGTGGGCGTCCGGGTGGTCGACGTAGCGCAGCAGCGACGCCGCCTCGCTGTAGACCTGTGCATCCGGGTCGTTGAGGATCGCCCGGGTCAGGTCGACCACGTGCCCGCTCGCCCGGGGATGGCCGGCGATCCGGCTCATCGCCTCGGAGCGCTGGCAGTAGCCGAGCCGGACGCTGACGTCCATCTCCCGCAGGCCGCGGCGCACCAGCTGCTGCCAGTCGCGACCGAGCATGAAGGCCATCGGGGTCTCGCCGAGCATCGCGGAGAGCTGGTCCCACTCCAGGCCGGTGACCGGGCCGCCGTCGAGGGCGCGGCCCACCAGATGGTCGGCCACCGCCCCGGGGTCCTGGGGCATCGGCCGGCGCAGCGCGGGTGCCGCCGCGACCGGGTGCGCGTGCCGGTGCACGAGGTCGAAGGCGGTGGCGAGGTGACCCTCGGGGAGCCCGCAGATGATCTCGTAGCGGCGGACCACGGCGTACGTCGGCGCGATCTCGCCGCGCTCCCACCGGGTCACCTGGGACCGGTTGACCGCTGGCACGTCGTCGGTTCCCTGCGCGAAGACGGAGGCCGTCCGCCACCGGGAGTCGGTTGCGTTCACGCGCGTCGCGCGCAACAACCAGGACGGTTCGGCCAGCTTCACCGACCCAGCATCGTTGCCGGAACGCACAAGTCTCGGTGTGTTGCAACAACTTTCAATGACAGCAACACTCAACCAGGGCGATAATCCGAGCCTGAAGCGCGGGTTCCGGAGGCATCCGGCAGCGATCCGCAGCGTCGTCCATCCATCCGGGCGACCGGCCACGGACCGCGGCCATCCGGGTGCTGACCAGGATGAGCCGAATGCCCGAAGTTGGGTACGAAGAGACGAACGCATGGAGACGAAGGCCCAGAGGCGAGGAAGTGGCGGCATGAGCCTGGTAGACGGCGCGACCCCGGTGCGGCCGCTGCGCGCGCTCCGGCTCGAGGAGCTGCGCGAGCGCACCAGCATCAAGTGGCGGGCCTTCCCCGACGACGTGCTGCCGCTGTGGGTGGCCGAGATGGACGCCCCGCTCGCCGAGCCGGTCCGGGCCGCGCTGCAGGCGGCGCTGGAGCGCGGCGACACCGGCTACTCCGCCGGCACCGGGTACGCCGAGGCCTACGCCGACTTCGCCCGGGACCGCTGGGGCTGGTGCTTCGACGCCGACGCGTCGATGTCGCTGCCGGACGTGATGCTGGGCATCGTCGAGCTGCTCAAGGTGCTGACGGGTCCGGGCGACCCGGTGATCGTGAACTCCCCGGTCTATCCGCCGTTCTACGACTTCATCGAGCACCTGGACCGGCGGGTGGTGGAGGCGCCGCTCGGCGCCGACCACCGGATCGACCTCGTCGAGCTCGAGGACGCCTTCCGGGCCAGCCGGCTGCGCACCGGCCGCGCGGCGTACCTGCTCTGCAGCCCGCACAACCCCACCGGCACCGTCCACACCCGCGAGGAGCTGACCGCGGTGATCGCCCTCGCCGAGGAGTACGGCGTCCGGGTCGTCGTCGACGAGATCCATGCGCCGCTGGTCCACCTCGGCGAGCGGTTCCACCCGTTCCTGTCGCTGCCCGGCTCCGGCCGCGCCCTCGTGCTGGTCTCCGCCTCGAAGGCGTGGAACCTGGCCGGCCTGAAGTCGGCGGTCGCGGTGGCCGGCCCGGACGCGGTGTGCGACCTGCGCCGCGTGCCGGAGGAGGCCACGCACGGCGCCAGCCACCTCGGGGCGATCGCGCACACCGCGGCGCTGCGCGAGGGCCGGGGCTGGCTCGACGCGCTGCTGGTCGACCTCGACGAGAACCGGCGGTTGCTCGCGGACCTGCTCGCCGAGCGGCTGCCGGAGATCGGCTACCGGCCGCCGCAGGGCACCTACCTGGCCTGGTTGGACTGCCGCCGGCTCGAGCTCGACGCCGATCCGGCCGAGGTGTTCCTGGAGCGGGGGCGGGTGGCGCTGAACTCGGGGCCGACCTTCGGCACCGGCGGCTTCGGGCACGTGCGGCTCAACCTGGCCACCACCCCGGAGATCCTCACCGAGGCGGTGTCGCGGATGGCGACCGCGCTGCAGCCCCGCTGAGCGCGTCCACCCTCGTCTCCGCGGCCAGCGACCGCCGGCTGGGCGTGGGGCCGGCCGTGGAGTGGGCGATACGGTGGCGTGCGGACCGGCGAGAACGCGAGCCCCTCGGGGCGCAGGGCAGGGGGACGGGTGGCGCAGCGCGCGGGGAGAGCGGGGCACCGCGGGATCGGGCGTTCGGTGCCCCGGCAGGTGCTCGTCCTGCTCGCGCTGCTGCTCCTGCTGCTGCTGGTGGTGACCGGCTGGCAGGCGTTCTCGGCGTACCGGCACCTCACCTCGGCCGCCGCGCAGATGCCCGAGCTGCGGGAGCTGCTGCTCGACGGCGACGAGGCCGAGCTGGCCGCCGGCACCAGCGCGCTGCAGGAGGACACCGGCGCCGCGCGGGAGGCGCTGGACGGGCCGCAGTGGGCCCTGCTCTCCGCGGTTCCGGGCATCGGCGACGACGTGGACGCGGTCCGGGTGGTGACCGTGGTCGTGGACGACCTCGCCCGCAACGCCTTCGCCGACGTGGTGGCCGCCCGCCAGGTCGTGGACCTGGCGGACCTGAAGCCGACCCGGGGTCGGATCGAGCTGACCCCGCTCGCCCGGGCGGCGCCGCACCTGGTCGACGCCGAGGCGTCGGTGAGCTCGGCGGCGGACCGGCTCGCGGACCTCGACACGGCGGGCCTCGTCGACGGGCTGCGGCAGCCGGTGAGCGACCTGAGCGGCAAGGTCGAGGACCTGCAGGGGCTCACCGCGGCCGTCGCGCACGCCGCGCAGCTGCTGCCCCCGATGCTCGGCGCCGAGGGCCCCCGCGACTACCTGGTGCTGGTGCAGAACAACGCCGAGCCGCGCGCCCTCGGCGGCATCCCGGGCGCGGTGATCAAGCTGCGCGCCGACGACGGCCGGATCCGGCTGCTGGAGCAGCGGCCGGCCAGCTCCTTCGGCAGCACCGAACCGGTGCTGCCGCTGACCCGAGCGGAGGTGGCGCTCTACGGGACCCAGCTGGGGCGCTACATGCAGAACGTGACGGCGACCCCGGACTTCCCGCGGGCCGCCCACCTGGCCCGGGCGATGTGGCGGCAGGGGACCGGCCGGCGGGGCATCGACGGGGTGCTGGCGATCGATCCGGTGGCGCTGCAGGGGCTGCTCCGGGCGACTGGTCCGGTCACCCTCCCCGGCGGGGTGCGGCTGACCGCCGAGAACACCGCGCGCACGCTGCTCAACACCGTCTACCGCGAGATCGAGGACCCGCAGGCCCAGGACCGGTTCTTCGCGGTGGCCGCGGCGGCGATCTTCGGCAAGGTCACCTCCGGCGGCATCGACGTACCCGCCGCCGCCGACGCCCTTGCCGCCGCCGCGAAGGAGGGCCGGGTGCTGGTCTGGTCGGCGAACGCCCGGGAACAGACGACCATCGCGGAGACGGCCGTGAGCGGAATCCTGCGCGGCGACCGGAAGGGCGCACCGGTCGTCGGGGTCTACCTGCACGACCGCAGCGCCGCCAAGATCGCCTACTACGAGGACATGGACGTCACGGTGCGGGAGCTCCGCTGCGCGGTCGACGACGGTCCGCGCACGTTGGACGTGGCGGTCACCCTGGCCTCGAACGTGCCGCGTGACGCGGACCGGCTGCCGGACTACCTGACCGGCGGCGGCAACGCGGTCGACGTCGGTGACATCCGCTCAGACCTGCTGATCTACGCACCGACCGGTGCGGTGATCACCGGGGTCCGCGCCAGCGACCAGGCGACGCCGGTGACCACGCACTTCCACGAGGGGCTCTACGTCGCGGCGCGCACGTTCACGCTCGACCCGGGGAAGTCGGTCACGCTGCACTACCGGATGGCGGTGCCGCGGGCGCTTTCCGGCGAGGTGAGGGTCCGGAGCACTCCTGGACCGGCCAAGAATCGGTTCCGCAACACGAGTCTGGTGTGTCCGTAATAGCCGCTATGGTGTTGGGGCACCCGTTCTCTATCCTCCCGGGGGATTCTTCTTCATGACTCTGCGACGCGCGTTCGGCACCCTTCTTGCTGTCTGCACCCTGATCCTGGCCGCACCTGGTGCGGCGATGGCCTACGAGGGTGACGACGAAGGGGTCGCCGTCAGCGACACCAACCCTGCTCCCGGTCAGCCGTTCCAGGTGATCGTCAACGCCGGTGAGGGCAGCGACGAAGCGACGCTGACGATCACCCCGCCGGACGGCGTGCCTGCCGGCTCCATCACGATCGACGGGGTCCAGACGACGTCGTTGACTAAGGCGACCACTGCTGCCGGCACCGCCGAGTTCACCGTGATCCTCGGCGTGGAGGCCTACTACACGCTGGTCGGTCTCGACGAGGCCGGCAACCGCGTCGGCGAGTCCGTCGTGGTCGTCGGTGACGCGGTCGCCGGCGTCGGCGGCGACGACATCGACGAGAACGGTCTCGGCCTCCCGGACACCGGCGCGGGCCAGTCCAGCCTCCTGATCGGTGGCGCCGGTGCGCTGCTGCTCGTCGGTGGCGGCGCGACCCTGCTGTACTCCCGCCGCCGGAACCAGACCACCTGATCCTTGGCGCACCGCGTCACGTGAAGACTCCCGCGAGCCTGCTCGCGGGGGTTCTTCTTGTAATCCCGCCGGTCAGTGCGGGGTGGGGGCGTTGCGCTTGACGAGGTGCTTGCGCAGCTCGTTGGTGTTGAGGCCCGGCTCGATCGTGAGGGCGACCTGCATCGCGAGGTACACCGAGCGGAGGGCTTCGCGGCCCTCGTCGCTCAGCTGGTCGATCTGTCCGGCCTGAACGTGGTAGGCCAGCCGGACGCCGGCCCGCTCGGCGAAGAGCCGGGCGTAGCCGCTGCTGTGCCGGGCGAGATCGGTGAGCGAGCGACGTACCAGCTGGGCAAGGGTGGTGTCGGTCTCCGCCGCTGTGTCGAGGGTGTCGACGGGGCTGGCGTGGGGGTGCAGCGCGGGGCTGGCGTCGAGGGGCCGCAGCATGTTTCCTCCGGTGTTGGCCCCCGTTCCCGGAGCGGGTCACGCTCGCTCCGGGCTGTGTCTGACCTGTGCCTTTCAGGATTCCCATCCGGATTGTGTTCCACACCCCGGTCCAGACCTTTGCGATACGGCACGGTCCGCCCAGCGCTGAAGCGGGTGGTGGTGGTGGCTGCCCACCGTCGGCGTGGAGCGACGTCGGGATGAACCCACCTCGGGCTGAGCTACGTACGGGATGGAGCCACCTCGGGCTGAGCTACGTCGGCGGGGAGCTAGGTCGGGGGTGATGATCTTGGTCGCCGGCGATAGCGGAACCGGAGCTCGCCGGTGTCCAGGCGGATCAGTTCGTAGCAGCAGTCGTGGGCTCGTCGGTGGTGGTGGCCGCACAGAGGGACCGAGTTCTCGAGGCTGGTGACGCCGCCCTCGCTCCACGGCTCCAGGTGGTGGATCTCGGACCAGGCGACGGGACGGTCGCAGCCCTCGGCGGCGCAGGTGTCGTAGATCAGGTGGATCGCTCGGCGGATCGCGAGGTTGGCCAGCCGCATGCTGCGACCGAGGTCGAGGACTTCGGAGCGTCCGCCCAGGACCGCCGGGATCAGCCCGGCCTCGCAGGCGAGGCGGCGGGCCTGGCCGGCTGACACGGAGACGCCGGTGTCGAGGTGCGCGGCGGCCAGCCCGTCTCGCAGGTGCTGCAGGTCGATGGTGACCACCAGACTGGCGTTGACGCCTGACCAGCCGTCCTCGGGGAGGTGCTCGATCAGCTCGAGGAAGCCCATGCCGAGGGTCTCGGACCAGTTGAGCCCGTTGAAGGTGCCGCCGACCGAGTCGTCCTCGATCTCCTCGCCGGCCTTGTTGCGGCTGAGTCGTCGTGGGGAGGTGAGCCGCTCCAGGAAGTTCTGCAGCATCCGGCCCTGCAGCTCGGGGATGACGAACTTGCCGACGAACGTGCCGTCCCCGCGGTCGCTGAGCGTCAGCCAGGTCTCGCCCTCGGCCCGCTCCTCTTCCTTCTCGAGCATGCCGGACTCCTGCTTGTCGGCCAGCTCTCGCGAGATCCGGTCCAGCATCCGGCGGGCGCGCTGTCGGAGGGCCCGAGCGTTGGTCCCGTCGACGGCGAGCTCGACCAGACCGGCCTCGGCCGCCTCGCGGTCCTCCTGGCTGACTCCCTCGGGCATGTCCTCGGCGGCGTTGACGATCACCCGGACCTGCTTCTCGTTGATGCTGCCGGCGGCGAAGGCGTCGCGGGTCAGGTTGTAGCGCTCGTTGAGCACCCGGACCAGCCACAGGCCGCCGGACATCACGCCGCGGGTCGTGCCGGTGAGCTTCGCGGCCCAGGCGGCGGTGCCGGAGGCGGCAGTCTCCTCGGCCAGCTTGCGGCAGTCCGCCTCGTGCAGCAGGGAGAGGCGGAATGCGCGCAGCCGGGACTCGAGCTGCACGACGTCGTGCAGGGCGGCGGCCAGCTCGTCGTCGCCCACACGGCCCAGCGGCACTCCGGCCGCAGCGATGGTCGCCTCGCGCGCCTCGCCCACCCAACCGGTGAGCTCGGGCTCGTGGAGCGCGTGGACTGACATGGAAAGACCATCTCACCGAGCACCGACAGTTTTCGAACGTGAATTCGAATCAGTGGGAGGAGTGGGCACCCTTCATGATTGCGGCGTGATGGCGCTCAGGGCCGAGACGTATGCACGTGGCCGAGACGTACGCACTGCATGAGCGTACGTAGAGGCGCGAAAACGCTTTGCCGCCGGATGTACCGTGAGCTGTCGGCTCGACATGTGGCGATTCCGAGGGCATCAGTGCGTCACGCAGTCCTGCCTGATGTCATCGGAGCACGAGGGAGTCGACATGGGGCATCCGGCTCGACCTCGGAGCGATGTGGCGCGGGCGAAGTCGGGGCGGTCCGCGGCGTACTGGGGGATCGCCTTCGTTCTACTCCTCCTGGTTAGCGCGGGCATGGTGTCGGTGCCGGGTGAGCAGGATGGGGTCGCCTTCGTTCGCGATTTTTACCAGGACCACAGCGGGGTCATCGTGACCGCGCAGGTCATCGGGCTGACCGCGGCTGTTGCCTTGCTTGGCTTTGTACGCGGGCTTCAGCACAGCGACTGGGTCGGTGCTGCCCCGTGGGTGCTTGTCAGTGGGGCTGCGGTCGCCGGCACGGCCGTGCTGACCGCCGTACCGCCGCTCCTGCTTTCGCAGGTGGCGGGATCAGCCGGGGACGGCACGGTCAGGTCACTGGCTCTTGCCTCTGATCTGACCGACGTCGCACTGTTCGTCGCCATCGCGGTCTTCAGTGGAGCGGTGACCGTCGCAGTGAACACCACGTGGCTGCGAGCGGTTTCCGCGGTCGTCGCGCTGCTGAGCGGGCTGCGGGCCGTCCTCCTGTTGGCCGGTAGCGCGGCTCTGGAAGTCGCCGCGCCGATGGCCTTCATCGTGCTCGTCCTGTGTCTTGCTTGGTCCTGCTGGCGGTGGCGCGGCTCCGCTTCGGAGTAGGCACTTTCACGCGGTGGCAGTGGTCAGCGAGCTCACCTCCGATCCGCAATCAGTGTTTTGGGTGATTCGTAGAGGGCGCTCGGGGTTGCTGAGAGCACGAAGCGTCGACCCCGCCCCCAACATCCTCAGGTTCGCCTGCACACACATGCTGGAGTCAGGCGCTACTGACCGAGCGTTGGCTGAGCGTCCGGACCTGGCTGAGCGGATCGGCGATCGTGGTGTCGCTGTGCGTGAGTTGTGGGTCCACCGGATCGAGGAGTACGCCCGGCACTGCGGGCACGCCGACCTGCTGCGCGAGTGCATCGACGGCCGAGTCGGCCAGTAGGGCAGTTAGGTCAGTAGGTCGCGTGTCATCCCATGTGTCGACATGTCAACGGACGAATCCGCCCGCAATGAGTGCGACATTCCGGCTCTCCTGACTGATCCGTGGGTCATTTCCGGCCGGGGAGTGCGGGTCGGTGGCCGCCGAGGTTGAGCATGGCCAGGGCGATGAGGGCGTCTGGTGACTTGAATCCGAACGCGACCCTGGTGATCAGGCGGATCTTGGTGTTGACCGACTCGATGCGTCCGTTGGACAGGCCGTGCTCGATCGCGGCGAGGATCGAGGGCCTATGTTTGACGATGCGGCGTTGGAGGTCGACAAAGGTCGGGATGCGGCAGCGACGCGCCCAGCCGATCCAGGCCTGGAGGGCCTTGGCGGCTTCGTCGTAGCCGAGCTGGAAGACGAGCCGGAGTCCTTCCTTGAGTAGGTAGGCCCTGTGCAGCGTGGGGTCGGTCTTGGCGATCCAGGCCAGCTTCGCGGCCTGTCGGGTGGTGAGGTTCTCGGGGTTCTTCCATAACGCGAAGCGGGCGTGCTTGAGGGCCTTCGCGGCGCCGGCGGCGTCTTGACGGATGCGTCCACGTGACCATCGGATCCGGTCGGCGCGGCCGCCTGGTCGGCTGCGGGCGGCGTTCCATGCTTGACGGCGGACGTCGTCGAGGGCCTCGGTGGCCCACTTGACGATGTGGAAGGGGTCCGCGCACCGCACCGCGTTCGGACACCGGTTGGCGACCACGGCGCTGATCCAGTCCGCGCCGTCGGCACTGACGTGGGTGATCTGGGCGCAGCGTTCCTCGCCGAGGGCGTCGAAGAACTGCTCCAGGGTTGCCTTCTCCCGGCCGGGTGCAGCCCACACCAGCCGACCGGAGTCGTGGTCGACCACCACGGTGAGGTACTTCTGCCCTCGCTTGTAGGAGATCTCGTCGATCCCGATCCGTCGCAGCCCGGCGAACCGGTCGTGCACGGCCTCCACGTCCGCCCAGACCCGGGTGATGATCGCCCCGACGGTGCGCCAGGCGATGCGCATCAGCTCGGTGATCGCGGTCTTGGAGCACTGCGTGGCCAACCAGGCGACCTGCTCGTCGAAGGCGAGGGTGTGGCCGGCGTCGTGCCGCGCCCACGGCACCGCTGCCACCGTCGGGCCATGCACCGAACAGTTCACCCGCGGGGCGTCGGCCTCGAGGAACACCTGGATCGTGCCCAGGTCCAGCGCCCGCCACCGACGTCGTCCCTCCCCGCGGTCGTAGGCCGACGACCGTCGCTGGCACCGTCCGCACCGGGCACGTGCCCGGGCACGTGCCCGCACATGGGCGATGAGCCGCAGCTCGTCCTCGTCGTACTCGACCGACTCGATGACCGTCTTCTCGACCCCAAGCAGGGCGCGCCATAAGGTGGCGTTCTGCACGCCGTTCTCCGCTCTGTGGTTCCTGTTCCTAGACAGCTCAGAAACCTAGATAGGGAACGGCGTGCGCTCGTTCAGGCGCGCTCAACCACCCACGGAAGGGTCAGGAGAGCCGACATTCCGCCGCTATCACCACATCAACCTGGGGGTCACGGCTCCCAGAGCAGCCTCTCGAGGGCGGCGACCAGTCGTGAGCGGAGTGGTGCCGGACTGTCGGCGAGTTCGATGAGGTCTTCGTTGCGGGTGGAGAGTTCGCGGAGCGTCGCCTCGGCGCTCTGCATGTCTCGGTTCATCGCGAGGGCCAGTCGGCTTGCCGGGTCATTCAGGTCCGATTCGGGCAATGGTTTGGCAGCGAGCGCCGCGAGGAGGAGCAGCAACCGTTGCTCCGCTCGTGACACTGAGGGCCACAGCATCAGCAGTTGGTCCACCGCACCTATCACGGTCGTTTGGACCTCAGTGGCGTGATCGTCGGCGCCGTAGCCGTAGGCGTCGGCTTGCGCCGACGAAGATCCGGCCAAGAACAGGATGTACAGAAGGTCCAGCCGTCGCTTTGGCGCTAGTCCTGGCGCGTTGGCCAGCTCGGCGAGCACCTGGAGGGCAGGTGCCGAGGCGGAATAGGTGCTGCCTTGGTGGAGTACCGCGCCCACGAACTCATTGTGCAGGTCATCCCACCGGTCGTCGTTGGCTGCGAGTCCACGAAGCAGGTCGGGTACCTCGGTCGCTGGGCCGTATGCGTGGACGAGCGCGCCCCAATCCACCTTTGAAATGCCCCGGAGGACGATGGCCTCCCCAGACCTGTCGGGGAGGTCGTCGTCGATGGCGCGTGCCTCGCGCTCCCCGGCGCGCGCCGGACTCTCGTTGAGCGCGGTCAGGCGTCGCGGGGCCGCGGTTGCCATGTCGAGCTCGTGTACCAGACCGTCACGTGCGAACGATTGGACCACCTGGTCAAAGTTGCCGCCTCCGCTGCCACCGGCTCGACCGCCGAGGCGGACCGCCAGCCGGCGCACCGTCTGGTCTTCTTGAGCCTGCCACCACTCCAGGTCGTCGTCCGGCACAGGACCGGACGCAACGGAGAAGACGTCCCAGTGGCCTTGCTCATCGGGCCGCAGCGATGGCTTGCCGTACCACCAACTCGACGGATCGTGCAGGAAATGGTCCGCCTCCCTGATCGCCACGAGGAGGTGTCCCCGAACTGCCAACGCATCCGCCATCTCGTCGGCTGCGGCCCTGCTCGGGAACGTGGTCTGATAAGTCTGCGCCCAGGAGGGGGTGCCTGTCTGCCTGCTCGGCATGTCGTTCGTTTTCCGGTCCCGCGCTCGCGTGCGCGCCCACCGGCGTGGCAACGCTCCTACGATCAAACGCTCGCACAACGTCTTCATGACGTGACCCAGGCATTCCCTAAAAGGCGCTGTTCGGACGATCTGAACGCTACTGGACGGTCGGCGACTCGCGACCCGCATCATTCGCCCCGCTCTACGGGCAGGCTGTCCGAAGGGACTTTTGCAGGCGTTGCGCGTCAGTCTTGTCGTCTAACGGCTGGACCAGATTCACGGCGAAGCTGTGATCAGGCACGTGCGGCCGAACAGTCTGCGAGACTTCCGCCCGAGCTTTTGCGCGTCCCGCACCCATGGCCGTCCACGGCCGCTGCGCCTGGAGGAGTGTCCGAGTTGAGCGGAGCCGGCTGGCAGATCGACTGGCTTCACGGCGAAGTGGACGAGCCACTCATCCAGGTCCACTGGTATGACGACTCCACAGTCATCCTGCGTCAGAGCAAGCGGACGTCCTTCGAGGCGCCGTTCCTGACTCTCTTGCTGGGATCGGAACGCGCCCTGCTGCTCGACACCGGGGCCAGCAAGGACCGGCAACGGTGGCCGTTGCGGGCCACCGTCGACACGCTCCTCTCGGATCGCCCCGCCGGGTACGAGCTCGTAGTCACGCATACGCACGGGCATCAGGACCACACCGCGGGCGACGCCCAGTTCCGCGGCCGGCCAAACACCACAGTTGTCAGCTCCGACCCGGAGCAGGTCCGGGTGTTCTTCGGCATGGATCAGTGGCCGACCAGAGCCACGGTGTACGACCTCGGTGACCGGCCAATCACCCTCATCCCGAGCCCCGGCCACCACCGCGCGGCCATCACCTTCTACGACCCGGTGACACGGATTTTGTTCACCGGCGACAGCATCCTGCCCGGCCGGATCTATGTGTCCGATGCGGACGCGTACGGCGCGACGCTCGATCGACTCGCCGACTTCTGCGCGAGCCATCCGGTCGAGTGGCTCTTCGGATGCCACGTCGAGGTAGCACGCGATGGAGCCGAGTACCCGGCAGGTCGAATCCTTCAGCCTGACGAGGCGCCTCCGCAGTTGCCGGTTGACCACCTGGATCGCGTCCGCGACATGTTCGCCCGGACGCGGGGCGTTCGCGGAGTGCACCGAAGGGACGGCATCGTGATCTACAACCAGCCACGTCTGCGCGACATGGCCGCGCTGCAACACTCTCCGGCCTCTGGGACCGTCTCCGCGGCAGAGCGATAGCCACTTGGCGGTAAGTCGTCACTGAGTTCTCGCAAGGAGAAGGCCAAGTAGGAGACCCCCCCCGTGATGCGCTCGATCATGCCGCCGTGGGTGAAAGCGCGATCACGCCGAGGACAGGCGATCCGAATGGTGCATGTGAACGGGCAGGTTGGCATCTAGCGCTGTGCTGTTGAGCGTGAACTGCGATCGCGGGTGCCCAACGTGCCTGTTCATCTGCACAGCACGGAAATGCCGCAGATGGTGAAGGCGCAGCCATGCCGACGAGCGGACATCCATGGGTGCACCAGCGGCCCGCGTCGTCCGGCCATTGTGGTTCGTCGATCGGTCGGACAGCGGACCGTACGCTGCGCGTCATGACCGAAGACCGTCGTATGAGCCGAAACCCGCGAGAGCCAGCTGTCGGCAACGCTCGAAAATGAGGCCGATCCGACGCTCGAAAACGAGGCCACCGGTTCGTGTCTTCTAGTCTGCCGTGTCTTGGGTTCTGATGCTGGGCAGGGTGTCGATCCCGCGGTTGCGTAGCCGGTAGCTGGCGCCCTTCAAGGTGAGCACGTGTGCGTGGTGGACGACGCGGTCGATCATGGCCGCGGCGACGGCCTGGTCGCCGAACACACCGCCCCAGCCGCTGAAGGGCAGGTTGGATGTGAGGATCAGCGAGGCGTGTTCGTAGCGGCTGGACACGAGCTGGAAGAAGAGGTTCGCGGCGTCTTGCTCGAACGGTAGGTAGCCGACCTCGTCGACGATGATCAGGCCGTAGCGCCGCAGCCGTGTGAGTTCTTGGGGTAGCCGGCCGGCGCGGTGGGCGTCGGTGAGTCGGGTGACCCACTCGGTCGCGGTCGCGAACAGCACCCGGTGACCGTGGTGCGCGGCGGCGATGCCCAGGCCGGTGGCTAGGTGGGTCTTGCCGGTGCCGGGCGGACCGAGCAGCACCACGTTGCGGGCTTCGGTGAGGAACCCACCCGATGCGAGTGCGGCGATCTGTTGACGCACCGCGGGTTGGGCGTCCCAGTCGAACTCCTCGATGGTCTTCCTCGACCCGAACCCGGCGGCCCGGATCCGCAGCTGGGCACCGGACGCGTTGCGTGCGGCGACCTCACGGTCCAGGACCGCGGCGAGGTACTCCTCGTGGGTCCAACCTGCGTCACGAGCGTGGTCGGCCAGTCGGCCGGCTGCCTCGGTGATCCGCGGTGCCTTCAACGCCGACGCCAGGTAGGTGACCTGCTTCAGTGCCTCGCTGTGATGGGTCCCGCCGGCCTTCGCCTTACCGGTCATCACGCCACCTCCTCACCGTCAGCACTGTCGGCGGGGCCGCCGTCGGTGAGACCGCCGTCGGTGAGACCGCCGTCGATGAGCCCGAAGGCACGGTCGTAGTCGGCCAGGTCCCGCACCAGCCCCTCATCTGGGTCGGCCGCCGGGCGGGGGCGCTGGAACTCCTCACGCAGCACCTGGGCCGATGCAACGTGGGCGGGGTCCGTGATGGTCATGCCACGCGCCCAGACCCGGTCGTGATCGGCGATCAGACGCCTCTCGTGGCGGACCTGCACCCTGGACAGGTCCGCGGTGACGTCGACGAACCGGCCGATCACCGCCGGGTCGACCGAGTAGTCGTTGCTGTCGACGCGGACGTAGTAGTCACGTCCCAACCGGACCCGGTTGAGCCACCCGACCGCCGGGGGCACTGGCGGCAACGGGAGCATCGCGGCCCTGTCGGCGTCGAGCAGATCGACCGGCCTGGTCTTGATGGTGCGCACCACGCGACCGTTCGCGATCCTCAGCCAGTCGGTGAACTGGATGTTGAAGTCCGCCGGTGACGTGAAATCACGCCCGGGCATGAAGGAGGTCTCGAAGAACCCGTTGCGTCGCTCCACGATGCCCTTCGACTCGGGGTCATAGGGCTTCAGGCGCTGCAGCGTGGTGGCCAGGGTGCCGGTGAACGCGCCGACGCCTTCGGCGTGCCGCTTGCCGCGGCCGATGCCGGACTCGTTGTCCCAGATCAGGCGCCGCGGGACCCGACCGAGCTGCCCCAGCAGCTCCCACATCCCCAGCAGCAGGTCCTCGGTGTGCCGGGTCGCGATCATCCGTCCGAGGATGAACCGCGAATGCGCGCACGTGATCACCATGACCGGCAGCAGCGCCTTGCTGCCGTCCTCGAGCGGGATCTTCCGCGGCGGGAACCACAGGTCGCACTGCGCCGCATCACCCGGCAGCCACGTCAACCGACCCGCGGGGTCGACCGGACGATACTCAGGCCGCAGCCGACGGACGTTGTCGCGGAACCACGTGATCGACCCCGTCCAGCCGACCCGCTCGGCAACCACCGTGGCCGGCATCCCCGGATGATCCTTCAGCAGCTGCCGCACGTGCGGCTCGAAGGGCGTGAACGACGTCGACACCGCCGGCCGCTCGTACTTCGGCGGCCGATCCGAGGCCAACGCCCGCGCCACCGTCGCTCGCCCCACCCCGAGATCCTTCGCGACCTGACGCTGCGGAACACCCTCCGCGACCAGCCGCCGGATCAGAGCCCAATCCTCCACAGAGATCACCCATCCAATCTGTCTGGGTGGCCTCGTTTTCGACCGTCGCTATGGCCTCGTTTTCAAGCGTCGTCGACACCAGCCAAGCACGGTCCCGGCGGCGCAGCGCGTTGGGCGGACTACCTGGACTGGGTGCGAGAGGACATTATCGAGGGTGTCCTAGGACTCCCGCTCGCCGAACGAGCGGCGTCGCGATTGCCCAGCGGGTGGTCACCCATCGAACTGCTGAGCCATCTCCTCCACATGGAACAGCGCTGGTTCGTCTGGGGATTCCTCGGCGAACAGGTGCCTGATCCCTGGGGCGACTGGAACGTTGACGATCCATCGGTCGACTCCGGACCCACAGGCATCACCCCTGCTTGGCGAGTGGCTGAAGGTGTGGCGGCGGAAGACATTGCCACCTCGTTACGCGACATGGGCCAGCGCACCCGAGAGACTCTCACCACCCATGGCCTCGGAGAGCCTGCCCGTGTCGGTGGCAGATTCACAGAAGACCCTCCCACCCTGGAGTGGATCTGCTTCCACGTTCTCGCGGAGTACGCCCGCCATGCGGGCCAGTTCGACGTCGTACGTGAGTTGGGCACGGCTCCGTCCTGAACCCACTGACGCGCGCTCATGCCGCAGACGGAGTGCGACTCTGAGGCATACCGGATCTGCCGCGCGGCTGCGCAGATCGGCTGCTGTCGGTGCGGTCTGCTTGGATCCCCTCTCTATGAGCGCATCAAAGGAGACACTCGTGACCCGACCCGGAGCCGCGACCAGCCCCCTCGGCCACGCACCGGCGCATCGGTGGGGTGACGACCTTGCTCTGCCCGTAGGGCTCGGAGGCAACACGTTCGGCCGCACTACTGACGCCGACGCATCCCATCGGATCCTCGACGCGTTCGCAGACGCCGGAGGTGTGCTGGTCGACACCGCCGACACCTACTCCGACGGAGCATCGGAGGCGATCCTCGGGGACTGGATGCGCGACCGGAACAACCGCGACCAGATGGTGGTGTCGACGAAGGGCGGCAACCACCCAGCTTTCGAGGGACTGTCCGCGACCACGGTGGCCGCCGCGGCCGAGGAGTCGCTGAGGAGACTGGGCACCGACTACATCGACCTGTACTTTGCCCACTACCAGGACGACCAGACGCCGATCGCGGAGACTGCGGCAGCCTTCGACGCATTGGTCCGGGCCGGCAAGATCCGGGCCATCGGACTGTCGAACTTCACCACCGATGCCGTCCGTGAGTGGATCGACACGGCTGGAAGCAACGGCCTCGCCGCCCCGGTAGTGCTCCAACCGCACTTCAGCCTGGTCCATCGGCAGCCGTTCGAGGCAGAGATCGCGCCGCTTGCGCGGGAGGCCGGTCTGGCGGTGCTTCCTTACCGTGCGCTCGGTGGCGGATTCCTGTCGGGCAAGTACCGCACCGAGGCCGACACCCAGGACTGTGCCAGGGGCGCCGGCGTGCGACCTCTGCTCACCTCCGAGGGACTCCGCCTGCTCGACACCATCGACGCGATCGCCCGCGAGCATCACGTCCGGTCCGCCACCATCGCCCTGGCCTGGCTGATGCACCAACCGACCGTCACGGCACCGTTGGCCTCGGCCACCTCCGGTGCGCAGCTCGAAGAGCTCCTGGCAGCGCCAACCATCACGCTGGACCAAGCAGAGATCACTCGCCTCAACACCGCAGCCGATGAGCTGGTTTAGCCCGCCGAGTCCTGGCCAGTTCACCTCAAAGCTGTCATACGAACGCACGGGTAGGACGCCCAGATCTGCCGCTCTCCGCGCGCAACTGCCGATGATGGGGCGACAAGGACGTGGCCCGCGGGCCGTTGGTCGTCTGTCGTCAGTCGAGTGACCGCAACGCCTCCGGCGCAGGAAAGGGGAGATTGAAAACCTCTGGGTTCGCCCCGACCGCTGAGGCGCTGCCGAAGTCATCAGCAAGGACGACGATGCCCGATCGGTTCACCTCGCCGATGCGCACGCGACGCTCCACGCCATCCGAGAGCCGCAAGCTGTAGCGGTTGGCGAGATAGCCGATCCCGAGCGTCTCGAGCGCTTCCTCGGCATCGGGCCAGTCTGCCGGGGACTCGGTGCGCTGGCGTCCTAGCAGGTCGATAATGTGAAATCCGTCGCCGTCGGGCACCATCCAGCCGAGGAGCTCGCCGTCGGGGCGGCGGTGTTCTATCCAGTCGGGAGTGGACATGGCTGGGAGCCTAGGGGTCGAGGCTCAGGGGGTCGGGGCGTGGCTGGTGAACGCACTCTTCTGCCGCGGTGAGGGAAGTCCGCAACAGCCTCTGGCCGTGCGGCCGAATCGTTAGGCGTCGCCGAGGTATCGCCGCTCCACATGACGAAGGATCTTGTCGACTACCTCTGTGAGCGGCTGTGTCGCGTCGATCACCACTCCGTTACTCGGGATGTCTTCCTTGGTCCGGTGGAGCCGGACGATGAGGTGGCGCTCGGATGGTCTTGAGCCCCAGTCGTCTTGCGGGCGCCGGTCGAGTCGCCGGTGCAAGGTTTCGAGATCTATGTCGAGAACGAAGACCTCGTCGAACAAGTCAATGAACTTCGAGAAGTTGCGGGATCCGCCGCAGAAGAACGTGACCGGCTCCTGATTGTCGACCACCAGGGCCCGCACTCGACCGACGTCCCAGATGTGGTGCTGGTGCAGGGCACTGTCGGTTGCTTCGCCCGTCTCGGGATCGCCCTGATAGGCAAGCTCCCTGTCGCCGTTGATGGCCTGATAGCCACGCCGGTTCAGCTCTCGGCATACCGAGGTCTTGCCCGTTCCGGAGACCCCCTCGACGAGATAGTTACGGACACCCATCGGGGCAGTATGCATCCCCGTGGGTCGTGAACCAGCTTCCACTCATGCCGCCAGGCGTGACCTACCCGTCACGAGTTCAGGGATGTCCGGATCGATGAGGACAACCCCGGGGTACCCACATGCGGGCGAGGGCCAGGAAATCGGCAGCACAGGCTCAGAGTCTCGCTCATGAACCTCACGAAGACTCCTGACGCGACAGCTTGTCCAGGTCGCGTTGGCAGAAGCCGTGGTGGGCCCATTCCTCGTTGAGCACGGTGCCGAGGCATTGCCGCACTGTCCGCCCCTTGGCGTACGGGGGCCATCTGTCGTCGTCCGGGACAGGCGCGGTTTGTGCGAGCTGATCGGGCGTGACCTCCGCCAGCCATGTCTCGATCTCCGAAGCCTGCCGGATGCGCACGGCGAGCACCTCGTCGAGTCCTGGTTGGGCGGACGGGTCGAGCCCGTTCTCCTTCTGGTCCATGATGAACGGTGGACCGAGTCCGATGGCCGTGAACGGTTCTGTGAGCCCGAGCACGCAGCGTCGGAACCAAGAGTCGTGCACGAAGACAAGGTGGCGCAGGGTTTCGACCATCGACCACTCGCCGTCGACGCCGTGATGCTCGGTGTGCTCGGGCATGGACCGGACTCGCTCGGTGGTCGTCGCCCAATCGTCCCGTAGTTGTCGCCAGGCCTCACGCAGGTCGGCCGGCTCATCGGAGCGGAGCAGCAGCCGTACCGGGTGGCGGCGGTCGAGCTCCGCCTCGACGTACGGCATCACCTCGACCCCGTTGACCACGAGATTGGTGACCAGGCCGTCGATCTCGGCGTCCTGCATCACCACGCCGACCAGCCGAGCTCCACTCAGGTCGCATTCGCGGAACTCTGCGCCGGTGAGGTCCTCGTCGTCGAAGCGTCGCATGCCGACAGGCTAGGGCGCACCGCCCACGCCACGCCCGGATCTGTAGTCGCGGAGAGTGAAGCTGTGTCACGCCGATGAGCGTGCGTGAAGTTCAACTGCGGGCGCCCCGCATCGCGTCCTCCAGCGCCGTGCCCAAGAGCCCGTGGGCGAGCGGAGGCAACTCCTCAGACCGGAACCAACGGATCTCGTCATGTTCATCGGGAGCGACGTTCGTCGGCGTTCCTTGCCACTCGCTGACAAGCCAGGCGCTGACGCGTAGGGATTCCTCTCCGCGCCCTCCGTCCAGCCGACACAGATGCACCGCAGAGCCTGTTGCTACTTGCACGCCCAGTTCCTCGTGTATCTCCCTTGCAAGCGCAGCCAGTTCTGCCTCGCCGGTCTCGATGTGTCCACCGGGCAGGTCCCACACACCCGGGTACGCAGGGCGGTTGGGACTGCGGTGGACGAGGAGGACTCGGCCTTCGCGAACCAGCGCCGCGACAACTACCTCGTGCATGGGGGGATTAGAGCATGGCCATCTGACCAAGCCCCCGTCCGGAGCTGCTGCGACCGGACGCACTCTCATGGCGCGATCCGAGCGGACGCACCGGCGGCGTACCTCAAGCGCGAAAGGGAATGGGCGAGAGGCAGCGCAAGTCGTGGAGAGCCCGGGGAAGAGGCAGCAACAGTCGCTGGGAGGACCGTGGCAGAGCAGGGCATCCTGTTCACGTTCCACCCGCCGGCATGAGGAGGACCGACGTCGTGAGCTTGGCAGCATGGGCGGAGGACTGGCTGCGCACCGTGGACGACCGCGTCGCTTGGCTGGTCCGCGAGGGCGGTGCCGACGGTGTGGTCCCGCCCCTGGGCGATGGTGCCGGACTGGTGCTGCTGTGGGCGTGGGCGCGGCCCCGCTTCGTGCGGCGCCCGGCCGGCGGCGTACCCGGCGAGCTGCCGGTCTGGTACGGCGACCCGCGGGCCTGGACGCCACGCTGGTGGGACGACGAGACGATCTGGCTGTGCGACGCGGTGATCGCCTGGTTCGCCACCGAGCTCCTCAGCGCCCTGCCCGGGGCGGTGTGGGCGACGGGTCACGACGAGCTGGAGCCGCAGCGGTACCTGCACGAGGGCCAGCCGGTGGTGCGACGCCTCGACGGGGGCGAGGTTCACCCCTGGACGCTGGTCGCCAACCTCGCGGGGCGGGTCTGGACCGGCACGGCCGCCGACACCGACCTCCTCCGCGTGTGGCACTACTCGGCGGGCATGGCATGACCCCGGCCGTGATCGCGGACGAGGCCCCCACGCGACGACCTGGCCGCCTTGCCGGGGATCGTCACAGCCGCACGGGACTTGGAGGTCCGACATGACGAGCAGGTTCACCGAGCTGGCGATCGACTGTGCCGATCCCGAAGGGCTCGCCCGGTTCTGGTGCGCGGTCCTCGGCTACGAGGTGCTCGACACCGACGACGGGCTCTTCACGATCGGCCCTCAGCCGATCCCCGACGCTCAGCGCGGCCCGGTGCCCCCGACGTTGACGTTCGCCCGCGTGCCCGAGACCAAGACCGTCAAGAACCGGCTCCACCTCGACGTGAACCCGACGGACAGGGACCAGGCCGACGAGGTACGCCGCCTGCTGGGCCTGGGTGCGCGGCCGGCGGACGTCGGCCAGAGGGACGCGAGCTGGGTCGTCCTCGCCGATCCGGAGGGGAACGAGTTCTGCGTGCTTGCCAGCCGTCGCCCCTGATCGGAGGCTGTACGCCGGCCGCGTCCCGACCGCCTCGCCGCTCGCACGCCGCGCCACAACCCCCTCGCGCACGCCGGGTGCGCTAACGCCCCGGTTCAGAAGCCTCCGTCGCCTCCGCCGCCGTCGAATCCGCCGCCGCCATCGAGGAACCCGTGGCCGCCCCCATCATGGCCGCCGTGCCCACCACCGTCATGACCGCCGTGTCCGCCGCCGAGGAACCCGTGGCCGTCGCCGAGGAGACCATGACCTCCAGCGCCGGCATCGAACCCGCCGATGGGAGTCTCCGCCTGGAACGCCCAGATCAGCAGGCCGGCACTGGCGAAGTAGCCCTCGCCGTACGGCGCGTAGGCGGCGCCGGCCTCCCAGTACGGCACCTGCCGGGAGCCGATCCGCACCTTGCGGACCTCGGGAACCTCGTGGTTCGCCACCCGGGCGGCGTCCTGCGCGCAGGCAGGAACGGTGCGGGTGCCGTGGCCGGGGGAGGTCCAGAGCACCGTGCCGGCGGAGGGGCCGTGCTGGGGGTTGAAGAAGCACGGCACGCGGCTCTGCGGCAGCGGCTCGCCCGCGACCCGGGCCTGCACGCACGCCAGGGCGTACCGCCCTGATCCCAGGGTGTCGGTGACCTTGCTGATGTCGTCGGGGTAGCGGATCAGGGGCACCGAGCGTTGCGCGGACTCGTAGGCGTCCAGAGCCGTCTGGTAGTAGATGCGGGTCTCCTCGTCGAGCTCGTGCCCCGCCACCTGGCTGTCGAGGCGCGCGAGCTGCTCACCCAGCACGGTGACGTCCTCGTCGGCCAGAGCCCGGACGCCCGCGACCTGTTCTGACCGCTCGCGCAGGCCGGTGCGGCGTCGCCCCCACCACCTGGTCGCCAAGCCGCCGCCACCGGCGGCCAGGGCGATGATCAACCACTCCATGGCAGCCCCTCGGGAGGACCGGTCAGATGACCAGGGTCGCGCTGGGAGCCGGAGGTGTCAACGAGGGTACGGCGGCCCCGGGGTCAGGCAGCCGGAGCAGACCGACGAGCCGTGCCGTCGGTCAGACGGATCGGCTGCTGTCACACGAGCCACCAGTCCACCGCCCGCCCGTAGACGCGGGGTCGCGGTCGTGCCACCGTGGAAGGACCCTGGTCTCCCTCGCTCCTGGAGGTGTCGCATGGAACAGGCCGCAACCACGGGCGCCCAGCCGTGCCCGGACTGCCACGCCCTGGTGGTCGACCTCGCCGCGCACGAGAGGTGGCACACGCGACTGGTCGCGGACCTCGCCTCCGCGGTCGCGCGCGAGCTCGCCCGCGGCTAGCGCCGCGGGCCGCAAGCCGCGCCAGCCGCGAGCGCAAGCGATCAACCGCCGAACCGCTCGTCGAGCAGCCGGACGATCGGCCAGGCGCCGTCGGACCAGTTCGAGATCACGGTGTAGGTGACCGAGGTCGACGGCCGGTGCAGGCTCCGGAACGAGACGCCGGCGTCGTACCCCTCGAGCCAGACTGCGTCGCCGGTCGCGTGCAGGTGGAACCCGAGGCCGTACCGGCGCGACTCCTCCGGCCAGTCGGTGCGCGGCCGGACCATCTCGGCGAGCCGCTCCGGCGACACGATCCGGCCGGCGAGCAGGGCGTCCCAGAAGGCGCTGAGGTCGGCCGCGGTCGAGTAGATCCCACCGTCGCCGCTGCCGCGCACCGGGAGGTGCAGCACGTTCGTCCGCAGGCCCGTCGAGGACAGGTAGCCCCGGGCGGCGCGTCCCGGCAGCTCGTCGGAGCGCAGGAACGCGGTGTCGCTCATCCCCGCCGGCTCGCAGACGAGGGTGCGGACCAGGTCGGGGAACGCCACGCCGGTCGCCCGTTCGGCGATCAGCGCGAGCAGGACGTAGCCGGCGTTGTTGTAGGCGAAGCCCTCGCCTGCGGGGAACACGGTCGGGTGACCGTCCAGGACCGGGAGGTAGTCCTCGGTGGTCGCGAGCCGGTGCACCGGCACCGGCATCACGTAGTCGCGGATGTCGGCGGCGGCGTCCTCGTCGAAGTAGTCACCGATCCCGGACCGGTGCGCGAGCAGGTGCTCGACGGTCACGTCGTCGGCGACCAGCGGCAGGTCCTCGCCGAGCAGCGAGCGGGCGGTGGTGCCGAGCGACAACGTTCCTCGCTCGACCAGCCGCATCACCGCCAGCGCGGTCAGCGTCTTCGCCCCGCTGGCGGTCCCGAACAGGGTCTCGACCGTGTTGGGGATCTCGTGGGCACGGTCGGCGAGGCCGTAGGCGGTGCAGAGCTCCGTACGCCGCGCGCGGTCCACGCGGACCACACCGGAGAATCCCGTGCGCTCCGCGGCCTCGTCCACCGCGTCCTGCAGCGACTGCATCGCTCGAAACTACCAACCTCCGCGGGGATCTGGCCCGCGGAGAGCCTGCCTCGCCCGCGGCCGGCCGGCGCCGCCAGCAACCCAGGGGCCGGCTCAGTCGGACACCAGGTCGAAGCGCCACCGGTCGTCGACCACATGGATCGAGAACCTGACCTCCTCGAACGGCGGCTCCGCGCGCGGGCTCTCCGCCTCCAGCCAGCACGAGACCAGGTCGCCGTCGTGGTAGCGCCGGTCGGTCGGGCAGGCCAGGGTCCGACCGACCTCCTCGGGGTTGCGTCCCTGTCGGGCGTACTGGTCCTCGAGCAGTCCCTCGATGTCGCGGGCGTCCAGCGTGGGCCGCATGATCCGCTGCAGCCCCAGCACGCCGGTCACGACCACCGCGACGACGCCCAGCGCGCAGAAGACCAGCGCCGCGCGTCGGAAGCCGACGCTGCCCTCCATCCGCCGGGTCACCGGGTCGAGCTCCGTGAGCCTCGGTCGCCGAGGTGAGGTCACGAGTACAGCTCCTGGGTGCGACGGGGGCGGGGGCGACCACGCGGGGTCGACCGCCGAGGGTAGCCGCCGCGGCCCGGCGTCCGGCTGCGGCGCGCGGCATCGGCCGGCCGGTGACCGGCCACGAGGTGCGCCGCCGCCCGATGGCCTTCCCGGCCGGCGACGTGCAACGACCTGCTGACCCGCGCCAAGAACGACGCCTGAGCGCCGGCGCCCGAGGCCGACATGGGACCGGGCCTTGTGAGACCACGTCCGGCGACATAGTGTCCGAATACAGTCCCTGTGACCTGGCTTACACGTTCGCCGTCGGATGAACGGTCCGGATCACGGGGCGTCCCATCCGGGGGAAGGACGCGACATGAACGCACTCGAGGGCGCACGAGCCCCGCTGCGTTCCGCGCCCGCGGACTCCTCCTCCCATCGGTCGGTCCGCCTGGCGTTTATGCCATCCGGCGGTCCCGTCTTCCACCACTCCGGACCGCCCTCGGGCGCGCCCGCACAGAGAGGAACGTGCACATGGCAGGGAATCGTGTTGTCGTCTACAAGGGCCCCGGCGAGGTCAGCGTCGAGTCGTTCGACTACCCCAAGCTGGAGCTGCCCGACGACGTGGTGACGGGGCTGGGCCTGAAGAGGGCCGCCCCGCACGCCGTGATCCTCAAGCTGGTGACCACCAACATCTGCGGCAGCGACCAGCACATGGTCCGCGGTCGCACCACCGCCCCGGTGGGGCAGACGCTGGGCCACGAGATCACCGGTGAGGTCGTCGAGGCCGGCGACGACGTGCTCTTCGTCAAGGAGGGCGACATCTGCTCGGTGCCGTTCAACATCGCCTGTGGTCGTTGCCGGATGTGCAACGAGGGCAAGACCGGCATCTGCCTGAACGTGAACCCGGCCCGCGCCGGCGCGGCCTACGGCTACGTCGACATGGGCGGCTGGGTCGGCGGCCAGGCGGAGTACGTCATGGTGCCGTTCGCGGACTTCAACCTGCTGAAGTTCCCGGACCGCGAGCAGGCCCTGGAGAAGATCCTGGACCTGACGATGCTCTCCGACATCTTCCCGACCGGCTACCACGGCGCCTACACCGCGGGCGTGCGGACCGGTTCCACCGTGTACGTCGCCGGGGCCGGCCCCGTCGGGCTGGCCGCCGCCTACTCGGCGCAGCTGCTGGGCGCCTCGGCCGTGATCGTGGGCGACATGAACGCCGAGCGGTTGAAGCAGGCCAAGAGCTTCGGCTGCGAGACCGTCGACCTGAGCTCGGGCAACGACCTGGTGGACATGATCGAGCAGATCCTCGGCGAGCCCGAGGTGGACGCCGCCGTCGATGCGGTCGGCTTCGAGGCCCGCGGCCACGGTGCCGAGGCCGAGGAGGCACCGGCCACGGTGCTCAACGACATCATGACGATCGCCCGGGCCGGCGCCTCGCTGGGCATCCCGGGCCTCTACGTCACCGGCGACCCGGGCGGCATCGACGAGCACGCGCAGCAGGGCCAGATCGGCGTGAAGCTGGGCCTGGGCTGGGCGAAGTCGCACTCGTTCGTCACCGGCCAGTGCCCGGTGAAGCGCTACAACCGGCAGCTGATGAACATGATCCTCAGCGACCGGGCGCAGATCGCGAAGGCCGTGAACGCCACCACGATCAGCCTGGACGAGGCTCCGGCGAGCTACCAGGCGTTCGACAAGGGCGCCGCGAAAAAGTACGTCATCGACCCGCACGGCATGGTCGGCTGACGCAAGACGAACCCCCACCGGCCGGGGCAAACCCCCGGCGAGCAGGGCCTCCGACAGGGGCCGGTCGTACGCCGACCGGCCCCTGTCGGGCGTCCACCCGGACCTTCGCCCCTGATCGACCGGGAGCGACACGGCGCTGAATCAAGACAGGTGCCGTGTTCTCGGGATCTTCGGCGCCGATCAGTGGAGTCGTGCCGGCGACCGCCGGCGAGAGGGGATCCATCATGAGAAGACGACTGGGAGCGTTGCTGGCGACGGCATCGCTGGTCGTGGCCGGGGCGGCACCTGCCGTCGTGGCACGTGCGGACGCGGCCGGCCCCCAGGGTGCGGCCGGCTACCGGCTCAGCACGCTGGTCAAGGGCGCCGCGATCCACGGCGCCAACGGGCTGGCGATCGACCGGCAGGGACGGCTCCTCGTGGCCAGCGCCATGGGGGCCGAGATCGTGGGCGTGCAGCGCTCCACCGGTCAGGTCGTCAAGCGCTGGGGTCACGCGGCCGGGGTGGACAGCCCGGACGACGTGGCGGTGGGCCCGGACGGCTCGGTGTACTGGACCGACCTGCCCGCCGGAGAGGTGGGCCGGCGTACCCCGGACGGGAAGGTCACCAAGCAGTTCGTCGGAGCCGGCGTGAACCCGATCGCGTTCTCCCCGAGCGGCCGGCTGTTCGTCGCGCGGGCGTTCCTCGGTGACGGGCTCTACGAGCTCGACCCGGCGCTGCAGAAGCCGCCGCGGGTGGTGATCCCGGACTCGGGCAAGGCGCCGTTCCCGAACCAGCTCAACGGCTTCGACTTCTCACCCGGCGGCCAGCTCTTCGCGCCGCAACCGTTCCGGGGCAGGATCGTGAAGATCAACCCGGACACCGGCGCCATGAGGACGGTCACCGGCGCGTTCGCGAAGCGGCCGCCGACGTCGGTCGAGTTCGACTCGCACGGCCGGCTGTACGCCAGCCTCTACACCGGGACGATCGTCCGCGTGAACCGCTCCACCGGCGCGCACGTCCGCTACGCCAACATCCGGGGCGGGATCCTGGACAACATGGTCTTCAGCCGGACCGACCGGCTCTACGTCTCCAACTCCGACACCGGCGCGCTCTACACCGTCAGCACGGCCCGGAAGGTCAGCACGCTGACCCCCGGCGGGCTGATCCTGCCGGGCGGCCTCGCCCTGATGCGCGGGTCGACCGGCCGCACGTCGCTGTTCGCCTCCGACATCTGGAGCGTGCCGGAGTACAACCCCACCACCGGCGCACTAATCGGCATCGACCGGCAGTCTCGGGCCGGCGGCGGCATCAGCGACTCGTGGAGCCTGGCCCGGAACAACCACACGCTGATCATCACCTCGTGGTTCTCCAACACGGTGCAGCTGTGGAATCCCGTGACCAACAAGGCGGTCGCGACCTGGAAGGACTTCAAGGTGCCGGTGAGCGGCGTGCGCTTCCAGGGTGACCTGGTCGTCGCGCAGCTCGGCGACGGCACGGTGGTGCGGGCGCCCGCCAAGGGTGCGCGCGAGACGCTGGCCAGCGGCCTCACGGTGCCGGCCGGGCTGCTCGCCGCCGGCGACTCCCTCTACGTCTCCGACTGGGCCACCGGCACGGTGTGGCAGATCGCCAAGAACGGCGTGAAGCTCGCGACGCCGGTCGCGGTGGCGACGAAGCTGGCGCACCCCGAGGGGATGGTGCTGGACACCCACGGCCGCCTGCTGGTGGTCGAGTCCGGTGCGGGCCGGCTGACCCGGGTCAACCTGACCACCGGGGCGGTCCGGACCGTGGCCCGCGGCCTGGCCACCGGGCTGGTCGGCTCCAAGGCGGCGCCGCCGACCTGGGCGCTGGCCGGCGTCGCCGTCCGGCGCGACGGGACCGTGTTCGTCAGCGGTGACCGCGGCAACGTGATCTACAAGCTGTCGCCGACCTCGTAGCGCGAGACCCAGGACCCCGGTGCGCCCCTGGTGTGCCGGGGTTCCTGCGTCCTGGCCCCGAGGACACAGGGGAGTGGCTACCGTGGCGCCCTGCCATGACGACGTACCACGAGATGAGCAAGCGGGAGGCGGCCGCCGCGCTGGAGGAGTTCCGGCGCGAGCGGCCGCCGGCCCGGCTGCGCCTCGAGGAGCGGCTGGCCCGTGACGGCGCCGATCCGGGGCAGATGCTGGACGGCTCGCCGGAGAGCCTGACCCCGCTGTGGCGGTGGGCCCGGGAGCGGCTCACCGTGCGCGCCGAGCCGCAGCAGGAGGCCACCGGCCCCAGCTGGCTCCGCCACGGGGGCGGCGGTCCGGAGCGGCTGCTCTCCGACGACTCGATCGACCTGCTCGACGGGCTGACGTCGTACCTCTGCCAGGTCGTGGAGCGCGGCGCCCCCGACGCGGTGTGGCGGGTCGGCCACGACCGGGTGCGGAACTACGGGTGGGAGAACCATCCGGTGCTCGCGCACGGCAGGGAGGAGTTCGCGCTCGGGGAGTACGTCGCCCCGCGGGCGCGGCAGCACCTGCGCGGCAGCCGGCCCGGGCTCCAGCCGGTGGGGCTGCCGCCCGTGCAGCCGCCGGACGACGACTACCTGACCGTCCTGGCCCGCTCGCTGATCACCAAGCTCGGCGGCCGACCGGGCGCCGCAGCGACTGTCGCCGAGTAGGAATGGGAGGGCCCCCCGGCGCGGCTCAGCGGATCCCCTCCCACAACGCCCGCTCCCAGGCGCGCGGGTCGTCGACCACCCGGGAGTCGACGTCGAAGCGCATGGTGGCCCGGCGGTCCAGGTCGTAGCGCGGCCAGCCGGGGTCACCGTGGGTGGCGAAGGCGATCCAGGCGGCGTGCATGGTGTCGGCCAGCTGCTGCGGTGCGGCGTCGCCGAGGAGGTCGCCGAAGAGCCGGGCGTCCTTGCCGAGGGTGTCGAAGACGAAGGGGACGTCGAGGGCGTGCACGGCGCCGAGGCCGGGAGCCGCCCAGGCGAACTCGTACATGTAGGTGCCGGCCCCGTCGTTGGCGCCGGCGCGGGTCTCGGCCAGCCGGAGGGCGGGGATCCGGATCCACCAGTCGGTCTGCACGGCGGCCAGCAGGTCGCCGGGGATGGCGCCGGGATAGTGCGAGCGGTACGCCGCGAGCGCCTCCTCGACCGGGAGGCCGAAGGCGGCGAGGCTCCGACGCCCTTGGACCGGCACGGGACCGGTGAGCATCTCGTCGGCGATCTGCCAGAGCTCGCCGGTGATCACCAAGAACATCTTCCAGTCCTCGGTGTTGCTGCCGACCAGCACGTCGACCTGCGCGCCGGCACCGGCCGCGATCCGCTCCATCGGGGGAGCGGGCACCACGTCGCCGTCCACGGTCGGCTGCCACGGCATCATGCTGGGCACGAGTCCCTCGCCCCACCGCTCCGGGTCCGGGGCGGCGGCCATCTCCGCGGCGAGCTCGGCCTGCGCCTGGATCAGTCGCTCGACGGGCACGGCGGCCAGCGCGTCCCGGTCCGCCGGAACGCCCAGCTTCTCGGCGAGCCGGCGCCCGGCCAGCGCCGCGGTCGCGGCCGGCAGCACGTGGTGCGCGGCGCCGCTCTGCAGGATCGCCCGGCGGAAGAGCCCCTCGGCGCGCGGCATGGAGAGCAGCGTGCCGATGCTCATCGCGCCGGCGGACTCCCCGAAGACGGTGACGTTGCCAGGGTCGCCGCCGAAGGCGCCGATGTTGTCGCGGACCCACTCCAGCGCCGCGACCTGGTCGAGCAGGCCGAGGTTGGCGATGCCGTCGTCGAGGTAGAGGAAGCCGTCGGCCCCGAGCCGCCAGTTGATCGTCACGCAGACGACCCCGTCGCGGGCGAACCGGCTGCCGTCGTACGCCGCCGTGGAGCTGATCTCGAACGCGCCGCCCTGGATCCACACCATCACCGGCAGCCGGGCTGCTCCCGGGTCGGGGGTCCACACGTTCAGGCTGAGGCAGTCCGCGCCGGTCGACGTGGTGTCCCACTCCGTGCCGGCGCTCTCCGGCGGGGCCACCTGCGGAGGGGAGGCGCCGAACCGGTCGGCGTTGCGGACGCCGTCCCAGCTCTCGACCGGCTGCGGCGGGCGGAGCCGGTTCGCGCCGGCGACCGGTGCCGCGAAGGGCATCCCGAGGAATGCGTGCACCCCGTCGACCTCGAGGCCGCGCACCTCGCCGTGTGCTGTCTTGACGACTGTGCTCATGCCCCCACCGTGCGGGCCGCGCCGGTGCCGGGGCAGGGGCGAAGGTCCGCGACGGTGGGTGGCGTCAGCGGGGTTCGGCGGTGGCTACTTCAGCTGGGAGGGCTTGATCGCCGCGGTGACGGCGGCGGCGTAGGCCTCGTAGCCCAGGGCGTTGGGGTGGAAGCGGCCCGGGTCGGTCAGCCCGAAGATCCAGGGCTCGGGCGCGTTCACGCCGTGGTCCTCGAACCGCTTGGTGACGTCGACGAACTGGAAGCCGTGCTCGGCGGCCACCTGGGCGATGACGGAGTTGAGCAGGGCGGCTCCCTCGTTGAGGGCCTGCTGCTCGGCCGGGGAGGCGCCGTAGTAGGCGCCGTACTCGGGGGAGAAGAGCGGCGGGTAACCGGTGACGACCACGTGCGCGTTGGGGGCGGCAGCCGCCACCTGCGAGTAGACGGCGTCGAGCAGGCCCGGGAGAACTGTCTGCACGACGTTCGCCGTGATCGCGCGCGCCCCGGCGCACTGGGCGTCGGAGCCCAGCAGGCAGGCGCCGACGGTGCTCGACCAACCGATGTCGTTGCCGCCGATGGTGAGCGTCACCAGGTCGGTGTCGGCGTCGAGTGCGTTCAGCTGGCCCCGTGACACGAGAGTGGTCGTGGTGGCGCCGGCGCACGCGACGAAGTCGTCAAGGTTGATCTTCATGCGCCCGTCGATCTGCACGGAGTACGCCGACTGCGACCGCGCGCACGCGCCGCCTTCGTACGGCCCCACTCCGTACCCGGAGGCGTAGGAGTCACCGAGCGCGTCGTACTCGATGGCCTGCCGGGGCGCCGCCGAGGCGGTGGCGGCTCCGAGGACGACAGGACCCGCGAGGGCCAGAGCAGCAAGAGCGGACCACAGTGCACGCAGCGGACTCGTCATGTCGGAACTTTAACGCTGCAGTGCCTTCCAATGCAGCGATCTGCTGGTGGCCAGTGGTCCTTGCTGCCCAGTCACCGCAGCGCGAGGACCAGCGCCTGTCAGCCCGACTGCACAGCCGAGGTCGCCCGGGACGGCTCCAACAGCACCGGGACTTGCTGTCCACATGACGGGGCTGGTGAGGCCGAGAGCCTCCCGCCACGGGCAGACGAGGCGAATTTACGGACTCCGACTTGTCCGCGGACCACGGCCGACCGGGTTCTGGCAGAGATGACACACCTGAGGGGGCTCTCGAATCTCCCCCAGCTGCCACAGCGCCTGCGGCTGACGACATGGAAGAAGCTGAACGTCACCCGGGCTGCGACTAGGTCGCGCTTATTGCAGGCAGTCGTCACACAGTCGGATGTTGGTAAGTCGATGGGGAGCGGTCAGAGGAGCCCGATCAGTGGAATGGGAGATCGACGTGACAGGCTTAGCGACGACATAGTCGGGTGCCCGAAGGCGGTTCGGAAACACCGCAGGGAAGGAAGCGATGAGTCACGACTGGGAAGAGCGACCCTGGGGGTCCTGGCACGTCATCGATGTTGACCGCGGCTACAAGGTCAAGAGGATTCACGTGCGTGCAGGTTGCCGCCTGTCTTATCAGACTCATGATCACCGCTCCGAACACTGGGTTGTGATCTACGGGGTTGCTACATGCACGGTCGACGGAGTCACGACTCTTGTTGGCCCAGGGCAATCCCTTGACGTTCCGCAAGGCGCCATGCACCGACTCGCCAACGAGACAGAGGAAGAATTGATCATCGTCGAAGTTCAGCGCGGCGCCTATACGGGTGAAGATGATATTGTCCGCATAGCGGACGATTATGGACGTGGCAACTGATCCGAGTCGCTGAAGTTATCTGCATTGGGGGTGACAGAATAAATGGCGCATGTTGCCATAATTGGGACGCGTGGATACCCTAGTTATTATGGCGGATTCGAAACGGCCGTTCGTTTTCTTGGTGAGTTTCTCGTCGAAAAAGACTGGGACGTGACGATTTACGGACGGCCCGAGAGCGGTGAGGGCAACCATAAGGCGGACCCTCGCATCGAGGTGAAATTCACTAGGGGTTGGGATAAGAAGGCTACGAGCACTCTCTCCTACGGAATGACAGCGTCAATCGACGCCGTTCGCCTGAAACCAGACGTGGCATTAGTGATGAATGTTGCGAACGGTTATTGGTTGCCGTTGTTGAAGGCAAGGGGGATCCCGACACTTGTAAATGTAGACGGGGTGGAATGGGAACGCGCGAAATGGAATCGGGCCGCTCGCGCCGTGTTTCGAGTGGGCGGACGCCTGACTGCGCGGTTTGCAGACGAGATCGTCGTCGACGCCGAGGCCATCGGGGACCGCTGGCAAGAATGGTATGGCCGACCGGGCGTGTACATTCCATATGGCTCGCTTGAGGTACCAAAGCGTCCTGCGCCGTTTGGGCTCCCACAGGGCAGCTACGTGCTGTTCGTTGCCCGATTCGTTCCCGAAAACTCCGTAGACGAGTTTTTTGAGGCATCCCGAAAGATCGCGCGCGACGTGCCTGTCGTGATTGTGGGGTCTTCCGGTTACGGTGGCGAACTCGACCAAGCTGCGGCGGCTTTGACCAGTGAATTTGATTCCGTGCGATGGCTCGGTCACGTCAGGGACGACAACCTCCTGCACGACCTGTGGAGCAACTGCGGCGTCTACTTTCATGGCCACACCGTCGGGGGAACCAACCCAGCTCTCGTTCAAGCCATGCGATGTGGTGCGCCTGTCCTTGCCCGCGACACGGTCTTCAATCGAGAAGTGCTCGCGGAAACTGGACATTTTGTGGACTCCGATCCAGGCGTCATCGCTGACGCGCTGCGGGATCTCTTGGCCGCCCCGGCTGAGGCGAGGTGCCTGGGGGAAGCAGCTGCTCTGCGTGCACGCGAGAAGTTCGACTGGCCCTCTATCTGCGGTGATTATAAACGCGCTCTAGAGAATCTCCTCGAATGAGTGAAATCCTCGCGTTGCACTCGTCAGACGAGAATTATGGCGCCGATCGCATCGTTCAATACGTCGTAACGGCCCTCTCTCGAGACGGCGCAAACGTGCGGCTACTCCTTCCGACAGATGTGACCCCCGGGCGCCACGGGTTGTCACAGAATTTGCTCGCGGATTCCGACGTCGAGGTAAGTCATAAGCGAATGCCCGTCCTTAGGCGGCGTTACGTTTCCTTCCGTGGAGTATGGCAACTGATTTTCGACTGTTTTGCGTTCTTGAACTTTGTGAGGTCCATCGCAAAGCCCGATAAAGTTTATGTGGCCACTAGCGCCATGCTACCGACTGCAATCCTCGTTAAGGCCCTCACTGGCGCACGGCTCATCCTGCATATGCAGGAACGTTGGTCTGGAGCAGATCGCTTAATTCTTTCGGCCCTAGCGCTGTTCACGTCGCGAATAATCTGCATCTCCTCAGTGGTCCAGGAGTCCCTCCCTCGGTCGCTTCGCAACCGTTCGAGGGTTGTACTCAACGGCGTCCCCGACATGGGGCTGAGGAAACGTGACCATGTCCAAGGGCCCCCAAGCTTTCTAGTCGCGAGTCGCTGGAACTTGTGGAAGGGACACGGCACGCTCCTGAATGCCTGGGAGCTTTGCCAAACGTCAGGCTACCTTCGCATAGTTGGCGGCCCTCCGCCCTTAGGTGAAGGATTCGATGTGCCGGCAGCAGTGGATGCCAACCGTCGACAAAGTCAGATTGAAATTGTTGGCGAGGTAGAGTCTCTCCTCGCCGCACTGGACGATACAGACGTGCTAATTGTGCCCTCTGACGCGCCTGAACCCTTTGGATTAGTTGCTATCGAAGCATTTTCGCGCGGCGTTCCTGTGATTGCCAGCGCTGGCGGGGGCTTGGATGAGGTTATGCGCGAAGGTGAGGAGGGTTGGTTCTTTGAAAGGGGAAGCGCAGTTGACCTGGCGCGCGTGATTGATCGGCTGACGCTCCAGATGATGCGACGGGCCGGAGAAATTAGCCGTCGTACCTATGAGTCGAAATTTGCGCTACCGGGCTTTCAAGAACGGGTCTTGCAGGAGATAGCGTTAGTTGGGGGGCGGAAGTGATATCAGAACCCATGGGGTCTGTCCTGCTGGAGACCGCGTCCCTGAGCCGACCTGGCGCCGATCGGGGACTCGGGCGCTATACGAGGGCGCTGATGTCTGCTTATGGACGCGTGGGCATTCGAGTAATCGAGGTGCCAGAACCCTTATCAGGACCGGGTGCGACCCGCACCTTGAGGCAACTCGGTGGTGAGGCAACGCCATTACACGTGACCGCTCCGGGTCTGCTGCCCTTGAAGAAGGACCGCGCTTGGATTTGTTCGGTTCAGGACACGATTCCGCTCGATCTCCGCGAGTATCAAAGATTCGGAATCAGGTCGCGACTTCATTATATGAACGCAAGCCGAGCGGAAGTCGTGTTTGCAAACTCGCGGCACACTCAGGAACGTTTCTCAAAATTCGTGGGCAGGCGTTCGCAGGCTATTAAATTCGTGACAGCTGGCATGCCAGTCACCACTAAACCAATCAGTTCTTCTGAGCCACTTGGGCGTGGGGTAGGCGAAGACTATGTCGCAGCCATGGTGGACTTGCGGACGCCTGACCCCCGTAAACGAATGCACTGGTTAGAGCCCATTGCTGAAGAAGTCCTCTCAATAGGTCTAACGCTGCGAGTGACAGGTCGAGGCCTTGACCGTCTACCGGCCCTCGCCCCTCATGCAGTTCCTACCGAAACACCTGATGATGAGAGCCTGTGGTCGTTTCTCGCGGGCGCGCGGGCGTTTGTCTACACCTCAGCGTACGAAGGGCAGGGTTTGCCCCCACTTGAGGCCATGGCGCTGGGAACACCGGTAGTCGCCTTCGCCAATAGCTCCGTGCAAGAGGTAGTAGGTGACTCGGGCGGTCTTATCTCCGACCCCAGACCCTGGCAGTCGGCTTCACTCGACGCGCCCTTGCCCAAGGCTAGTGCAAGCGCGATAGCTAGAGAGGTTCGGCGATTGGAAGACGCCGAGTACAGGCACCGGCGAAGTGTTGCGAGCCGCCGTCAAGCGAGGCTGTTTAGTGAAGCCAATTTTGATGCCGCGGTTCGCGCTTGCCTGAAGGCGGTCACGTGATGCGAATAGGAATAAACTCTATGATCGCTCGGCGTGGAATGAGCGGATCCGGAGTAGGCCTTCAGGCGATCGAAAACGCGCTGCAGCAGCACCAAAAGATCCCCCTTAACCCCGGCCAGCCCAGCGGGTCGCGCGTGCGAAACCTAGCTTCAATGCTGCGATGGGAGGCTTTGGGACTTGATCGCACCGCACGGAATGCGGGTTGCGACATCGTCGTAAATCCAGCAAATACTGGCGTTGTGCGAGGACTTCCCTCAATCACGGTTATGCACGACACCATGGTTCTGGATCACTGGCGCCTGTTCGATTTCGGCTACGTAATCTTTGCCAAGATGCTCTTTTCTCTGTCAGCTAAGAACTCAACAGTCGTCGTCACGCCGAGCGAGCACTCTAAGCGCCAAATCACCCGGAGATGGCCGCATTTGGACGTTAGAGTGATCCCGTGGCCCACGTTCAGGGCGCGCGCGTCAGCGCCGCGAAGTGCCCCCGGTTCGAACGAAATAGTCCTCATTGCCTCGTGTGATAAACACAAGAGGATACCGATGGCCATCAGATCGGTTGACCGAGCTAGGCGGCTCGCAGACGGGCATCTTCGGCTCACCATCGTTGGAAAGTCAGGAAATGACGTCGAGGCGATCACTCAGGCGATCTCAGAGGTTGATGGGGGGTGGTTGACATGGATAAAGACAGGCGTTCCCCAGAAGGATCTCGACACGCTCATTTCCGAGGCTTTTTGTGTCCTGTCTACATCGCTGGATGAAGGCTTTTGCCTACCACTCCTTGAGGCAGGCTCGGCGGGAGTGCCCGTCGTGCATACGGGGAGAGGGGCGATGCCGGAGGTTGTTGGGCAGTCGCCGCTGGGAGACCAGGCGGGGACCGAGGAAGACCAGATCGCTCTCCGATTGGTCGCCCTACTCGACCGGCCTACCTGGGCGGGAGCTGCCCGTCGCGCTCACCACGAAACTCAGCGATTCAGTCCGTCCGTTTTCGAGTCTCAGTGGGGCGCATTACTGAACGAAGTGGCCACACGTGCCTAACGTTCTATTTCGAATCGGCGCGGTTGGCCTTGCGGCGATGACCGGGATGTTAGTGGCATTTTCGCCGTTCTTGGGCGTCGCCCTCGCGCTGGCACTAGTGATGTTGCCGATTGCCCTAGGGAACCCCAATCGGTGCGGGATGTTGCTGGTGGCTACGACGTTTCTCAGCCGAATGTCGATACCGGTTGGCGGTCTCAACTTACGTTTCGAGATGCTCGCGTGCCTCGTCGCACTAGTCGGTCTGCTGGCCTTCAAGTCTCGCGAACGCGGCGCTCGCGAGGTTGGACTTGTTGGCCTGTTAGCGCTTTGGCTTGCATGGTTGTCGGTTGTCTCGTTAACAACATCGCCATCCCCAGCAGACAGCCTCGTGATAATTGCATGGCTGGCCTTGGACCTCGTCGCGGTCATGTTTCTATTGTGGAGCGAAGTAGACGTGGCAAAGTTGGCTCTTTTCGGAGTCCGAGCTGCCGTAGTTTCAACGGCCGTTGGGGTCGTATGCTGGATCTTGGCAACACTCGGGATTGCTCGTTTCCTTGTTCAAGTCGACCCTGCTTACGGCGGATATGCTGCTTTCGCCGGTTTCTACGAAGCTAACATTTTCGCAGGAGCCATCTTGTTGTGGGCTTGCGTCGCTCAGTCGAGGCGGCTGAGCTATATAGTCAGTCCGGGGCTGGGCTTTGCTGTTTTGGTGTGCGCCCCCACCGCGGCCCTAATTAGTCATACGCGGGCAGCCTTTGTGGGATCTGCGCTTCTGGTTCTGGCCGTGTTTTGGAAGAACAGGTCCGCGGTCGTCTTTTGGTTCGTGCCAAGCGCCATCATTGCCGCGTCGGTGTTACCCGCCACCCTGCTGAACTCCCTGAATCTGGACAAGTTCGCAGAGTTGCTCGACTTCAGTGAAGGGACGGGACGCTACCGAGCGGCGACCTGGGAGAGGGCCCTCATTGATCTGCGTGATCAATCCGCATGGTTTTCGGGATTGGGCTTAAACAGTTTCGGCCAGCGCCACTTGGATCCGTCCCTGCCAGGCTCCGGGCAGGCATGGTACCTAGGCAGTCTGCCGTTGCAGATCCTCTATGACGGAGGATTGGTCAGCGTTGCGCTGCTGGCGTCTATCGCTCTCGCCGTCTATTGGCGGTGGCGTTCCAAGAACGCGGCTGTGTTTCTGGCTGCCTATCTAGTCGTGGGTGCGTCGACAAGCACCTTGTGGCTCCTTCAAACATGGGTTTTTGTCGGCATGGCCATTGCCACGAGTAAGTTCAGTGGGCCCGCTTCCCCTCTAGGTACATCCATCGAACTGGGTTCCGATCGCGGACTGGGGACAGATGTACGCGCGAGCGTTTAAGGGAATCGCTTCGATTGGTGGCGCGGAAGCGGTGGGCCGGCTGCTGACCTTTGCCTTTACGGCCATGTTGGCTCGGGAAGCTGGTCTGGAGACTCTGGGATATCTGTCACTATCCCTCGCATTAATCGCCCTCGCAACGATTGTTAGTGACGGTGGTCTTAACCAGGACGCTACCCGCCGAATCGTGGAAGGAGAGTTACCGGACAATGTCGCGGCGGTGACCATCCGGGTTCAGTTAGTGGCGGTTTTGATTCTCGCACCGTTGATCGCCCTCATTGGCTACGCTATCTACGGGCTTCCAACTGCCAAGTATGTAGTGGTGCTTTTGCCTCTTCCTTTGAGTATGGCGTTGGCGGTCCCCTACCTGCTGGACTCGCGCCGGCGATTCGCTGCGTTGGCCATATGCCGAATTGTCTTGACTGCCACAACGGCGGCGGCGGGTCTTGTCCTGTTGGCGGTGGGCGTAAGGGGTCACGCGCTTGCGTTGGCGTACGTCTGCGGCTATTGGGCAGCCTCAGTTTCGATGTGGCTCTTTGCGCGAGCCCCCGCGCGGCTTGTGCTAGCACAAGTTTCGCAAGGGGACATTCGGCCGCGTTTAAGGACGATGTCGCGGCTGGGGCTGGCAAGCATCCTGTTGCATGTATTTGTTAGTCTTCCTATTGCGATCGCTGGCCTCATTTCGGTGCATACACTCGAGACCGTAGGAGTGGTGACGAGGCTGTGGTTCTTACTGAGCGCTCCCGCGGCGATGGCTGGTGCCGTCTTAATCCCGTTGCTCGCGGGCGAAAGAGACTTAGCAAAATTCAAGGGAATCGCCGCGGTCGCTTTCTTTCTCGGATTGACCGTCTCCTTGCTCGTGTCGGTATTCAGTGAGGATCTATTGCAGTTGCTCTTCGGATACGAAGCTGGACAGGCCGCCCCTACGCTCGCTGTGTTCGTCTGGGCGCTACCGCTCATCGGCCTTGTTGCAGTCGCGTCCGCATATTTGATCGCCCACCGCTTGGATGGCTGGATCGCGGCAAGCTACGGACTGGCGATCGCGATATTTCTTTTCACCACGTTCGTATTGGGGGGCCCGGTCCCGAAGGCGTTGGACTTGGCGAGGGCTTGGGTCAGCGCGTACATGATTCTCGCACTGGTGCTGGTGCTTCGCTCTCTGGGTACGAAGAATTCGAAAGGATGGTCCGATGATTCGCAAGCTGGGGGCACGACTCACGCGGTTCAGCGAGAGGGCTAGAGCTCAGTTTTACGGCGCCTTTGTCCACGGGGTCAAAGTTGAGGGCAAAACCCGTGTTGGGCGTGGGGCGACTTTACGAGTTCAGTCGGGAGGTCGCATCGCTCTTCGAGACGCCCGCATCGAACCATTCGCGCGACTGGACGCCTCCGCTGGGGCCAACCTCGATATTGGCAGTGCGTTCATCGGGCGCTATGTGATCGTCGCCGCCCGCGAATCGGTCGAGATCAGCGACGAATGCAGGATCGCCGAATGGTCCACAATCCGCGACCATGAGCACGTGTACTCGCCCGAGACCGGATCGATATCGGATGAATGGACGACAGCCCCCATCGTCCTGGAGCGGCGCGTTTGGGTGGGTTCAAAGGCGACCATCACTGCCGGAGTCACTATCGGGGCACGTTGCGCCGTGGGCGCGAACGCAGTGGTCACTAAATCATTCGCGCCGGGATCCGTGATAGTTGGAGTGCCAGCGAGGAAATTGAACTAGTTGTGCAGCTGAGGCAGGTCGGTGATTCGCTCCAACGCTAAGGTCTGGCGTTCGTAGATGGGTGACGGTCGTCCGGTCGGGTGGGCTGTCCTGAACTCATTGGAGCGTTTGGCCAGCGGAGGCCTCATTTTTCATGCAAGTATCCCCTGAAGACACCGGCTTGTAGGAGTGCAAATCGCGCGCTCCCCCTCTGCGATTGAGGTGTGATCGCTAGGGCCAGCCGCGGCGGATCCTTGCTTCCTAGCTGACCGTCACTAGCTCCACGCATGGGGCGCGCTGTGGGGCCAGAGGAGGGCGGATCTGAGGATCCGAAGACTCGCGCGTCGAGCGTGCCGTCGTAGTTGATGGCGCCATGGACTCGGGCCGTCTGGACACCGCTGATGCCCGGAGCCTGGCCGAGCCAGACGTGGCTGAGGGCGCGACCACCGGCGAGCCGAACAAGCTCGCCTTCGGATGGCGAGCGATCCGGCCGCATTGAGCAAGGCTGGGCCAGACCGCGAGCTACCTGCGATGGCTTTGGTGAATGCCGTCAAGCGCCGAAGCCGAGGCTCGAGAATACGTTTTGTACGATCCGTAGGGGCAACCCTACGGATTGCTCGCGCCGAGCCTCACGACGATGAGAAGGTGGGCGACCGCGGCTCCCATCCTCTACCGCGCCGTGCCTTGGTACGCCCACCGGGCGCCGACCTAGCCGACGAGCTTAGATTCATAAATCACCGGCGGGTGCCACCGGCCTGCGGTGAAAGCCGTGACGCCCACCTGCCCTCGGCCGAAGACTGAACCTGCAGTAACGAGTCTTCCCGAGACGCGATATTTCCCTTGCTCGCGCGGCGGAGCGAATGCAACCGCAAGCGGCTCGACCCAACTTTTCGCGGGCAAGTGACTACCACGCGATTGGCATTAAGGCTTCCAGTATGCCAGTGATGTCGCGTTTCATGGCCCGATCGCCTAGTGCCGCCTGCCGAACGCCGGGAATCCGGGCGCGCTAATTCGGCCCCGCAACACCTATCGAGGGAGTCGCGTTGCCTCTAGGATCCGGAGTTGATCATGCCCGCGCCGACGGTGACGCCGGTGGCCTCGTCGATCAGGATGAACGACCCGGTGGTCCGGTTCTTGGAGTAGGGGTCGCACAGCAGCGGGACGGTGGTGCGCAGCTGCACCCGGCCGATCTCGTTGAGCCCGAGCTCCTTGGTCTCCTGGTCGCGGTGCAGGCTGTTCACGTCGAGGCGGTACTGGATGTCCTTGACCATCGCGCGACCGTTGCGGGTCGTGTGCTTGATGGCGAGCTTCTGCCGCGGCTTGAGCGGCTCGTTGGTCATCCAGCAGATCATCGCGTCGATGTCCTGGCTGGGCTTCGGGGCGTTCGCCGGGCGGGCGATCATGTCGCCGCGGCTGACGTCGACGTCGTCCTCGAGCCGGACGGTGACCGACATCGGCGGGAACGCCTCGTCGATCTCCTTGTCGAACAGGTCGATGCCGGCGATCTTGCTGGTCAGGCCGCTGGGCAGCACGACGACCTCGTCGCCGGGCTTCAGCACGCCGCCGGCCACGCGGCCGGCGTAGCCGCGGTAGTCGTGGTACTCGTCGGACTTCGGGCGGACGACGTACTGCACCGGGAAGCGGGTGTCGACCAGGTCGCGGTCGGAGGCCACGTGCACGTGCTCGAGGTGGTGCATGAGCGACGGGCCGTCGTACCACGGCATGTGCTCGGAGCGGGTCACCACGTTGTCGCCCTTGAGCGCCGAGATCGGGATGATCTCCAGGTCCGGGATGTTCAGCTTCGTCGCGAACGACGTGAACTCGCGGTGGATCTCGTCGTAGACCTTCTGGTCGTAGTCGACGAGGTCCATCTTGTTGACCGCGAGCACCAGGTGGGGGACCCGCAGCAGCGACAGGATCACCGCGTGCCGGCGGGACTGCTCGGTCAGGCCCTGGCGGGCGTCGACGAGCACCAGGCCGAGGTCGGCGGTGGAGGCGCCGGTGACCATGTTGCGGGTGTACTGCACGTGCCCGGGGGTGTCCGCGATGATGAACTTGCGCTCAGGCGTCGCGAAGTAGCGGTAGGCCACGTCGATGGTGATGCCCTGCTCGCGCTCGGAGCGGAGCCCGTCGGTGAGCAGCGCCAGGTCGGTGTAGTCGTAGCCCTTGGACTGCGAGGTCGACTCCACCGCCTCGAGCTGGTCCTCGAAGATCGCCTTGGCGTCCAGCAGCAGGCGGCCGATCAGCGTCGACTTGCCGTCGTCGACCGAGCCGGCGGTCGCGAAACGAAGCAGGTCCATCAGAAGTAGCCTTCCTTCTTGCGGTCTTCCATGGCTGCTTCGGAGAAGCGGTCGTCGCCACGGGTGGCGCCGCGCTCGGTGACCCGGGCGACGGCGATCTCCTCGATGATCTCGGCGGTGGTGCTGGCGGTGCTCTCGACGCAGCCGGTCAGCGTCATGTCGCCGACGGTGCGGAAGCGGACCGTGCGTTCCTCGACGGTCTCGTTGCCCTTGGGCTGGACCGCGTCGGACTCGGAGAGCAGCATCCCGTCGCGCAGGATCACCCGGCGCTGGTGGGAGAAGTAGATCGAGGGGATCTCGATCTGCTCCCGGTGGATGTAGTCCCAGATGTCCAGCTCGGTCCAGTTGCTCAGCGGGAAGATCCGCATGTGCTCGCCGCCGTGGATGCGGCCGTTGTAGAGGCTCCACAGCTCGGGGCGCTGCATCTTCGGGTCCCAC
The DNA here is from genome assembly GCF_014395785.1 of Nocardioides mesophilus. Lineage (GTDB taxonomy): Bacteria > Actinomycetota > Actinomycetes > Propionibacteriales > Nocardioidaceae > Nocardioides_B > Nocardioides_B mesophilus. Next base: position 1,307,915 of record NZ_CP060713.1, on the reverse strand, counting down.
TGGCCGAACTCGTCGCGGTGGGAGTAGACGCGCTCCTTGGCGCGGGCCTTCTCCTCGTCGCGGCGGCCGCCACCGAAGGCGGCGGTGAAGCCCTCCTCCTCGATGGCGTTGAGCAACGTGCCGATCTGGAGCCGGTTGCGGCTGGTCTTGCCGTCGTCGACGACCACGCCGTTCTTGATGGCGTCGTCGACGGAGGCGACGACCATGCGCACGCCCAGCCGGTTCACCCAGTGGTCGCGGGTCTCCAGCACCTCGGGGAAGTCGAAGCCGGTGTCCACCTGGAGCATCGGGAAGGGGATCTTCGCGGGGAAGAACGCCTTCTCGGCCAGGCGGAGCATCACGATCGAGTCCTTGCCGCCGGAGAACATCAGGACCGGCTTCTCGAACTCGGCCGCGACCTCGCGGAAGATCTGGATCGACTCGGCCTCGAGCTCGTCGAGCTGGCTCAGGCGGTAGTCCGCATGCGTGGTGGTCATGAGCTTGGGTGTGGCCTCTCGTCGGGAGCAGGCGCCATGCTACCGAGTCAGCGGCGCCGGGGCGATTTGGGCGCGGCTCGTCCTATCTGTGCTTTTCACGCCTTGCCCCGTATCGTCTGTCTTCCGGCCCGGGGGGTCCGGCCCTGCCGCCTGCCCGCCCACCAGCACGCCGTCAGAGCCGGAGGGGGCCCCAAGCGGACCCGCCTCACGATCGAGGCCGTCGCCGAGGTGCGCATGGCCCTCCCCGATCTGACGCTCGACGTCGTCGGCAACGGGCCGGAGCTCGAGCGGCTCAGGGCTCTGGCCACGCAGCTCGGACTCGATGACGTCGTCACTTTCTACCCGGGATGCTCCAACGAAGTGCGCGACCAGCTTGCCGCCTCCGCATGGCTTGCGGTCAACGCTCGGAAGGCGAAGGCTGGAGCATCTCCGTCATCGAGTCCGACGCACTGGGCATGCCCGTGCTCGCCTACGCCCGTCCCGGTCTTCGAGACTCGATCCACCCTGGCACGAACGGGTGGTTGATCGCCGACGAGATTCCCCTGTCCTCCGGCATCGCCGACGCCCTGGACCAGGGCGGGATGCGGAATTCGCCGAATTGAGGACGTTGCCGCTTGCTGCATGTGGACAGGCAGGTTGGCGTCTTGAGCTGCGCTGCTGAGCGTGAACTCTGGTCAGGCGTGGCCAACGTGCCTGTTCATCTGCCCAAGCCCGGAGCTGCCGCGGTCCGCGCGGGTGTCGCCGATGACAGGGCGTGTCGGAGCCGCCCAGGGGTAGTTCGACGAGTGGCGCACGTGAGGGGCCTGGGAATCGCCTCGACGGGTGTCCAGTGGGCCGCGCCGGACTGGATCTCTAGTTCGAGAGTGCCGAGCCACTTCTCTTCGGCGGCCTCCCCAGCCCGCGGTGCATCGACGGGGACGAGAGTGATCTGCCTCGACTCGACGCGGACCCTCTCCGTCCCTCCGGAAAGACGAACGGACCGAACGCGCCCGCCGTCTCGCTTCCTCCCGTCTGCCGTCGCGTTCAGCAGCCATGCAACCGAGACCGGGGATGGCGCAGCGCCCTTTGGGGCCGAGGTCCCGCCAGGCGCGCCCTGTCGGCAGTCACGGCGGCCCATCCATCTCGTCAGGCATACGGCGCTCAGGACTTATACAAGGGGCCTTGTAGGTGGGCGCTCGCCGGCCGCAGGCTAGAGGTGTGACCCGCAAAACGGCTGAGCTCCGGCACCGCATCGACGACGTCAGTACCGACCTGATCGACGTCCTCGTCGCTCTGCACCACCCGACCCGGCGATGGTTGGTGGAGTTGCTGTACGTCGAGGGGCCGGCCACGGTGGGCGGGCTCGCCGCGCGCACCGGGCTGGCGGTTGGGTCGGTGAGCCACCACCTCAAGCCGCTGCACCGGCAGGGGTTCGTCGAGCCGGCGCCCGAGCTGGCCCGCGACTCCCGGGAGAGTTGGTGGCGGGTGACCGAGCGCCAACTGTCGTGGAGCGCCGAGGACTTCGCGCCCGACAGCCTGGGCCGCAAGGTCGCAGACCAGGCGGAGCTCGAGAACTTCCGGCACCAGGCACGCGCCGCTCAGCAGTGGCTCAAGGAAGTGGGCCAGGCGACGCCGCAGTGGCGGCGCGCGGCAGGCTCGACCGACAGCCTGGTCCGGGCCACCCCCGAGCAGACCAAGGACCTGCACCAGCGCCTGGGCGCCGTCCTCCAGGCGTGGACCGAGGAGGTCAAGACCGAGAAGCCGGCGCCCGACAGCCGGATGGTCCGGGTCATCCTGCGGATGTTCCCCAGCAGGGCGGTGCGACCGTGAGCGCCACCTCAGCGCCGGCCCTGCTGGGGGCCGCACCGCCGCCGGTGCGTCGCGACCCGATGGTGCTGACCTGGCTCGCGGGCACCACGATCTCGGCGTTCGGCGACGCGGTGTGGACCGTCGCGCTCGCGTGGACCGCCGTACAGACGGTGTCGCCGACGCTCGCGGGCGCCGTGCTCGCGGCCGAGATGTTCCCGCAGGCGATCCTCGTCCTCCTTGGCGGCGTGCTGGCAGACCGCTTCGACCCACGGCGCATCCTGGTCCTCGGCCAGGTGGCCCGGGCTGTCGTGCTTGCGCTCGGAGCGCTCGCGTGGCACGCCGGGTCCGACGGCGCCGCGACGTTGTTCGCCATCGCACTGACCTTCGGGGTCGTCGCGGGGCTGACCGTCCCGTCTGGCGGGCCGCTGCTGCGGGAGTTCGTCCATCCCGACGACTTCGGCACCGTGATGGGCTGGCAGCAGGTCCTCGGCCGCACCATGCGCCTCCTGGGCGCGCCGGCGGGCGGCGTCATCGTTGCCTTGTACGGCCCGGTGGCCGCGATGGTGATCGACGGCGCATCGTTCGCGTTCATCGCGCTGGTGCTCGCCCTGGTCGTGCGGGCCCGGTATGCCGTGCCGCGCGCCGCACACGCCCGCTGGCGGGAATCCTTCTCCGACGGTGTCGCCTACCTGAGGCGCAGCCCGACGGCGCGCATCTTCATCACGGGGCTGACCGCGCTGAACGTGTTCGTGACCCCGGTCGTAGCACTCGGGCTGGCGATCCGCGTCGACGGTTCCGGCTGGGGTGCGCACTGGCTCGGCTTCGCCGACGGCACCCTGGCGGTCGGCGCGATCGCCGGAAGCCTGCTCGCGATCCGCTGGCCGCCGTTGCACGCCGCGCGGACCGGGTTCAGGGTCCTGGTGCTGCAAGGCGTAGGGCTCGCGATCGTGGGCATGCCGTCCCTGCCGGCCGTGCTGCTGGGGATGTTCACGGTCGGGGTGACGGCCGGCATGGCGTCGGTCTGGCTGTCGGGCGCGTTCCTCAAGGCGATCGACCCGGAGTACACCGGCCGCGTCTCTTCGGTCACCAGCCTCGGGGACATGACCCTGATGCCGCTCTCTCTGCCGGTGCTCGGCGCGATCGCGGGAGCCACCAGCGTGCTGACCTCAACGCTGATCTTCGGGCTCACGATGTCCTTGCTATGCCTGACCTTCGCGACCCGTAAGGCCATCGCGACCCTGACGTGACTCAGGCCGTCCCGGAGGTGTACCGGGTCACGGACCTCCAGCACGAGCATTCCCCTTCAAGCCGCGGGTGCTCAGGAGGATGTGCGGGGCTCGTCGTCCGCTCATGTCGAAGTTCATTCATGAAGGCCGCTTCATACCGGCTCCAATGTGCCGCCCCTAGAACGTCCGCATTTGCCGCGGATAGTGAAAGCGCGGTGATGCCGATGTGCCTTCGTAGAGGCACGACAACGCTTAACCGCCGGATGTACCGTGAGCTGTCGGCTCGACATGTGGCGATTTCCGAGAGCGTCAGTGCGTCACGAAGTCCTGCCTGATGTCATCGGAGAACGAGGGAGTCGACATGGGGCATCCGGCTCGACCTCGGGGTGATGTGGCGCGGGCGAAGTCGGGGCGGTCCGCGGCGTACTGGGGGATCGCCTTCGTTGTCCTCCTCCTGGTCAGCGCAGGCATGGTGTCGGTGCCGGGTGAGCAGGATGGGGTCCCCTTCGTTCGCGATTTCTACCAGGACCACAGCGGGGTCATCGTGACCGCGCAGGTCATCGGGCTGGCCGCGGCTGTTGCCTTTCTTGGCTTTGTACGCAGGCTGCAGCACAGCGGCTGGGTCGGCGCTGCCCCATGGGTGCTCGTCAGTGGGGCTGCGGTCGCCGGCACGGCCGTGCTGACCGCCGTACCGCCGCTCCTGCTTTCGCAGGTGGCGGGATCAGCCGGGGACGGCACGGTCAGGTCACTGGCTCTTGCCTCTGATCTGACCGACGTCGCACTGTTCGTCGCCATCGCGGTCTTCAGTGGAGCGGTGACCGTCGCAGTGAAGAGCACGTGGGTGCGAGCGGTTTCCGCGGTCGTCGCGCTGCTGAGTGGGCTGCGGGCCGTCCTCCTGTTGGCCGGTAGCGCGGCGCTGGAAGTCGCCGCGCCGATGGCCTTCATCGTGCTGGTCCTGTGTCTTGCTTGGTGCTGCTGGCGGTGGCGCGGCTCCGCTTCGGGGTAGGCGCATTCCGCCGCCGAGTCCCGCTGGGCCGCTAAGGGCGCACGTGAGGCTCAGCCCTCGTCCCGGACGAAGTGCCAGTCCTTGCCGTCCGCGGCCACGACTGGCCCCGCGGCGTCGCCCCCGATTCCACCTCCACGCTGCTGCACGCGGATCCCGCCAGAGGCGCCGTCGCTGACGGTGACATGAAAGGGGATGACACCGTCGCTCGACCGGCCTATGGGAACAGAACGTGGTCGCACTCGAATACCTGTTCCGGTCGCGACCATCGTCACTTGCCCGCCGCCGCTGGGGGTGACGCAGGCATAGACCACCACCGCAGTGCCGTAGGAGTGCCGCTCCCCGGACCAGTCGGTACCAATCACCATCCCCGGATCTCCGCCGGCGTGCGGCAGGTCATCGCAGTCGCCCGAACGCGTTGGCGCCGCGTGGGGTCCGGGCGCGGAGTCCGTGGACACACTCTGTCCGCATCCCGACACCGCCGCAGCCAGGCCGACGGCGGCAAGCAAGCTCCGCCCCTTCCGAGTTCTCACGACCATCTGACGTCTCGGTTCGGCCAACGGTTCCCGTTGAACGCAACTCGCATGCCGTGTTCCGTGCGGACGTCTGGGCCGCCCGATGCAGTCGCGTTCGAACAGCACACGCCCAGTAAACTCCGGCAAATGCGGATCTCGGTCTTCGGTTGCGGATATCTCGGTGCGGTCCACGCCGCCTGCATGGCGAAGCTCGGCCATGAGGTGGTGGGGATCGACGTCGTCGAGCACCAGGTCGCCTCGCTGTCCCGCGGCGAGGCGCCGTTCTACGAGCCCGGGCTCCCCGAGCTGCTCCGGGAGGCGCTCGACACCGGCCGGCTCACCTTCACCTCCTCCGCCGCGGCCGCCGCCGACGCGGAGGTGCACTTCGTCTGCGTCGGCACCCCGCAGAAGAAGGGCGAGAACGGCGCCGACCTCACCTACGTCCACGCGGCCATCGCAGACCTCGCGCCGCACCTGAAGCCCGGCGACGTGGTCGTCGGCAAGTCCACCGTGCCGGTCGGCACCGCGGAGCTGCTCCTGGAGACGATCCGCGCCACCCAGCCCGAGGCCACGCTGATCTGGAACCCGGAGTTCCTCCGCGAGGGGCACGCGGTCAAGGACACGCTGCACCCGGACCGGTTCGTCTACGGGACCACCCCCGACGAGGCCGGCGCGAGCGCTGCCGCCCGGCTGGACGAGGTCTACGCCCAGGCGCTCGGCGAGGGCACCCCCAAGATCGAGACCGACCTGGCCACCGCCCAGCTGGTCAAGGTCGCCGCCAACTCGTTCCTGGCCACCAAGATCTCCTTCATCAACGCGATGGCCGAGCTGTGTGAGAAGACCGGCGCCGACGTCACCAGCCTCGCCGACGCCATCGGCCTCGACGATCGGATCGGCCGCAAGTTCCTCAACGCCGGCCTCGGCTTCGGGGGCGGCTGCCTGCCCAAGGACATCCGGGCGTTCATGGCCCGCGCCGGCGAGCTCGGCGCCGACCAGGCGCTCACCTTCCTGCGCGAGGTCGACGCGATCAACATGCGGCGGCGCGTCCGGATGGTCGACCTGGCCCGCGAGGTCTGCGGCGGCTCCATCGTCGGCCGGCAGATCGCCGTCCTCGGGGCGGCCTTCAAGCCCGAGAGCGACGACGTACGCGACTCGCCCGCGCTCAGCGTCTCCGCGCAGATGCAGCTGCAGGGCGCGCAGGTCCGGGTCACCGACCCGCGGGCGATCGAGAATGCGCGCAAGAAGTGGCCGGACCTGACGTTCGTCGAGACCGTCGAGGAGGCGGTCGCCGACGCCGAGGTGGTGCTGCTGCTGACCGAGTGGCGGGAGTACCTCGACCTGGAGCCGCAGGTCATCGCCAAGCTCGTCGAGGTGCCGCGGATCGTGGACGGGCGCAACTGCCTGCAGCCGGAGCAGTGGCGCGCCGCCGGGTGGACGTACCGGGCGCTCGGGCGGCAGTGATTCCTGGCCCCTTCGCGGGCGCCGTTCGGCGCGCGCGTCGTTCGGGTCAGGCGGTGGCTGGGGCGGCGAGCGTCGTACGCCGCGACCGCGCCCGCCGGCCCCATCGGTAGCCGATCCACGGCATCGCCGCGCTGATCGCCCAGATGCCCGCGGCACAGCCGACGACCGCCACCCACTGCCCGGTCGTCAGGTCGTCCTTCATGACGAACTGCAGCTCGCTGATCCCGATCGCGATCGCGCCGACCGCCATCAGGAACGACGTGACGACGAGCACCGCCACCCGCAGCAACCAGTGCCAGGGCAGCAGGCCGGCCGTCGCCGCTCCCACGGCGGACAGCACGAAGATTGTGGTGATCGCCGCCGTCGCGACCAGGGTGAACGACGGCTCCTCGTCGCGCACCAACGTCACCAGCCGCATCAGCAGCCGGGCCAGCAGACCGCCGGCCACTCCCAGTCCCAGCGCGCGCAACAGCGCCCCCGTCCTCGTCATGCGCGAGATCCTCCCGTTTGCGGGCGGGCGGCGGCTATGGCCCGATCGACCCATGTGCGGCCTGGCTCGCGGGCTCGGGGTCGCGAGCCGGGTTTCGTCCACCGGGCGCCGGGGGTGGGCCCCTTCCACATCTTTCGAACAGGTGCTCGAGCCGGGGGTCGGGTTTCCGTAGCGTCGTACCCATGACCAGCACGCAGACCCCGCCACCGGCTGACACCCAGCAGGCGCCCGGGTCTGCGTCCTCCGACGGCGGCCCGCCGCAGCACCCGATCGCCGCCTTCGCCGTCCGCCTCGACGCCGTCCTCGACACCCTCGCCGACGCGCCCGCCTGGGCGATGACCCCCGCGGAGCGTCGTACGGCGCTGCTGCGGCTCCAGCGTGCCGAGAGCCGGTTCACCGAGCTGAGGCTCAGACTCCTCGCCAGCGCCGACAACGACGACATCGGCCAGGACGAGGCGGCGTCCAGCACCGCGGCCTGGCTGGCCCACCACACCCGTCTGGAGCGGCCGCGGGCGCACGCCGAGGTGCGGCTGTCGCACCAGCTCGACACCCACGACCTCACCCGCCGCACGCGGCGAGGTCAACGCCGCGCAGGCCAAGGCGATCATCGACGCCGTCGACGACCTGCCCAACGACGTGCCGGTCGAGGACCGCGCCCGCGGCGAGCGCCACCTGGTCGCGGCCGCCGCCGAGCAAGACGCCAAGGCGCTCCGGCTGCTCGGCCGGCACCTGCTGACCGTGCTTGCCCCGGAGGAGGCGGATCGCCGGATCGGCGAGAAGCTCGAGCAAGAGGAGCGGGAGGCGCGGCGCAAGGTCAGCCTGAAGTTCCGCTCCAACGGCGACGGCACGATGAGCGGCACCTTCAAGCTGCCGACGCTGCAGGCCCGAATGCTGGAGAAGATCGTGAACGCGCTGGTCGCCCCGGCCCGGGTCGGCCCGGAGGCGCGGCACGACGAGGAGGGCCGGGCGGTGCCGCAGCACGAGCTGCTCGGGCGAGGCTTCGTCGAGCTGATCGAGCGCTTCCCGCGCAAGAAGCTGCCGAAGGCGGGCGGCATCAACGCCACCGTCGTGGTCACGATGACCCTCGAGCAGCTGCTCGGCGACCTGGGCGTCGCCGGTCTCGACACCGGCGACGAGATCTCGGCCGGGGAGGCCCGCCGGCTCTGCGCCGGGGCCAACCTGATCCCGCTGGTGCTGGGCGGCGACTCCGTCCCGCTCGACGTCGGGCGGAGCCGGCGCTTCCACGACGACTACCAGCGGATCGTGATGGGCTTCAGCGACAAGACCTGCACCGTCGAGGGCTGCGACCGTCCGGCGTCGTGGAGCCAGGCGCACCACAAGATCCCGTGGGCCGACGGCGGCCGGACCTCCGTCGAGGACGGCCGGCTCGCGTGCTCGTTCCACCACCATCGGATCCACGACAAGGCCTACCGCGCCATCTACCTCGACAACGGCAAGATCCGGCTGATCCGCCAATAGGAGCCGGCGTGATGACATCGGCGCGGCATCGCAGTCCAATAGAGCGACGCCGCCGCAGTTCAGGAGGAGCAGCAGTGATGCAGTTGGTTCGGGTGCACAACTTCACCGTCTCCAGTGACGGGTACGCCGCCGGCGAGGGCCAGAGCCTGGAGCGACCCTTCGGCCACGCCGACCCCGGGGTGCTCTTCTCCTGGGCAGCGGCGACGGCGAGCTGGTCGCTGCGCACCGACCCCGGGGGCAGCCGCGGGCTGGACGACTACCTGGTGCGGGAGTTCGACCGCAACATCGGCGCCGAGATCATGGGCCGCAACAAGTTCGGCCCGCAACGCGGCCCCTGGGTGAACGACGAATGGCAGGGCTGGTGGGGGGAGGAGCCGCCGTTCCACACCCCGGTGTTCGTGATGACGCATCACGAGCGGCCCTCGTTCACGCTGGCCGACACGACCTTCCACTTCGTCAGTGGCGATCCCGCGACGGTCCTGGAGCTGGCACTCGCAGCCGCCGACGGCAAGGACGTCCGGCTGGGTGGTGGCGCCAACACCATTCGCCAGTTCCTGGACGCCGACCTCATCGACACGCTGCACGTCGCGGTGGCCCCCGTGGAGCTCGGGGCCGGGTCCCGGCTGTGGAGCTCGCCCGAGGAGCTCCTCGACCGGTACCACTGTGACGTCGTGCCCAGTCACGGCGGCGTGGTCCACCACCTGTACTGGCGGCGCTGACCGACTCCGCTCAGAGAGCGGCGCGGGTCTTGAGCGGCTCCCACCAGGCGCGGTGGGTGCGGAACCACTCCACGGTGTCCGCGAGCCCCTGCTCGAAGGGGACCCGCGGCTCGTAGCCGAGCTCGGTGCGGATCTTGCCGATGTCCACCGAGTAGCGCAGGTCGTGGCCGAGCCGGTCGGTCACCTTCTCGACCCGGTCCCAGTCGGTGCCGGTGGCCTGCAGCAGCAGCGCGGTGAGCTCCTTGTTGGTGAGCTCGGTGCCGCCGCCGATGTTGTAGACCTCGCCGGGCCGGCCGCCCTCCAGCACGAGGTGGATGCCCCGGCAGTGGTCGTCGACGTGCAGCCAGTCGCGGACGTTCGCGCCCTCGCCGTACAACGGCACCGAGCCGCCGTCGATCAGGTTGGTGACGAACAGCGGGATGACCTTCTCCGGGAACTGGTAAGGCCCGTAGTTGTTCGAGCAGCGGGTCACGCACACCGGCACCCCGTGGGTGCGGAAGTAGGCGCGGGCCAGCAGGTCCGAGGACGCCTTCGAGGCGGAGTACGGCGAGTTCGGCTCCAGCGGCCGCTCCTCGTCCCACGAGCCCACGCTGATCGAGCCGTAGACCTCGTCGGTCGAGACGTGCACGAACTTCTCCACCCCGACCCGCAGCGCCGCGTCGAGCAGCGTCTGGGTGCCGACCACGTTGGTCATCACGAAGTCGGCCGCGCCGGTGATCGACCGGTCCACGTGCGACTCGGCGGCGAAGTGCACGACCGCGTCCGCGTCCCCGATCAGCTTCTCCATCAGCGGCGCGTCGAGGATGTCGCCCTGCACGAACTCGAGCCGCTCGTCGTCCTTGACCGGGTCGAGGTTCGCCAGGTTGCCGGCGTAGGTCAGCTTGTCGACCACCGTGACGTGCTCGGGCTCCTGCCCGCCCCACGCTCCGGTGAGCACTGAGCGCACGTAGTGCGACCCGATGAATCCTGCCCCGCCCGTGACCAGAAGCCTCATGGGCGGCACACTAACCGACATGCGCGGCATCATCCTGGCCGGAGGCAGCGGCACCCGACTGCACCCCATCACCCACGGGATCAGCAAGCAGCTGGTGCCGGTCTACGACAAGCCGATGATCTACTACCCGCTCACCACCCTGATGCTGGCCGGGATCCGCGACGTCCTGATCATCACCACCCCGCAGGACGCGGCGCAGTTCGAGCGGCTGCTCGGCGACGGCTCCCAGTTCGGGGTGAGCATCAGCTACGCCCAGCAGCCCTCGCCCGACGGCCTCGCCCAGGCGTTCACGATCGGCGCCGACTTCATCGGCGGCGACACCAGCGCGCTGGTCCTCGGCGACAACCTCTTCTACGGCCCCGGCTTCGGCCGCCAGCTCGGCCGGTTCGCCGACCTCGACGGCGCGGCGGTCTTCGCCTACCGGGTCTCGGACCCCACGGCGTACGGCGTCGTGGAGTTCGACCGCTTCGGCAAGGCGCTGTCGCTGGAGGAGAAGCCGGAGCACCCCAAGAGCAGCTACGCGATCCCGGGGCTCTACTTCTACGACAACGACGTCATCGAGATCGCCCGCGACCTCAAGCCGTCGGCGCGCGGGGAGTACGAGATCACCGACGTGAACCGCGCCTACCTCGAGCAGGGCCGGCTCGCCGTCGAGGTGCTCGAGCGAGGCTTCGCCTGGCTCGACACCGGCACCTTCGACTCACTCAACGACGCCTCCAACTTCATCGCCACCATCGAGCACCGGCAGGGGCTCAAGGTCGGCTGCCCCGAGGAGGTCGCCTGGCGGCAGGGCTTCCTCACCGACGACGAGCTGCGCCAGCGCGGCGAGGCGCTACGCAAGTCCGGCTACGGGGAGTACCTGCTCCGCCTCCTCGCCGAGGAGTAGCGGGCCGTTCCGCGGGCGCGGAGCTAGGGCAGTGGGGGTTGCTCGCGCGCCGCCCGACCGGCGAGCTTCTCGGTCAGGACGCGGTTCGTCGCACCGAGGCGCAGCCCGGCGGCGAACGCGCACGGTACGAGCAGACTCAGGATCACAATCAACATCGTGGCCCCCCAGCCGGTAGGTCCCCTACCGGCCAGTGAAGCACGTCACACCCTGGTCGCGTGGCCGATTTGTCGGTTCGGCACCGCCGCGCCGGGAGCCGGAGCCGGACAGGTCCACGAGCTCTTCCTGGACCGCGCAGGACCCGACCAGCGCCGTTCGCGGCGGGGCGGGAGACGGCGGGACTACCCGGACTGCCCCAGGACGCTGTCGGCGGCCTGCTGCCACCGGGCCAGCCAGTCGCCGATCGGCTCGACGCCGGCCCGGCGCAGGGCGTCGTGGCCGAGCACCGAGTAGGCCGGGCGGGGAGCCGGGCGCACGAACGCCGCGGACGTGGTGGGGTGCACGATCTCGGGGTCCAGCCCGGCGGCGGCGACCACTGCGCGGGCGAAGTCGAACCAGCTGCCCTGACCCTCGCTGGTCGCGTGGTAGGTCCCGGCCGGGGCGTCCGCACGCACCAGCCGCAGCACCAGGTCGGCGACGTCGCGGGTCCAGGTCGGCTGCCCGACCTGGTCCTCGACCACGTCGACCGAGCTGCGCTCGCGGGCGACCCGGGCGATCGTCCTCGGGAAGCAGCCGCCGTGGGCGCCGTAGAGCCACGCGGTCCGCACCACCAGGTGCCGGTCCGGGAGCGCCGCCCGCACCGCCTGCTCGCCGGCGGCCTTGGTGCGGCCGTAGGCGGAGGCGGGGGCCGCCGGCGCGTCCTCCGGGTACGGCGTCGTGGCGGCCCCGTCGAAGACGTAGTCGGTGCTGACCTGCACGAGCCGGCCGCCGTGCCGTGCGACCGCCTCCGCGAGCACCCGCGGGCCCTCGCCGTTGATCCGCAGCGCGGCGTCCTCGGCGGTCTCGGCGTCGTCGACCGCGGTCCACGCCGCGCAGTTCACCACCACGTCGTGACCGGGGACGGCCGCGTCGACGGCGGCGGGGTCGGTGATGTCGAGCTCGGCCCGCGGCGCCGCGGTGACCTCCTCGCCGGCGGCGCGGAGCAGCTCCACGACGTCGTACCCGAGCATCCCGGCGGACCCGGTCACCAGCCAGCGCACGGCGGCTCCTCACCCCTCGACGACACGGCGTTCCGTACCCTAACCGCCATGGACATCCGTGAGCTCTCGGTCCCCGGTGCCTTCGAGGTCGTCCCGGTCGTGCACGGCGACGACCGCGGATCCTTCCACGAGTGGTTCCGCCGGGACCGGTTCGAGGAGGCCACCGGGCACCGGTTCCGACTCGCCCAGGCGAACGCCTCGGTCTCCGCCGCCGGCTCGCTGCGCGGCATCCACTTCGCGCAGGTGCCCCCCGGCCAGGCCAAGTGGGTGACCTGCCTGCGGGGTGCGGCGCTCGACGTGGTCGTCGACATCCGGGTCGGCTCGCCGACGTACGGCCAGTGGGACTCGGTGCAGCTCGACGACCGGGACCGGCGCGGGATCTACCTCGCCGAGGGGCTCGGGCACGCGTTCCTGGCGCTCGAGGACGACACCGTGATCACGTACCTGTGCTCGGAGCCGTACGCGCCGGGCCGCGAGCACGGGGTGCACCCGCTCGACCCGGCGATCGGGATTGACTGGCCGACCCAGGGCCGCGACGGCCAGCCGATCGAGCCGCTGCTGTCCGCGAAGGACGAGCAGGCCCCGACGCTCGCGGAGGCGGAGCGGCAGGGCCTGCTGCCGACGTACGCCGACAGCCAGGCCTACGTCGAGAGGCTGCGCCGCGGCTGACCGCGGCGCAGCCCCTCACCCGCTGCGGGCTCAGTGGCAGCGCGGCCAGGTGTTCGGCCACGCGTGCGAGCCGCCCTGCGGGGCGCGACCCGACCAGCCCGTGTAGGCGACGCGCTTGGCGACCGCGATCTGCTCGGCGCGGGTGGCGCGGTGCGGGTAGGCGTTGCCCGAGAGCTTCGGGCCGCCGTAGTAGCGCCACGTCGACAGCGAGAACTGCAGGCCGCCGTAGTGACCGTTGCCGGTGTTGATGTGCCAGCGGTGGGTGGACTCGTAGTGGGCGATGCAGTCCCACGAGGTGGCGCCGGAGTGGGCGCTGGCGGGGAGGGTGGTCGCGGTCAGCGAGGCCATCAGCGCGACGACGAGCAGGAGGGTGTGCCGGAGGGCAAGGCGCACAGGCATGCCAGGGTTCCTTTCCACGCCTGTGAGGTGAGCTGTCGGGTTAGGGCCGAAAGGTGCCCTGCCACCGGCGGCCGACGAGTCGGTCCGGTGGCTTCACCCCGAGCGGTGGCGCGCTGTCCGGGGACAGCACGTTCATCGCGAGGAACCTGGGTCCCCCACTCCTGCCCGTTCTATGTGTCGAGGGATGGGACGGGGCGGCGGGCAGGACTCGGCGTCACCGCACCCGGGATCCAGTGTGTAACCCGTCCGCCGAATCCCAATCATCGGACCAGACAGATCCGCATCCCTATGCCCGGGTTGCGCCTCCGGTGTCCCGGAAAGTCACCGGCGATGACGGGTCAGCGAGAGGAACTCGGCGCGGGAGGCCGGGTCCTCGCGCAGGGTGCCGAACAGCACCGAGGTGACCGTCCGCGCCCCCACGGCGCGGACGCCGCGCAGGCTCATGCAGGTGTGCTCCGCCTCGATCACCACGCCCACGCCGCGCGGGGACAGCTGGTCGCGCAGGTGCTCGGCGATCTGCTTGGTCAGCCGCTCCTGGGTCTGCGGCCGGTGGCCGAAGAAGTTCACGACCCGGGCGAACTTCGACAGTCCGAGGATCCGCTGGTCCGGGAGGTAGCCGATGTGGGCCACCCCCACGAACGGGAGCATGTGGTGCTCGCAGACCGACCGCACCGGGATGTCCTCGACGAGCACCAGCTCGTCGTACTCCTCGGTGTTGGGGAACGTCGTGAGCTCGAAGTCGCGCACGGTCAGCATCTCGGCGAACGCGTGCGCCATCCGGCGGGGCGTCTCCGCCATGTCGACGGTGTCCAGCGGCAGCCCCAGCGCGCCGAGCAGGTCGGCCGCCCCGCGCTCGGCCGCGGCCAGATCCACCGGGGCCGCCTCGTGCGCCACCCGCGGCCGCCAGGCCAGCAGGTTCGACGCGGTGCCGGCGGCCCCGGCCGGTGGGCGCGAGCTCATCGGGCGGTCCGGTCGACGCCGTGGCGGTCGTACGTCGTGGCCAGCCGGGCCAGGGCGAGCGCGCCGACGAGGAGGCCGAAGTCGCGCAGCGCGATGTCGTAGTACTCGCCGGTGCTGACCAGGTCCACGATGATGCCGAGCAGCCAGGCCGCGACCACGTAGCCGCCGATCGCCGGCCGCAGCGCCACCAGGACGCCGGCGACGATCTCGACCACGCCGATCGCGAGCATGGCCTGGTGCGCGGTCCCCGGGACGAGGTCGTTGATCCACGGGGCGAGGTAGGCCTCCCAGTCGGTCATCAGGCCGAAGAACTTGTCCAGGCCGAACAGGATCGGCGCGACGGTGAACACGGTGCGCAGCAGCACGAACGCCTGCCGGGCGCCCTCGTCGCCGTTGAGGGAGTGGCCGGGGTGGGTGAGGTGGGCGAGCGAGGCGGGGGAGAAGCGGGTGTGACTCATGGTGGCCTCCTCAGGCTCTAAAGGTGTATAGTGTGGACGTTAGAACTTATGAAGTCTTCCGTCAATAGATTCGTCTTTTAGAAGGAGCGGTGCGGTGACCGAGGAGCTCGCGGAGCAGGTGGCCGGGGTGGGTGCGCTGGTGGAGCCGGCGCGACGCGCGCTGTACCTCTACGTCGCCTCCGAGCCCGACGCGGTGAGCCGCGAGCAGGCCGCGGCCGCGGTCGAGCTGCCGGTGCACTCCGCGAAGTTCCACCTCGACCGGCTGGTCGAGGAGGGCCTGCTCGACGTCGAGTTCCGCCGGCTCTCCGGGCGGACCGGTCCCGGCGCGGGCCGGCCCTCGAAGCTCTACCGGCGCTCCGCGCGCCAGCTCTCGGTCTCGCTGCCCGAGCGGCACTACGACCTCGCCGGCGACGTGCTGGCCGCCGCGATCGACCGGTCGGTCCGGGACGGCGTCCCGGTGCAGGAGGCGGTCCGGGTGACCGCCGCGGAGCAGGGGCGGCGGATCGCCGCGGCGTACGTCGAGGAGGCGGGCGCCGAGCGAGCGGGCGCGCCGGGCGCGCCGGCGTACCAGGGCGGCGCGGAAGCCGGCGGGCGCCACAGCGCGGAGGACGCGGGGCGCGGCGGCGACGACCTGGGGCGTACGGCGGACGTGCTCAGCCGTCACGGCTACGAGCCGCGCACCGCCGACGACGAGGTCTGCCTGGCCAACTGCCCCTTCGACCGGCTTGCCACCGAGCACACCGAGCTGGTCTGCGGGATGAACCTCGCCCTGATCGACGGGGTGATCGAGGGTCTGGACGCCGGCGGGGTCGGCGCGGAGCTCGCGCCGCAGCCCGGGTTCTGCTGCGTGAAGGTCTCCCGACGCGAGGCCGTGTCGTGAACGGCGCGCGGAGAGTCGCCGGAGGCTGACATGGACTGGGCCGGCTGGGCTGTCTTCGGGCTGGTGGCCACCGCCGCGCTGACCGCGGTGATGACCAGCGCCCAGCTGGCCGGGCTGAGCCGGATGGACCTGCCGCTGCTGCTCGGCACCGCGGTCTCCGAGGACCCGGACCGGGCGCGGGTCGCCGGCTTCTTCCTGCACCTCGGGTTCGGGCAGCTGTTCGCGCTCGGCTACGCCGCCTTCTTCGCGCTGCTC
Organism: Nocardioides mesophilus; assembly: GCF_014395785.1. GTDB lineage: Bacteria > Actinomycetota > Actinomycetes > Propionibacteriales > Nocardioidaceae > Nocardioides_B > Nocardioides_B mesophilus. The sequence goes on along the minus strand of NZ_CP060713.1, from coordinate 1,292,061 downwards.
GGCCGGGCGACCTGGTGGCTGGGCGGCCTGCTCGGGCTGCTGCACGTCGCGGTCGCGCTGCTGGTGCTGCTGCCGCTGCTGCCCGGCCTGCATCCGCGGATGGCCTCGCACCGGGCCGGGCCCGACAGCAGCGCGGTGCTCGAGCCGCCCGGCCTGCTCGCCCTCAACTACGGGGTGCAGACCCCGACGGTCACCGTGCTCGCCCACGTCGTCTACGGCGTCGTGCTCGGCCTGCTGCTCGGGGCGGGCTGAGATGCGACCGATCGCCGACTACGGCCTGCTCGGCGACACCAGGACCGCCGCGCTGGTCTCCGGCGACGGCTCGGTGGACTGGCTGTGCGCGCCCCGCTTCGACGGCGACCCGGTGTTCGGCCGGCTGGTCGGCGGCGCCGAGGCGGGCAGCTTCCGGCTCGGCCCGGCCGCCGGGGCCCCGGTCGTGAGCCGCCGCTACCTGCCGGGCACCGCGACCCTGGAGACCACCTGGGCGACGCCGGGCGGCCGGCTGACGCTGACCGAGGGCATGGTCGCGGAGGTGTCGGGCCGGATGCTGCCCGCGACCCTGCTGGTGCGGCGGCTCTCCGCCGAGGGCGGCGTCTGCGAGGCCGTCGTCGAGCTCGACCCGCGGCTCGGGGAGGACCACCGACGGCCCCGGACCAGCTGCCGGGGAGACGCCCTGGTGTGCAGCTGGGGAGCGCTGGCGCTGTCGCTGGGCTGCGACGCGCCCGCGCCGGTCGAGGTCGGCGGCCGGACGCCGGTCACCGTCACCCCCGGCCGGCCAGTGACGTTCGTCCTCGCGCTCGCGCACCGGGAGCCGATCATCCAGGTGCCGCCCGCGGCCGCCTGGGCGCTGCTCCTCGCCGACCAGGACCGGTGGCGGGCGTGGTGCGCCCGGATCGCGGCGGACCTGCCGTTCCGGGAGGCCGTGGTCCGCAGCCTGCTCACCCTGCGGCTGCTCACCTACTCGCCGTCCGGTGCGCCAGTGGCCGCGCCGACCACCTCGCTGCCCGAGCTGGCCGGCGGCAGCCGCAACTGGGACTACCGCTTCGCCTGGCCCCGCGACGCCAGCCTCGGGATCGGGGCGTTCCTCGGCGTCGGGCTGGTCGAGGAGGCCCGGAGCTTCCTGTGGTGGCTGCTGCACGCCAGCCGGCTGCACCGGCCCCGGCTGCCGGTGCTGCTCACCCTGGACGGCCGCCGGCCCGCGCCCGAACGCACGCTCCGTGGCTGGCCCGGCTACGCCGGGAGCGTGCCGGTCCAGGTCGGCAACGGGGCGGCCGACCAGCACCAGCTCGACGGCTACGGCTGGGTGGTCGACGCCGCGTGGCTGCTCGTGCAGTCCGGGCACCCGCTCTACCCCGAGACCTGGCGGGCGGTCCGCGGCTTCACCGACGAGGTCGTCCGGCGCTGGCCCGAGCCGGACGCCGGGATCTGGGAGGTCCGCGGCGACGAGGCCCACCACGTGCACTCCAAGCTGATGGCCTGGACGGCGCTGGACCGCGCGCTCCGGATCGCGCGCAGCCACCGGCTCCCAGCCCGGCAGCGGCGCCGGTGGGAGGCGGCCCGGGAGGCGCTCGGCGCCGAGCTGAGGGAGCGCGGCTTCGACGCCGACGCGGGCACCTACACCCGCACCTACGGGTCGAGGGACCTCGACGCGGCGCTGCTGGTGCTGCCGCTCACCGGGCTGGACCCGCCCGGCTCGGACCGGGTCAGCGGGACGGTCGATGCGATCCGTCGCGAGCTCGGCGCCGGCGGGCCGCTGCTGTACCGCTACCCGCCCGGGCACGACGGGCTGCCCGGGACGGAGGGGGCGTTCCTGCCCTGCTCGTTCTGGCTGGTGCAGGCGCTCGCCGGGACCGGGCGCCGGGCCGAGGCCGTCGAGCTGTTCGAGGAGCTGTGGCGCCGCGCCACCGGGCTCGGGTTGTACGCCGAGGAGATGGACCCCGCGACCGGTGAGCACCTGGGCAACTTCCCGCAGGCGCTCACCCACGCGGCGCTCGTCCAGGCCGCCCTGGCGCTGCGCGAGGTCAGCGCCCGCCCAGCCGTGCGGGTCCCGACCGCCTGACCCCGCATCCTGACCTCGCCGTCTGGCCCTGCGGCCTGGTGGCGACCTGCCGGTGCTCCGGGCTCAGCTCTCCACGGGCAGGTCGACCTCCTGGGAGATCTGCTGCAGCGCCCAGGAGTTGCCGTCGGGGTCGCTGAAGTAGGCGTAGCGCACGCCGCCGCCCATGTCGCTGACCTCCGAGACCTCGACCCCGTTGTGGATCAGCGCCTCGCGGGTGAGCTCGACGTCGTCGACCACCAGGTGCAGGCCGCGCACCGGAGCCGCGTCGGGCTCGCTGATGCCGACCCCGAACACGACCGAGCAGGCCGATCCGGGCGGGGTGAGCTGGACGACGCGCATGCCGATGCCCGGCTCCACGTCGTGGTCGACGTGGAAGCCGACCCGGTCGGCGTAGAACGCCTTGCTGCGCTCGACGTCGGTCGAGACCAGCGGCACCAGCTCGAGTCGCATGTCCACAACGCACTCCTTCGACCGCACGGTGGGCGGCGTCACGGCAGGCCTGCCGGGGCCACGACCGCCGGCGCGGCGACGTGGGGGACCAACCTACGCAGGTCGGCCGCTCGACGGGAGCCGGCAGGCACCACCGCGCTCGGCCGGGCGCCCGCATCGGTCGCGTGCCGGGGACGCGTGCCTTCCGCCTGCCGGAGAACGGCCGAGGTCGCTCAGCGCCAGCCGAGGGCGGGGGCGAGGTCGCTCAGGACCGCGTCGAGGACGTGCGCGTTGTAGTCGACGCCGAGCTGGTTCGGCACGGTCAGCAGCAGCGTGTCGGCCGCGGCGACCGCCTCGTCCTCGGCCAGCTCCTTGACCAGCTGCTCCGGCTCACCGGCGTACGTCTTGCCGAACCGGGCCCGGCCGCCCTCGAGCTGGCCGACCTGGTCCTGGCCGCCGGCCTCGTGGCCGAAGTACGCCCGGTCCAGGTCGTTGACCACCGGGAAGATGCTGCGGCTGACCGAGACCCGCGGCTCGCGAGGATGGCCGGCCGCCTTCCACGCGTCGCGGAACCGCTGGATCTGCTCGGCCTGGAGCTGGTGGAACGGGACGCCGGTGTCCTCGGTGAGCAGCGTCGAGCTCATCAGGTTCATGCCCTGCTCGGCGGTCCACTCCGCGGTACGCCGGGTCCCGGCGCCCCACCAGATCCGCTCGCGCAGCCCGGGGGAGTGCGGCTCGATCCGCAGCAGGCCGGGCGGGTTGGGGAACATCGGTCGTGGGTTCGGCTCGGCGAACCCCTCGCCGCGCAGCACCTCGAGCAGCACCCGGGTGTGCTCACGGGCCAGGTCGGCGTGGTCGGTCCCCTCCGCCGGCACGTGCCCGAAGTAGCGGAACCCGTCGATGACCTGCTCCGGTGACCCCCGGCTGATGCCGAGCTGCAGCCGGCCGCCGGCGATCAGGTCCGCGGCCCCGGCGTCCTCGGCCATGTACAGCGGGTTCTCGTAGCGCATGTCGATCACGCCGGTGCCGATCTCGATCCGGCTGGTCCGCGCGCCGACCGCGGCGAGCAGCGGGAACGGCGAGGCCAGTTGGCGCGCGAAGTGGTGCACCCGGAAGTACGCCCCGTCCGCGCCGAGCTCCTCGGCGGCGACCGCGAGCTCGATCGACTGCAGCAGCGCGTCGGAGGCCGAGCGGGTCTTCGAGTGCGGTGACGGCGACCAGTGGCCGAAGGACAGGAACCCGATGTTCTTCACGAGGCGGGAACAACGCCGGGACCCCGATCTCTTCCCCCCGGCGGCCGGGGGCCTCCCCTCCCCGGCCCCCGGCCGCCGCCGCTCGTCCGCCCGCTCAGGGCGTGAGGATCGCCCGGCCCCGGATCCGGCCCGCGTCCAGGTCGTCGATCGCCTTCTGGAAGTCCGCGAGCGGGTACTTCGCGGTGTGCAGCCGTACGTCGCCCCGCGCCGCCAGCACCATCAGCTCGACCAGGTCGGTGTAGGAGCCGACCAGGTTGCCGATGAAGTTGATCTCGGTCGAGATCACGTCGATCGTCGGGACGTCGATGTTCTCGCCGTAGCCGACCACGTGGTAGTCGCCGGCACGCTTGAGCATCGCGATCCCGTCGCGTGTGGCGCCGCCCTCGCCGACGAAGTCGATGACCACCTCGGCACCGTCCCCGCCGGTCAGGTCGAGCACCTCGGTGACCTGGTCGCCGCCGGCGACGACCCCGTGGTCCGCGCCGATCTCCAGGGCCAGCTTCAGCGCGTCCGGGTTCCGGTCGACCACGAGGATCTCCGCGGCGGTGATCGCCTTGAGCACCTGGATCCCGATGTGTCCCAGCCCGCCGGCGCCGATCACGACGCACCGGTCCCCGGGCCGCAGCCGCCGCGCCGCCTTGGCGGCCGCGTGGTAGGCGGTGAGCCCGGCGTCGGCGAGCGCCGCGACGTCGGCCGGCTCCAGCGAGTCGTCGATCCGGACGACGCTGCGCGCCGACGTGCGGAGGTACTCGGCGTACCCGCCATCGGTGTCGATGCCGGGGAACGCGCTGTTCGTGCAGTGCACGTCGTCGCCGGCCCGGCAGGCGCGGCACAGCCCGCAGGTGACCAGCGGGTGCACGATCACCTTGTCGCCGACGGCGACGTTGGTGACCGCGCTGCCGACCGCGTGCACCCAGCCGGCGTTCTCGTGGCCGATCGTGTAGGGCAGCGCGACGCCGCTCTTCTCGGCCCACTGGCCCTCGAGGATGTGCAGGTCGGTGCGGCACACCCCGGCGCCGCCGATCTTCACGATCACGTCGAACGGCCCGGCCGGCTCCGGCACCGGCAGCTCGGTCAGCTCCAGGTTCTGGTGGTAGCCGACCACCTGGACGGCACGCATCGTCTCGGAACTCATCTGTCCTCCTGGTGGGAGAGGTCGGTCAGCGGGATGAAGGTGGGCTCGGGCCGGTCGCTCTGGTCGGCGCCGGAGCCCGGGTAGCGGGTGCGCAGCAGGCCGCGGCAGAAGTGCGCGTTGCCGTCGATCGAGATCCGGGTGGACCGGGCCCGCCGCAGCCGCAGCGGCACCTCCTCGGGCGGGTAGCCGGCGCCGTGCTCGTCGACGAGCACCAGCGCGTCGGGGGTGTCGGGCAGCCCCAGGGCGGTACGCCGCCGGCGCAGCGCCTCGGTGAGCGCGCCGGCCGGCAGCTCACCCATCGTCACGGTGCCCAGCGCGGCCTCGGCGAGGTCGGGCTGGGCCCGGAGCAGCCCGGTCAGGCACCGCTCCATCGCCGCGGTGTGCGCCTTGCGGCGGAACGTCGCCCGGAGCTCCTCCAGGTCACGCTCGGCCTCCCCGCCGAAGGTGCCCTTGTAGCCGGCGTCGGCGGCCAGCCCGCGGTTGATGATCTCGGAGTCGTGGTGGTCGTCGAGCTCCACCACGACCCGGCCGGCCGTGATCGCGGTCAGGGCGTCCTTGGCGTCGGAGACCATCAGGTAGGCGAAGTTCGGCGAGCAGAACGACGTCGGCAGCCGCAGGTGCACCTCCACCGACCCGTCGGCGGCGAGGTCGACGGAGCGGACGAACCCGAGGTCGGTGATCGGCTCGTCCAGCTCCGGGTCCAGGACCGCGTCCAGCGCCCGCCGTACGTCGTCGGCCTCCAGCAGCCGCGCGCCGTCACGGGTGGGGGTGAGCGTCATCGCTCGGCCCCGGCCAGGTCGGCGCGCTCCGGCTGGCGGGGACCGGTCGCGGGCTCCTCGGCGTCCGGAAGCCGCAGCTCCGCGGGCACGTCGAGGTCGTACATCGCCGCGGCGTTCAGGCCGAGGACCTTCTTCTTCTGCTCGAGGGTGAGCGGGGCGTACTCGGTCATGTCCTCCGGGATCTGGAAGTCCACGAACCGCTCGATCAGCCATCGGGGCGTCCACAGCGCGTAGTCGGAGGAGAACTGGATCCGGTCCTCACCGATCCAGTACATGAGCTCGCCCATGATCTGCGCGAAGTAGCGCGGCCGGGTGTGGATGAACGGGATCGCCACGGCCAGGCCCGCGTGCACGTTGGGCTCCTGGGTGGCGATCCAGCAGAAGTCCTCCAGCCGGGGCAGGCCACAGTGCTCGACCACGAAGTTGAGCTCGGTGAAGTCGGTGGCGACCTTGTCCACGTCGGCGACGTCGAACGCGTCGCGGTCCAGCGGCCGGATCGTCGGGCCCTTATGGATGTGGATGTTCTTGACGCCCAGCTCCTGCGCCGCCTCGAAGTAGCGGTAGGCCCACGGGTCGTCGAGCTTGTAGCCGCGGGACTCGCCGTGCCACTCGGCGGTGTAGAGCTTCACGCCCTTGAGGTGGAACCGCTCGGCGTCCCGCTTGAACTGGGCGAGCCCCTCCTCGCCGTTGCGCGGGTCGAAGTTGTGGTTGTAGGTCAGCTTGTCCGGGTGCTCCTCGGCGAGCGCGAACGCCTCCTCGGTCTGACCGAAGCCCCGGTGGTAGAACTCCCCGAGAGCAGCCGGCTGGAAGATCGCGTGGTCGACGTACCCGACCTCGAACAGGTCGTGCATCAGCCGCTCGCCGCCCTGGTAGAGGTAGTCCTCGTACGACCACACCTCGGACTCCGGGCTGAGGTTGCGGTGGTAGTCGTAGAAGCAGTCGATGAACTGCTTGCCGTGGACGTTGCGCTGGTTCTCCGGCCGGGCGTCCCACAGAGCCACGTGGGCGTCGACGATGAAGTAGTCCTCGCCGTCTTTGCTGTACATCGGTCCTCCATTCCGCGTGACCTGCGTCACGAGCTGTGCCTCGACGGTAGGAACCGCCCACCCCTCGCCGGTAGGGCCGCGGCGTCTCAATTTGAGACACGCAGCCCTGTCGGGGGTTTCCTCCCGGTTGTAACGTCGCTCACATCGCGGAGGGAGGTGGCTGTCATGGAGGACCGGCTCCCCGAGCGCCTCGAGGCGCTCCACCGGGCACCCGGCGCGGCGCCGGTGCAGTCCGGCCGGCTGCTCGCGTCCTGGCAGCGCAGCGCCGACTACGGCGTCTCGGTCGAGGGGGTCGACCCGGTCTTCGTCGGCGCCATCGACGACGAGTCGCTGTTCTTCGAGTGCGGCAACGAGGTGCTCTCCGAGCTGCACGCCACGCTCGCCGCCGAGCCGCTGGCGATGATGCTGACCGACAGCCGCGGGCTGGTGCTCAACCGGTTCACCGCCGACAACGAGCTGGTCCGGGCGCTCGACGCCGTGCACCTCGCCCCCGGCTTCGCGTTCTCCGAGCGCGAGGCCGGCACCAACGGCCTCGGCCTCGCGCTCGCCGACCGGGTGCCGAGCCTGGTGCACGCCGCCGAGCACTACAGCCTCGGCCTCGGCGGCTTCACCTGCGCCGCCGTGCCGGTGCTCGACCCGGTGTCCGGCCGGCTCGAGGGCAGCGTCAACCTCACCACCCGCTCGGAGTCCTCGAGCGCGCTGCTGCTCGCCCTCGCGCAGTCCGCGGCCGGCAACACCGCCGCGCTGATGCTGGCCCGGGCGCGGGGCCGGACCCCGCGCCGGCAGCCCCGCGGCGAGGTGTTCCGGGTGCTCGCGCCCCGGCACGGTCCCGGCTCCGACTCGCTGGCCGACCTCGGCGGGTCGTGGCGGGCCGCGCTCGACGAGGCCGCCCGGGGGCTCGCCGCCGGCCAGGTGGTCGCCGCGGTCGGGGAGGACGGCTCCGGCCGGGCCACCCTGCTCTCGCTCGCGCACCGCCGCAACCGACCCCGCGACCGGATCCTCGGCGCCGCCACGCCGGACCCGCGCGACGTCGACGCCTGGCTGTCGCTGTGGACCCCGGAGCTCGGCAAGCCGCACACCGCGGTGATCGTCCACGACGTCGACACGCTGCCGGTGTGGGCGGCGCAGCGGCTGCGCGAGCTGATCGACGTCGAGCGGGCCCGGCTCGTCGCCGCCGGGGAGCGGCTCGCGCTGACCCTGACCGCCCAGCGGCTGACCGACGTCCCGGCGCCGCTGGCCTCCCTGGTGGAGCGGGTGGTGCCGGTGCCGCCGCTGCGCGACCGCCCCGACGACGTACTCCCGCTGGCGGCGCACGCCGCCCGCCGGGCCCGCGGTCGCGACATCGACCTCACCCCGGCGGCCGCCCGGGCGCTGCGCTCGGCGCGCTGGCCGGGCAACGTCGCCCAGCTCGTCGCGGTGGTCGGGGAGGCCGCGCAGCGCACCGACCGGATCGACCTCCAGCACCTGCCGCCCTCGGTGATCAGCACCTCGGCGCACCGGCTGACCCGGATGGAGTCGGTCGAGCGTCAGGAGCTGGTGCGCGCGCTCAGCCGGCCCGGCGCCACCGTCACCCGCGCCGCCCAGGAGGTCGGGATGAGTCGGGCGACGATGTACCGCAAGATGGCGCAGTACGACCTCCGGCTGCCCGGCGGGGAGCGCCGCCGGGCCTGAGGAGCGTTGCGGCCGGGCGGCCGGCCAGCAACGTGAGCGCGGTTCCGTGACTCACGATCCGCCATCCGTTGTGCCCTCGAGCGGCGGAAGGTGTTGCCCGACATCGATCGGGTAAGCGCCTTTCGTCGGACAAGGGGGATTCATGGCTGTTCTCGAGCTGCGCGGATCGATCCGCGCCGGGGTGGGCCTGGAGACCTATGCCGCCGGCGCCCGTGCCGCCGACCTCTGCCTGATGGTGCTCGCCACCGCGGTCGCCTGGAGCCGGTGGTCGAGCGACCCGACGGCGCGGCAGATGTCGGGCTGGGTCACCGGCTACCTGCCCTGGGCGCTGCCGCTGGTGCTGGCCTGGTTCGCGGTGCTGCAGGCGGCCGACGCCTACGACACCGAGCGGGTCGGCGACGCCGCGCACGAGCTGCGCGCCGTGGTGGCCGGCACCGGCGTCGTCGCCGCGGGGGCGGCGATCCTCAGCTTCCTCACCCGTTCCTACGCCTCCCGGGCCACCTACGCGATCACCTTCGGCCTCGGGATCGTGCTGCTGCTCGTCTCCCACCTCGTCGTACGCCGGCTGCTGCGCTCGGCGCACAGCCGCGGGCTGTACATGCGCCCGGTCGTCGCCGTCGGGGCGCGGGCACCGATCACGACCCTCGTCGCCGAGCTCGAGCGGTCCACCTCGGCCGGGCTCCAGGTCGTCGCGGCCTGCGTGCCCGAGGAGGAGGCCTGGGACCCGATCGGCAACGTGCGCTGGGTGCTGCCGACCTCGGCGCTGCACGAGGTGGTCGCGGACACCGGCGCGCAGCACGTGTTCCTGCTCTCCGGCGCGGGGGAGTCGCCGCGCCACATCAGGCGGATCGCCTGGTCGTTGGAGGGGACGGAGGCCAAGCTGGCCGTCGTACCCCACCTCACCGACATCGCCCGCGGCCGGATCCGGCCGCGACCGGTCGCCGGGCTGCCGCTGATCGAGCTCGACCAGCCGGAGCTGAGCGGGCTGCAGGCGATGTTGAAGCGTTCGCTGGACCTGGTGCTGGCCGCGCTCGGGCTGCTGCTGCTCAGCCCGCTACTGGTCACGGTCGCGCTGCTGGTCCGGCGCGAGGATGGCGGGCCGGCACTGTTCCGGCAGGTCCGGGTCGGCCGCGAGGGCAGGACCTTCGAGTGCCTGAAGTTCCGCTCCATGGTGGTCGACGCGGACCGGCACCTGGAGGCGCTGCGCAGCGCCAACGAGGGCCACGGGGTGCTGTTCAAGCTGCGCGAGGACCCGCGGATCACCCGGATCGGGCGGGTGCTGCGGACGTACTCCCTCGACGAGTTCCCGCAGCTGCTCAACGTGCTGCGCGGCGACATGAGCCTCGTCGGGCCACGGCCGCCGCTGCCCGCGGAGGTCTCGCAGTACCACCCCGACATGAACCGGCGGCTCAAGGTGCGGCCCGGGATGACCGGGCTGTGGCAGGTCTCCGGGCGCTCGGACCTGACCGCCGAGGAGTCCGAGCGGCTCGACCTCTACTACGTCGACAACTGGTCGATCAGCCAGGACGCGGTGATCCTGTGGAAGACCGTGCGGGTGGTGCTCACCGGCAGCGGGGCCTACTGAGCCCCGTGCTCCGCGGGCCGGGTCAGACCCGGTGCTGGCTGCTGCGCCCCGAGGTGCCTTCCACGGCACCGATCAGCAGCACGGCCGCGATGATCGCGACGACCGCGCCGATGAAGTTCAGCTCGAAGATGTCGCCGGTCCCGATCAGGCTGGCGACGAGACCGCCGATGATGGACCCCGCCACGCCGAGCAGCAGGGTCATCCCCAGGCCGATGTTCTGGCGGCCGGGCTTGAACAGCCGGGCCAGCGCCCCGACGACGAGGCCGAAGACGAGAAAGCCGATGATGTCGAACAGCATGGAACCTCACTCCTTGCTTGCCACTCGTGCCTGAACCGACCAGCCGGGGCCGCCGGTGCCTGCCTCCAGTGTGCCGCGGGCCTGGTCGCCCGAGGACTCCCCTGGGAGACACCCGGCCGCGGCCGCGGCGCTGTTCGCCGCCCCGCCTGTCGGACCCGCCGCTCTTTCGTCGCGCCGCCGTCCGTCGGACATGCACTTGCGGCCTCGCCCGGGCGGCCGCACGCTCGAGGGCGCACTCCCCGGTGGCCGAGTGCATGTCTGAGCGCCGGTCAGCCCGGCCGGCCGGGCGCCAGAACGCGCCCGGCGGCGCCCCGGCTGGGTGCCTTGCTGTCGATCGCAGGCCGCCGGGCCACCGCTGCCGCTCGCGCCGCACGCTGCGCGCCGCCGTCCGTCGGACATGCACTTGCGGCCTCGCCCGGGCGGCCGCACGCGCGAGCGCGCTTCGCGGGGGCCGAGTGCATGTCGGAGCGCAGGTCAGCTCGACCGGCCGGGCGCCAGAATGCGCCCGGCGGCGCCCCGGCACGCGATGCTGCCGAGAGCCGCGGCGACGCGAGGGCATCATGAGCGCATGGGAACCACCCGGGTCAGCCGGCACCTGGCGGCTCCGCGGTCGCAGGTGTACGCCGCGCTGATCGATCCGGAGGCGGTCGCCCGGTGGAAGGTACCGGCGGGGATGACCTGCGTCGTGCACGACTTCGACGCCCGCGAGGGCGGCGAGTTCCGGATCTCGCTCACCTACCGCTCGCCGGAGCGGCAGGGGAAGACCGATGCGCACACCGACAGCTACCGCGGGCGCTTCGTGACGCTGGTGCCGGACGAACGGGTGGTCGAGGTCGACGCGTTCGAGACCGACGACCCCGCGCTGGCCGGCGAGATGACGATCACGATCACGCTGACCGAGGCGGACGGCGGCACCGGCCTGGTGGCGCTGCACGAGGGGCTGCCGAGCGGGGTCTCGCTCGCCGACAACGAGACCGGGTGGCGGGAGTCCCTGGACCGGCTCGCGGCGCTCGTCGAACGGGCCTGAGGAGACGCGGTCACTGACCGGGAGCGCGGTCGCCGGCCGGTCACCGAACCGAAGCCGGTGAAAACGGACCAACCCCGGTCTATTCGGTCCATAAGGTTGACGAGCCCGGGAACGGGTATGAATGCTGTGTCGGGGGGCCGGCGGCGCGACGCAACGCGATCGCGCAGAGGGGGGTTCACATGCACGAGACGACACGGCACGATCCGGCCGACTGCGGCCACGCCGAGGTGACCGACTACGACGGCATCCTGCGCTGGCAGTGCGAGCGCTGCGGCCAGATCGGCACCCACGAGCAGAGCACGCGGCTGGCCCGGCTCGAGAACCGCCTGGGCGCCGCGCGCAAGTACGCCGCCCGTTGGGAGCGCCGGGTCGCCTGACCCGCCCTCAGGACGGGTCGACGCGGCCCGCGGGGGCCTCGCCGGGCGCGTCCACGCCGCGCCCCGGGCCCTGACCGTCCGGGCCAGGCGGGGTGTCGCTGCCGTTCGGGTGCCACCACGCGGCGGCGTTGTTGTCGAAGGCGGTGAGGCCGCGGCTCTGCCGGATGAAGCCCCACACCAGCGGGCCGAGCAGCAGCAGCCCGGCGCCGATGATGCCGACCATCTCCGGCGGCACGCCGAGCATCGTCAGCCCGGTGAGCGTGAGGACGATGACGATGCCGCGTCGGATGACCGACTGCGAGACCCAGTTCGCGATCCGGGCGCCGAGGAACGTGCCCGGCGTACCGCCGGCGATCAGCGGGATCAGCACCGACCAGTCGACGCCGCTGACCAGCACGTGGCTGATCGCCGCGGAGAGCACCAGCGGCACCGCCTGGACGAGGTCGGTGCCGACCAGCCGGAGCGCGCTCAGCGTCGGGTACAGCAGCAGCAGGGCGACCATGATCAGCGACCCTGAGCCCACGCTGGTGATGCCGACCAGCAGCCCGCCGGTCGCCCCGACCAGCAGCGTCGGGATCGGCCGCAGCTCCGGGTCGTCCTCGGGGATGATGTTGCCGGAGGTCACGAACCGGAGCTGGACATACATCCGCAGGGCGTACGTCGCCGCGGTGAACAGCAGCGCGCAGCCGATCGCAGTCTTGAGGAACTGCTCCCGCTCGCCGCCCCCGCCGACCGCCTCGATGATGAACGCCCCGGCGAACGCCGTCGGCACCGAGGCCACGATGAGCAGCCCGGCCAGCTTCAGGTTCGGCTTGCCGTGCCGCCAGTGCACCGCCGCCCCGACGGACTTGTTCACGCTGGCCGCGACCAGGTCGTTGGCGACCGCGACGGTCGGGTTCACGCCGAGGAAGATCAGCGCCGGCGTCATCAGCGCGCCGCCGCCCATGCCGGTGAGCCCGACCACGATCCCGACTCCGAAGCTGACCAGCAGCACCGACAGCGCCGCGGTGGTGAGCAGCTCGTCCATCACACGTCCTTCATCAGGTAGCCGGCCTCGTCGAGCCACGCGAGCACGTCGCCCAGCGCGTCCTCGATGCTGCGACCGGTCGTGTCGACGCGCACCGCGGCGTCCTCGGGCTCCTCGTAGGGGGAGGAGATCCCCGTGAACTCCGGGATGATCCCGGCCCGTGCCTTCGCGTAGAGGCCCTTGCGGTCGCGCCGCTCGCACTCCTCCAGCGGCGTCGCCACGTGGATCAGCACGAAGGCGCCGCCGGCCTCCTCGGTCATCACCCGCACCTGCTGCCGGGTGCTGTCGAAGGGCGCGATCGGCGAGCAGATCGCCACGCCGCCGTGCCGGCTGATCTCCGCCGCCACCCAGCCGATCCGGCGGATGTTGGTCTCCCGGTCCTCCTTGGAGAAGGTCAGCCCGGCCGACAGGTTCCGCCGGACGACGTCGCCGTCCAGGCTGGTCACGGTGCGCTCGCCGCGCTCCAGGATCGCGTCGTGCAGCGCCCGCGCCAGTGTCGACTTGCCGCTGCCGGACAGCCCGGTGAAGAACAGCACCAGCCCCTGCTCGGCCGGTCCGGGCCGGTCCCGCTCGACGATCGCGGCGACCTCCGCGGGCGGCTCGCCCTGACCGGTGACGCCGAGCACCGCGCCGGGCGCGTAGGCCGCGACGACCCGCTGGCCCAGCTCGTGGTCGGCGCTCGCCTGGTCGGGACCGCGGCTGGCCAGGGGTACGGCGGCCACGTGCGCGTCCGGGAGCAGCGCCGCCGCCGCGAGGGTGGCCCGCACGAGCGCCGGCGCGGAGAGGTCCGGGGTGCCGTGACCGGTGAGGGCGAGCAGCAGCACAGGCTTGTCGCCGGCAGCCTCGCGGATCCGTTCCAGGTCCGGCCCGGTCAGCGCGCCGGCCACCGGCACGGTGAGGACATCGGCGCCGTACCGCTGGCGCACCTGGCCGGGGGAGAGGTGCACCGACCGGAACGCGCCGAACTCGTTGTGCGCCAGCGGGGTCACCGGCCCCTCGATCCCCCGCAGGCCGCTCCCGGCCACGTCGTACGTCGTCGTCACGGCCACTGTGGCGAGCGGGACGCCTTCGGGGTCGACCAGCTCCAGGCCGCCCGCGGTCTCCGCGGCGGCGGCGACCTCGGCGGGAACCCGCAGGGTCACCAGCCCGTCGGGCCCCTCGAAGCCGGTCAGCGGCGCGAGCGCCCCGTTGGTCAGCAGCTCGAGGTCGTCGAGCTCGCGCGGCGACGGGCAGTGCTGGGGGAGCGGCGTCTCAGACACCCGGTAAGTGTGCCGCACCGGCGGCCTCCTAGGGTCGGCGGCATGACTGCACCCGTGCCGGTGGCCGAGATCGTCCGCTCCGGCTTCGTCGAGGGCCACCACTACGGCTCGGTCGTCGCACTCGAGGCGGACGGCTCGATCGCCTTCTCGATCGGCGCCGTCGACACCGCGGTGCTGCCCCGCTCGTGCAACAAGCCGGTGCAGGCGCTCGCGATGCTGCGCGCCGGGCTCGACCTCGACGGCAAGCTGCTCGCGCTGGCCTGCGCGTCCCACTCCGGGGAGCCGTTCCACCTCGAGGGGGTCCGCGAGATCCTCGCCGGCGCCGGTCTGGACGAGTCGGCGCTGCAGACCCCGCTGGACTTCCCGCTCGACGAGGTCGCCAAGCAGGAGTGGCTCGCCGCCGGCCGCGACCGGTCCTCGGTCGCGATGAACTGCTCCGGCAAGCACTCCGCGATGCTCGCCACCTGCGTCGCCAACGGCTGGGACACCGCGACCTACCTCGACCCGGCGCACCCGCTGCAGGTGGCGATCGCCGCGACCTTCGCCGAGCTGACCGGCGAGCCGGTCGAGGCGGTCGCCGTGGACGGCTGCGGCGCGCCGCTGCTGTCCACCTCCCTGGTCGGCCTGGCCCGGGCGTTCCGGTCGCTGGCGGTCGCCGAGACCGGGCCGGAGGCGCGGATCGCGGCGGCGATCCGGTCCTACCCGGAGTACACCTCCGGCAGCCGCCGCGACGAGGCCCAGCTGCTGCGCGCGCTGCCCGGCTCGATCGGCAAGGCCGGCGCCGAGTCCTGCTACGTGGTGGCGCTGGCCGACGGCCGGGCGGTCGCGCTGAAGACCGACGACGGTGCTCCGCGGGTGCGCCCGGTGCTGATGGCCGCCGCCCTCTCGCGACTCGGCGTCGACGACGTACCCGGGGCGGACCTGGAGGCGGTGGCGGCCACCGGACGCCTCGACCTGCTCGGCGGCGGCCGGGTCGTCGGGAGCATCCGCGCGCTCTTCTGAGTGATCGGCGGCGCTCCGGGGAGCCTCGTCCGGACGTACGGTTGTTGCAGGCACCCACCTCGCCGGGCAACAAAAGGGCCGGTCGGAGGCGGGGATCGACACGATTCGTAGTCAGAAATGACTAGGCGGGCGTAGTCATTTCACGCGATTGCGTGGCTACTCGGGCCGAACCGGGGGTTACGCCTGAGAAGGTCCTCTTTGCCGGTTCGCGTGCTGAGCCGCAATTGATACGGTTTGATGCGGGGCCGGCGCGGGACCTCCACATTCAGCGAGGGGAAAGCTCGGGCATGTTCGCAGCCATCTTGAAGAAGTCCGTCGCGTCCGCGGCAGCCGCCGGAGCGGTGATCGCCGTCGCCGGCCTCAGCGCCCCGGCCACGGTCGGCTCGTCGCCGTCGATCGAGAAGGTGGCGTGCAAGAAGGACTACCCGAGCGCCATCGCCACGATCACCAACGTCGCCCTGCGCAACCCGGCCCAGCCCTACGGCCTCACCAACGTCGCGGTGGCGACGGTGACGGCCAACGTCGGCAAGCCGACCGGCAACGTCCGGATCTCGGTGGCCGGCCGCAGCTGGACGGTGGGCGTCAACAACGGCGTGGCGCGCAAGACGCTGCCGCGCGACCTCGCCGCGCAGGAGACCTACCCGGTCAGCGCCAGGTTCGTCCCCAACTGCGACACCGGCGAGTACGGCGGCAGCAGCGACACGACGTACCTCACCGTCACGCGGGCCGACACCTCGATCACGCGCCTCAAGGCGCCGAACCGCCGCGCCGGCGGCCACCCCAGCGTCACCGCCACCGTCGGCTCGGCCAACCTCGCCCCGAACGGCTCCGCCCGGGTGCGGATCTACAACGGTGGTGCCGTGGAGACCCAGGTCGTCCGCGTGCAGAAGCTCGAGGACGGCTCCGGGCTCATCGAGGCCCGCTTCGGCAGGGTCTTCAAGCGCGGGGTGTGGACGGCACGGGTGAGCTACCTGGGCAACAAGAACTTCCAGCAGGCCTCGGCTGACCGCACCTTCGTGCTCAAGCCGCGACGCTGAGCCGGCCGCAACCGCTCGGGTGGCAGCAGGCAGGAACGCGCGACGACTCCGATGGGCCCTGGTGCTCGTCGGGGTCGTCGCCGTCGTGCTCGTCCTCTTCACCGGCTGGCAGGCGCTGCAGGCCAAGGAGGCTCTGGCGGACGTCGCCGACGACTTCACCGAGCTCTCCGAACAGCTGACCGCCGGCGACTCCGCGGCGGCCCGGGAGACCCTCGCCGACGCGCAGGCAGACGCCGACCGGGCCCGCTCGAAGACCGACGGCCCCGGCTGGTGGCTGACCAGCCGGATCCCCGGGGTCGGTCCGAACGTCGTCGCGGTCCGCACCGTCGCCGACGTCACCGACGAGCTCGCCACCGGCGTGCTGCCGGGCGTCGTGGAGGCGACCGAGACCCTCAAGCCGGCCAACCTCCGCCCCCGCGGCAGACGGATCGACCTCGAGCCGCTGACGGCGGTCGCGCCGCAGGTGGTCGCCTCGGACGAGCGGCTGCAGACCCAGGTGGACCGGGTGCGCGGGCTCGACGTCGAGGAGCTCGCCCCGCAGCTCGCCGCCCCGGTGCGGCTGCTGCAGGACAAGCTCCAGGAGGCTGCCAGCCTCTCCAAGCGCGCCTCGCTCGCCGTCCGGCTGCTGCCCCCGATGCTCGGCGCCGAGGGGCGCCGGGACTACCTGATGCTCTTCCAGAACAACGCGGAGGTCCGGGCCACCGGCGGCATCCCCGGCGCCTTCGCGGTCGTCACCGCCGACCACGGGAGGATCACCCTCGGCAAGCAGGGCGACGCCGCGACCATCGGCCGGTTCGAGGAGCCGCCGATCCCGCTGACCGGCGACGAGGTGCAGCTGTTCGGCGAGAACCTGGGGCGCTACCCCCAGGACGTCAACTTCACCCCGGACTTCCCCCGGTCCGCGCAGCTGATCCGCGCCATGTGGAACGAGCGGCACGGCCTCCAGGTCGACGGCGTGCTCTCCACCGACCCGGTCGCGCTGTCCTACCTGCTGCGTGGCACCGGCCCGGTCCCGCTGGCCGGCGGCCGGACGCTGACCGCCGACAACGCCGTCTCGCTGCTGCTCAGCGACGTCTACGCCGAGATCAAGGACCCGACGCGGCAGAACATCTTCTTCGCCAGCGTGGCGCGCAACGTCTTCGAGGCGGTCACCTCCGGCCAGGGCGAGCCGCAGGCGGTCCTCGACGCGCTGGCGCAGGGCGGCGACGAGCGCCGGCTGCTGGTGTGGTCCAGCCACCCCGAGGAGCAGGCGCTGCTCGGTCCGACCCGGCTCGGCGGCGTGCTGGCGACCGAGCCGCAGGACTTCCCGCGGGTCGGGGTGTTCCTCAACGACGGCACCGGCGCGAAGATGGACTACTACCTCGACTACTCCGCCGACCTGCGCGCCGACCGCTGCGTGGCCGGCCGGCAGCACCTCACCGTGGAGCTGTCGCTGCGCTCGTTGGCCCCGGCCGACGCGAGCACGCTGCCCGACTACGTCGCGGAGTCGGTGGCCGGCGCCCCGCGCGGCACGATCCGCACCACGCTGCTGCTCTACGCACCGGTCGGCGGCTGGCTGGAGTCGGCCCGTCTCGACGGCGGCGACCAGCAGCTGGCCGGGCTCGAGCACGACGGCCGGGCGCTGACCAGGACGACCCTCGACCTGGCACCGGGACAGCGGCGCAGCCTCACCCTGGAGCTGGTCTCCGGGCGCGACCAGACCGGTCAGCCGACGCTGCGGGTCACTCCGGGTGCCCGCGGACCGGGGGTCGGCACGGTGACCCGCTCCGCCTGCTCCTGAGGCCGGAGGGCCACGGGCGGGGCGGATCGCGAGGAACGGCCGGCCGGCGCTCCGTGCGGCAGTTCGCGAGCGTCGGCGAGGCGCTCTAGGCTGCGGCCAGGGAGCAGACAGGAGGTCGGGGTGACGGCGAAGCGGCCGGGGCGGGTGCAGCGCATCGCCTACGACGAGACGCCGATCAACGCGGCCGCCGTCGACGTCGAGGCGCGGATCGGGTGGCTGCTCGCGATGTCGCGGCTGCACCACGAGGACCCGGCCTTCGGCGACGGCAGGGTGTTCGCCGCCGCGCTCGCCGACGCCGGGATGCCGGCCAGCCGCAGCGTGCTGTCCCGCTGGGAGTCCGGAGAGATCCCGATCTCCTACGAGGCGATGGCGGCCTACGAGCGGGTCCTCGGCCTCGAGGTCGGGCGGATCTCCTCGATCACCTCCTACGTCGGCTCGATCCTGCCCGGCGTGAAGACCCGGCTGGTGCGTCCCCGGCTCGACCCGGCCTCCCCGGAGTTCAGCACCCGGCTCGACGAGCTGATCGACCTCGCCGAGGACGGCCGGGCGCTGGCGCGGGACTGGCAGGACCTCGGCTGGCACCTGGCCGCGGCGCCGCTGGTGCACCTGCGGGCGGAGACCTGGCGAAAGCTGTGCACCCGGCTGGTCTGGCTGGTCCCGCGCAGCGTCAAGCTCGCCTACCGGCAGTACAGCACCGCCGCGTTCAACATCGCCCTGCTGCCGCGGGCGCAGCCGTTCCTCGTCGACGCGATCGCGGCGTACGTCGCCGACGCCGACGTGCAGGTCATCACCAGCCCGGTCGGGCTGCTGGACCGGCTGCCGACCCGGGAGGCGTCGCGGCTGGTGCTCGACATCGTCGAGGACCCCTCCAACGAGCTGGCCTTCTCCACCGGCGTCTGGCTGGCCACCCAGAAGCTCGCCCGCGGCCACTTCACGCCCGAGGAGCGCGACCGCCTCGACATGATCGTGCTGACGCTGTGGCGGCGCAATCCGGCCAAGGCCGGCGAGGACCTGCTCGAGCTGATCGCGGAGATGCCCGAGGGGGTCCGCTCGACGCTGGTGCACGCCGCCACCCGGGCCGGGCGCCGCAAGCTCGGCTATGCGGTCGAGCACGGCGAGGAGATCGTCGCCACCCGGGCCCGCTCCTTCGCCCAGCAGGTCGCCGACCACGCCCGCCGCCGGGTGCCGCAGGAGGCGGCCTACCACGAGGACCGGATGCTGACCCGGCTGGTTCGCGAAGCGCTCTTCCACCGTGACTCCGAGCGGCGCCACCTCGCCGCGCTGCTGATCGCGTCCTCCCCCTTCGGCCAGGCCGTCACCGACTGCCTGCTGATGGTGCTCGGCGACCGCGAGCAGCAGTCGCCGTGGATGCGCATGCGGATGGCCACCCTGGCCCGCTACCTCTCCGACGGCTCCCACCGGCTGCGGATCCTCAGCCTGATGGACGATCCCGACGAGGCGGTGCGCTCGCCGCTGATCCAGGGCATCGGGCACATGCCGTTGAGCGCGACCTCCGACCAGGTGCTGCGCTCCTCCCTCGGCCAGGAGTGGTCGCTGGGCGAGCGGGCGAAGATGTACGCCCTCGGCATGTCCGGGTCGCCGGCGCTGCCGATGATCGCGGCCTCCGAGTCCGCGCCGCCGTGGCAGCGCTCCGCGGCCCGCTGGTGGCACGCGCAGGGTCCCGCGCTCCGCGCCTAGACGAACCGGGCCGCGGGGGCTCCCGGACCGGCCGATCCCGCTGACGACGTACACGCGGAAAGCGTTGCGAATGCACCCAGCACGCACCCTCGCCGGGGCAAACCACCTTGTCGACCAAGAGTCTGTGGGCTGTCTCACCCCGCCCTGGCTTGATTGTGCTTGCAGAAGTTAGCACTATGGAGACATGGCGAAGTTCGGAGTCGGCAAGACCGTCGGCACGTTGGGTGACTACCTCAGGGAGCAGCGCCTGTCCGCGCAGCTCTCCCTGCGGCAGCTCGCCGAGCAGACCGGCGTCTCGAACCCGTACCTCAGCCAGATCGAACGCGGCCTGCGCCGGCCGTCCGCCGAGGTGCTGCAACAGCTCGCCAAGGCACTGCGGATCTCTGCCGAGACGCTCTACGTCCGGGCCGGGATCCTCGACCCGGACGACGGCGAGGTCCGGTCGGTCGAGCTGGCGATCCTCGCCGACACAGGCCTGACCGAACGACAGAAGCAGTCCCTGCTCGACGTCTACCAGTCGTTCCGGGCAGCCAACCCCCACCATGAGGAGGAGTCAGATGACTGACACCCAGACCCGTACCTTCAAGCTCGACACCACCCCGCTCTACGCCGTGGTCGGTGCCGGTGACCTCGCCGTCGGCTACGCCCGCAGCGCGGCCGCCGAGGCCCAGGCCCGCTTCTCCAAGATCGAGCTCGAGCCCAAGGCGCTGCGCGACCAGGCCGTCTCGATGGTCACCGGACGCGTCGACGAGCTGCAGAGCGACGTCAAGAAGGCGCAGTCCACGATCGAGTCCCGGATCACCGAGCTCCAGGCCGAGGCCAAGGCGCTCCCGACCCGGCTGCAGAAGGCCGTGAACGAGTACGTCGGCGAGCTGACCGAGACCCTGGACGACCTGAACAAGAGCTACGAGGTGCTCGCCGCCCGCGGCCACACCTTCGTCGCCCGGGTCCGTCGCCAGGAGTCGACCCAGGAGGCCAAGGCCGCCGCCGGCACCACCAAGGCGAAGGTCAAGACCACCAGCACGCAGGCCAAGAAGGCTGCCAAGAAGACCAGCACGACGGCCAAGAAGTCGTCCTCCGCCGCGGCCAGGACCACCTCCGACGCCGCCACCGACGCCGCGAAGACGGCGGCCGACGCCACCAAGGGCGCGGCCAAGCGGACCTCCTCGACGGCGAAGAAGTCGGCCAAGCCGGCCACCTCGTCGGCCAAGGCGACCGCCACCGCTGCTCGCGAGACCGCCTCCGCGGCGGTCGAGGCCGCCGGCGACGCCGCCGCCAAGGCCGGCACCAGCGACAAGTGAAGCGATCCGGCTCCTGACGGACAGCTGACGCTGTTCTGAAGCAGCACCCGGGCCCTCGGCGACCACGCCGGGGGCCCGGTGTCGTCTGCGGGCAGCGTGCGCTTCGCAGATTGGCTACGCTGGTGGTGTGTCCATGCTCTTCGGCCTCCAGAGCTTCTTGTTGCTCGCCCTCACCCTGGCGCTCCTCGCCCTGCAGGCGTGGGCCTTCATCGACGCGCTGTCGCACCGGCGCGAGGCGTACGTCGCCGCGGACAAGCAGTCCAAGAACCTCTGGCTGATCATCCTCGGCGTGGCCCTCGCCGCGCACATCGTGCTGCTGAGCGCCCCCTTCCACATCGTGAACCTGCTCGGTGCCGTCGTCGCGATCGTCTACCTCGTCGACGCCCGCCCGGCGCTGCGGTCGCTCACCCGCCGCTGACTCTCGCTGGGCTGGCGGCGAGGCTGCCGCGTCGACGGGTGCTGCGCCCGGGCCGCGACCCGGTTGGTGCGCGGCGTCCTCCGGCCCGCAACGGACCGGAGAGCGTCGGCGGCGCGACGTACCATGTCGTTTCGACCAAACGGTGCCAACCGCCCGACGTGCCGCGGCGGAGGTCACCGCCCGCCACGCCTCGCGGAAGGGGTAGCCCACTCGTGCCCGACGACCGCGCAGAGCTCCTCGAGGCGCCGGCGTCGCGGACCGTGGTGCGGCTGCGGGCCCTCATCGCCGCGGTGGCCGTCCTCGACCTGCTCACGCTCGGGGTGTCCCTGCTGCTGGCCGCGGAGATGCGGGTCGCGATCGACATCTGGTTCGTCGACCCGGGCGGCCCCGCCACCCCGTTCCTCTCCGCCGGCCCCTGGATCGTGCTCACCTGGCTGGCCATCCTGGCCGCCGAAGGTGGCTACGCCGTGCGGCTGTTCGGCACCGGGCCCGCGGAGTTCCGGGCGGTCTCGCTCGCGTCGGTGATCACCGCCGGCCTGGTCGGCATGTTCTGCTACCTCGTCGGGGTGCCGCTCTCGCGCGGCTTCGTGCTGCTGGCCTTCGCCCTCGGCACGCCGCTGCTGCTGCTCGAGCGGTACGCCGTCCGCAAGGTGCTGCACGCGCTGCGGATGCGCGGACACCTGCTGCACCGGGTGATCGTGGTCGGCGGTCCCAGCGGTATCGCCGAGGTCACCGCCGTCCTCGAGCGGGAGCGGTACGTCGGCTACCAGGTCGTCGGGGTCTGCCTGCCGCCCGGCGGGCTGGTCGAGGAGAGCCTGGGGCTGCCGGTGCTCGGCACCACCGCCGAGATCCGGGCGGCCTGCCGCGAGGCCGGCGCCGACACGGTGCTGGTCGCCCGCGGCGCCTACGACAGCGCCGGTCAGCTGCGCCGGATCGCCTGGCACCTCGAGGGCTCCGACATCGACCTGGTCGTGGTGCCCTCGCTCACCGACGTCGCCGGTCCCCGGATCTCGATGCGGCCGGTGGCCGGGCTGCCGCTGCTGCACGTCGAGCAGCCGCAGGCCAGCGAGGCGGGCGGCCTGCCCAAGCGGGTCTTCGACGTCACCGTCGCCGCGGTGCTCCTGGTCCTGCTCTCCCCGTTGCTGCTGGTCGTGGCGGTGCTGGTCAAGCGGCACGACGGCGGACCGGTGTTCTTCCACCAGGCCCGGGTGGGGAGGCACGGCGAGCCGTTCCGGATGCTGAAGTTCCGCTCGATGGTGGTCGACGCCGAGTCCCGCCTGGCGCACCTGCACGAGCACAACGAGGGCGCCGGGGTGTTGTTCAAGATGCGCCAGGACCCGCGGGTCACCCCGGTGGGCGCCCTGCTGCGCCGCTACTCCCTCGACGAGCTGCCGCAGCTGGTCAACGTGCTGCGCGGCGAGATGAGCCTGGTCGGTCCGCGGCCGCCGCTGCAGCGCGAGGTCGACGCCTACGAGATCGACGTCCGGCGCCGGCTGCTGGTCCGGCCCGGTGTCACCGGGCTGTGGCAGGTCTCCGGGCGCTCGGAGCTGACCTGGGAGGAGTCGGTCCGCCTCGACCTGTACTACGTCGACAACTGGTCGATGACCAGCGACTTCGTGATCATGGCCAAGACGGTGCGGGCGGTGCTCGGCTCCTCCGGGGCCTACTGAGCGTCCTGGGTCGCGCCGGGTCGCGCGGGGTCGCGCTGGGTCGCGCGGGGTCGCTGTGGGCCGCACCGGGCCGCACCGGGCCGATGAATTCGGTGGCCGCGGCCGGTCTCACCTCGCAAGGATGGGCAGCAGCGTCCCGTCCGCCCGACCCCGGAGGACCTCGTGCACCACTTCCCGACCCCGCCCGCGGAACTGTCGGCGGCCCCTGCTGAGGTGAGCCCATGACCACCCCCTACACCGGCCCGGCCGTCGAGGCCGTGGACCTCGTCAAGCGGTTCGGCGAGACGACCGCCGTGGACGGGGTCAGCTTCACCGTCCCGGAGGGCACCGTCCTGGGCCTGCTCGGTCCCAACGGCGCCGGCAAGACCACCACCGTCCGGATGCTCACCACGCTGTCGGTCCCCACCTCGGGCAGCGCCCGGGTGGCCGGTCACGACGTGGTCGGCGAGCCCGACCTGGTCCGCCGCAGCATGGGCCTGACCGGCCAGGCCGCCACCGTCGACGAGCTGCTCACCGCCCGGGAGAACCTCTGGCTGATCGGCCGCCTCGCCGGGCTGCCCCGCCGCCGGATCCGGCCCGCGGGGGAGGACCTGCTCGAGCGGTTCGCGCTGAGCGACGCAGCCGACCGGGTGGTGAAGACCTACTCCGGGGGCATGCGCCGCCGACTCGACCTCGCCGTCAGCCTGATCGCGGCGCCGCCGGTGCTGTTCCTCGACGAGCCGACCACCGGCCTCGACCCGCGCAGCCGCAACGACCTGTGGCAGGTGCTGCGCGACCTGGTCCGGGAGGGCACCACGCTGCTGCTCACCACGCAGTACCTCGAGGAGGCCGACCAGCTCTGCGACGACATCGTCGTGGTCGACCGCGGCCGGGTGATCGCGCAGGGCACGCCCACCCAGCTCAAGGACCAGGCCGGCCGCGCGTCGGTCGTCCTCACCGTCTCCGACCCCGCCGACCTCGACCGCGCCGAGCAGGTGGTCCGCGGGGTCGCCTCGGAGGTGTACGTCGAGCCGGGCGCCCGACGGCTCACCGTGCCGGCGGAGGACCTGACCGAGATGAACCGGATCAGCACCGTCATCGGCGACGCCGGGATCCGGGTCGACGACCTCGGGCTGCAGCGACCCAGCCTCGACGACGTGTTCCTGCACCTCACCGGCCACCGGGCCGAGGACAGCGCCGACGGCTCGGGCGCCGGGACGCCCGAGGACCCCGGCGCGTTCACCGACACCGCGGACCTGCAGCAGGTCGCGGGCACGGGCGGCCGGCCCGACGACCGACCCGATGGCCGCTCCGACGACCGGCCCGACGACCACTCCCTGGAAGGAGCACGCCGATGAGCACCGCCGTGCAACCGCTCGACGAGAGGGCGCCCGCCACCCGCGAGCGGCCCGAGATGCACCGGCTCTCGCTGCTGGAGTCCTCGCTGGTCGTGGTGCGCCGCAACCTGATCCACATCAAGCGGATGCCGGAGATGCTGCTCGACGTGACCATCCAGCCGGTCATGTTCGTGCTGCTCTTCGCCTACGTCTTTGGCGGCTCGATCGCCGTCGACGGCTCCAACTACCGCGAGTTCCTGGTGCCGGGGATCATGGCGCAGACGATCGCGTTCTCCTCGTTCATCGTCGCGATCGGGCTGACCACCGACCTGGGCAACGGCATCGTGGACCGGCTGAAGTCGCTGCCGATCCACCGCTCCTCGATCCTGGTGGGCCGCAGCGTGTCCAGCCTGATCCACTCCAGCATCGGCATCACCGTGATGGCCCTGACCGGCCTGGTGGTCGGTTGGCGGATCCGCAACGGGTTCTGGGACGCCGTGCTCGCCTTCGCGCTGATGCTGGCCTTCGGGTTCGCGATGATCTGGGCCGGGATCCTGGTCGGCTCCACGATGCGCTCGGTCGAGGCCGTGCAGGGCTTCATGTTCACCACGATCTTCCCGCTGACCTTCCTGGCCAACACCTTCGCCCCCACCGAGAACATGCCCTCCGGGCTGCGCTTCATCGCGGAGTGGAACCCGATCTCGGCGCTGGTGCAGGCGACCCGCGAGCTGTGGGGCAACGGCCTGCCGGCGCCGGACGACGCCGCCTGGCCGCTACAGCACGCGGTGCCGGTGACGCTGTTCTGGTGCGCGCTGCTGACGGCCGTGTTCGCGCCGCTGGCCGTGCGGGCCTTCCGCCGACGCTCGCGCGACTGAGCCGGCGACGGGCGTCGGCGTAGGCTCGCGACCCCGGGCGCCCGCCGCGACGACGGCGCCCTGGTGGCTGGAGAAGGGGACGAACATGACGACACCGATCACCCGTCCGACCGGGGCGCCCTGCTGGATCGAGCTGACCAGCTCGGACCTCGACGCCTCCATCGCCTTCTACCGGGACCTGCTCGGCTGGGAGGCGGAGCGGGGCTCTGGGGAGTACGGCGGCTACACCACCTTCAGCCTCGGCGGCCGGGCGGTCGCCGGGGGCATGCCGGTGATGGTCGAGGACGGTCCCGCTGACCTCTGGTCGGTCTACCTGCTCAGCCCCGATGCCGCAGCGACCGCGGCGGCCGCGCTCGAGCGCGGCGGCCAGGTGCACGCCGGGCCGCACGAGGTGCCCGCACGCGGGACGATGCTGTTCCTGTCCGACCCCAGCGGCGCCGGCATCGGAGCGTGGCAGCCGGGTGGGTTCGCCGGGATCGAGGTCGCCGACGAGCCGGGTGCGCCGGTCTGGTTCGAGCTGCACACGCGCAGCTACGACCGCGACGTCGCGTTCTACCGCGACGTGTTCGGCTGGGAGCTGCACGTGCTGGCCGACGGGCCGGGCTTCCGCTACACGACCCTGGGCCGCGAGTCCCTCTCGGCCGCCGGGATCATGGACGCCTCCAGCTGGGCACCGGAGGCGGACCTCGGCTGGGCGGTGTACTTCGCCGTCGACGACTGCGACGAGACCTGCGGCCAGGTCGCAGCGCTGGGCGGCTCGGTGGTGACCGAGCCGGAGACGACGACCTACGGTCGGATGGCCACCATCACCGACAGCACCGGCGCCGTGCTGCGGCTGATGACGCCGCCGGCCGGCGGCTGAGGCGGGGTGTCGTGAGCGGGAGGTGCCCGGTCCCGCCGGGCCGGGACGGGCGGTCCCGCCGGGCCGGGACGGGCGGATCCGTCGAGCCGGCCGGGGACGGCCGGATCCGTCGAGCCGGCCGGGGAAGGTGATCCAGCCATGAGGTTGACCGTCGTCGAGGGGGACATCACCCGTCAGGACGTGGACGCCGTGGTCAACGCGGCGAACCGGGCGATGCGCGGCGGGGGCGGGGTCGACGGCGCGATCCACGCCGCCGCGGGCCCGGGGCTGCTGCGCGAGTGCCGGAAGCGGTTCCCCACCGGCCTGGCCACCGGAGCGGCCGGGTGGACCACCGGGCACGGGCTCGCCGCTCGCTGGGTCATCCACGTGGTCGGGCCGAACTGGCGGGCCGGGGAGCAGGACCGGTCGCTGCTGATCTCCTGCTACGCCAACGCGATCGCGGTCGCCGACGAGCTCGGTGCCAGCTCGGTGGCCTTCCCCCTCGTCTCGGCCGGCATCTACGGCTGGCCGCACGACGACGCCGTGCAGGTCGCCGTCGACACGTTGCGCGCCGCGGCCGGCTCCACCGCGGTCGAGGAGGCCCGACTCGTCGCGTTCGGCGCGACGACGTACCACTCGCTGGTCGCCGCGGTGGGTGGTTGAGCCGACCCCCATGGAAAACGGGCCGCCGTCACCCCAACGGGGGGCGTGTGTCCTGACCCGCAGGCACTACCACGCCGGACGGGTGGTCCGCCTTGATGGCCGGATCGGGCTGGTTTCGCCCTGATTTTCCTGTCTTTCTCATCTGGGGCTTTTCACTGGTGGCAGCGGCCTTCTTGGGGGCATCGGCCGCTGGGGGAGCACCACAGGGGTTGGTGAACCGCCCTTCACGCCGGGCGGTCCGGGGTGGAGTCGTGTTTGCAGAGGGGATCAGCACCGCCATGTCCAAGGAGAACCTGTTCACGAGTCGCACCGGTGCCGTCGTCGTGGGGGCGTCGCTCCTCGTCGCCCTCGGTGGAGTGGGCGGCGCCGTCGCCGCCGGTCAGATCGGCTCGAGCCAGATCAAGGACGGCTCCATCCAGACCGTCGACCTGCACAAGAACGCCGTCACCACCAAGAAGATCAAGAACGACGCCGTCGGCTCGGCGGACGTCAAGGACGGGTCCGTGTCCACGCTGGACCTGTCGGCTGGCGTCCGCCAGCTCATCGCGACGGCCGTCACCGGTCCGGCCGGCGCGCCCGGCCCGGCCGGACCCGCCGGACCCGCCGGTCCTGCGGGTGGCCCCGCCGGCCCCCAGGGTCCCGCGGGCGAGACCGGTCCCGTCGGTCCGCTCGGCCCAGCTGGCGAGGTCGGTCCTGCCGGCCCGGTCGGTCCCGCCGGGCCGCAGGGAGAGACCGGTCCGGCCGGTGTCTCGGGCTACAAGGTGGTGACCACTAGGAGCACCCTGTCCGGCAGCGGCGTCAAGGTCGTCACCGTGAGCTGCCCCGACGGGGCGCTTGCCCTCGGCGGCGGCGTGAACGGCGACGCCGCGACGCTGCTCGACAGCTCCTACCCGAAGACGGACGGCAGCGGCTGGACCGTCGAGTTCAAGCGGGCCACCGGCAAGGGTGCGTTCGTCGCCACGGCCTTCGCCACCTGCGCGCAGGCCGGCTGACGGTCACGACAGAGGGCGGCGGGTCGCACCGGGGAGGGTGCGCCCGCCGCTTCCCTGTCCCGGCTCGTCACGTTCGGGCGCGACGACGTACCGCTCGCTGCGATCTGCGCCGAACGACTGCGGTCCCCGGCAAGTTCTTGCTGGGTGCCCTCTTGCCGGCCGGCCTCCAGGCAGGCGCGTCTACCGGATCTGGCCGGAGACACCGCGTTCGCGCCGACCGGCCGGCCCGGCTTCTCACCCCACCGGGGTGATGCCGGGTCGTCAACGCCCCGGCGATGATCCCCTTCACGCACTCGCCGCCGTCGATGAGCGCTGGTGCTCAGCTCTCGAAGGGAACGAAGCTCCTGATGGCAGTTCACGAGGTGGCGAGCAGGTCGTCCCGGTACCGCGTCAAGCCCGCGCCGCTGGTGGGTGTCGCGATGATCGTCGCCTACGTCGTGGTGGTCTTCGGCCTCCAGCTGAGCTCCGGGATCCCGTACGTGGACTGGGTCAGCACACCGGCCCACGGCCTGCGCACCGCCGTCCTTCCCCTCGCCCTGGGGTCGGTGCTGCTCATCGGCTTCCTGGCGATGGCGCGCTGGGACATGATCTGGAGCGACCCGGGCCGGCTGCCGATGACGACGGTCATGAAGGTCGCGGTCTACTTCTTCGTCGCATGCCTCCTCGTCCGTGCCGTGGGGATCGACTGGGGCGCGGTGGATGCCGACCTGCTGCTCGTGGTGCTCGCCTCAGGCGCTCTGGTCGGGTTCGCCGAGGAGACGCTCTTTCGTGGGATCTTCTTGCGCTCGATGCGGACCCAGGGTCGCACCGAGGCCGCAGCCGCGCTGTGGACCGCGATCGCGTTCGGGCTCTTCCACCTGCCGAACCTCGTCGTCGGCGCCGGGCCGACCCAGATCGTCCAGATCTTCCTCGCGGCCATCTCCGGCGCCACCCTGTACACGTTCCGGCGCTACCGGGGCCTCATCTTGACCGCCATGATCGCCCACGGCCTGTGGGACGCGTCGTTGTTCCTGGGAGACAGCGACGGCCGCGACTGGCTGGGCCCCGCCAACCTCCTGCTTCTCGCCGGTGGCCTCGTCCTGGGCATCCTCGTGCTCGTCTCGATCTGGCGCACCGACAAGACGACCGTTGTCACCCCCGCGGGCATCGAGCAGAAGTAGCTGACGCCGGGCCAACCGCGCAACGAGCCCACCGTCGACGCTCATGGCCGCATTCCGCGTGGGGCGTGCATGACCTGCCGCGCACGGTGACGACCGGCTCCGCCACGGCACCAGGGATACAGCCAGTTGGGTAAAGACCTGGTCCGTAGCCGTGACTTGTCGAGGACTGCGTCGTTTGGCTGGGTGGGGCGGGTGATGCGTCCTGTGGGGAACTTTCGACGCATTTGTTGATCCGGCCGGGAAGTGGCTGGGGGGAGAGCAGGTCGTACATGGTCAAGTCAGGGGTTCTTGCGCGCCCGATCGCGCTGGTGGCAGCACTGGTGCTGGTGATTCTGAGCCTGGGCCTCGTCGGTCCGGCGAGCGCCGCAGGCAACGGGAAGAGCAACGGGAATGGCACCGCGGGGGCCGCGACGCCGCGACGACGCAGAAGGACTCGAACATGAGGTCCGACAAGTCCTCGTCGACGGCGCCGAAGCGGGGGTCCGCGAAGGCTGCGCCCGCCCAGCAGTCCGACCGGGGTGGATCGTCGACCGCGGTGGGGCACTCGACCCGGGGCACCGCCGGTACGTCGGGCGACGTCGCGCACCACCAGCCGCTCAGCACCGCCGACCAGAACACCGGCGGCGCCAACGGGCAGTGCACCGGAGGGGAGTACTGCTCGACCCGCGACGGATCGGCGTCCCGCAACGGCAACGGCGGCGGCAAGGCCACCGGCAAGCCATGCGCCGGTTGTGTCGGCAAGGCGGACAACAAGAACCCGAAGGGGCAGCTGCCCGACGCCGGGACCGACGGCAACCGGGGCTACGAGTGCGACGACAACAACGGCATCGGCAAGACCAACCCGGCGCACACCGGTTGTGTCTCCAGCCCGGCCGACGAGTGCGACGCCGCTGTCGAGGACTGCGACGGGTCGGTGCCGCCGTGCGACGCGGCGGTGGAGGACTGTGACGGGTCGGTCCCGCCGTGCGATGCGGCGGTGGAGGACTGTGACGGGTCGGTGCCGCCGTGTGATGCGGCGGTGGAGGACTGTGACGGGTCGGTCCCGCCGTGCGACGCGGCGGTGGAGGACTGTGACGGGTCGGTGCCACCGTGTGACGCGGCGGTGGAGGACTGTGACGGGTCGGTGCCGCCGTGCGATGCGGCGGTGGAGGACTGCGACGGCCCCGAGATCGCCGGGGAGGACGACCAGATGAACCCCGGTGACAACCGACCGTCCGTGGTGCTCGGCACCGAGGCGTTCGCGGCCGCGCCGCAGTCCGGGGTCGCGCCGGCCGCCGGAGCGCCGCAGTCGGAGGTCCAGCCTGCCGCCGGCGTGCTTCCGAACACCGGCGCCGGCAGCCTGATGGGGATGCTCGCCGGGGCGGGGATCGCGCTGCTGCTGACCGGTGTGCTCACGCTGGTCCTGCAGCGGAAGCTGAACCGCGTCTGACGCGCCGCACCGAGCGCGGACGAGGGTGGGAAGCCGGTCGGCTTCCCACCCTCGTGCTGTGCCTCGGGACGGATCTCGTGTCGCGCGCGGATCTCGCGGCTGTGTGCGATTTCGGCGGCGCGGGGGTGGCTGTGCGGGGCCGGACTCGCGGCTGTGCGCGATTTCGGCGGCGCGAGGGTGGCTGTGCGGGGTTGAACTCGCGGCTGTGTGCGATTTCGGCGGCGCGGGGGTGGCTGTGCGGGGGCGGACGCGCGGCTGTGCTCGATTTCGGCGGCGCGGGATCAGGCGGCGCCGGCGCGGGCGCGACGCCGTCCGGGCTCGGTCAGCGCGGCGCCATCCGCAGCGCGCCGTCCATCCGGATGACCTCGCCGTTGAGGTAGTCGTGGTCGATGATCGCGAGCGCCAGCTGGGCGTACTCCTCCGGACGCGCGAGCCGCTGCGGGAACGGCACGCCGGCGGCCAGGCTGGCGCGGAACTCCTCGGACACGGTGGCGAGCATCGGCGTCTCCACGATCCCGGGCGCGATGGTCAGCACCCGGATGCCGTACTGGGCCAGGTCCCGGGCCGCCGGCAGCGTGAGCCCGACGATCCCGCCTTTGGAGGAGGAGTACGCCGCCTGGCCGACCTGTCCGTCGTACGCCGCGATCGACGCGGTGTTGATGACCACGCCACGGGCGCCGTCCGCGAGCGGCTCGGTGGCCGCGATCTTCTCGGCGGCCAGCGTGAGCACGTTGAACGTGCCGATCAGGTTGATCCGGACGACGGTGGCGTAGAGCTCGAGGTCGTGCACGCCCTTCTTCCCCAGGATCCGGGCCGACGGCCCGATGCCGGCGCAGTTGACCACCGTGCGCAGGGGTACGCCGGCGTCGGCGGCCTGGTCGACCGCGGCCTGCACCTGCGCAGGCTCCGTGACGTCGGCGGCGACGTAGGTCACGCCGTCCACGGCCGGAGCCTGGTCGATGTTGAGGTCGAGCGCGAACACCTGCGCCCCCTGCTTGGCCAGCGCCTGCGCGGTGGCGGCGCCGAGTCCGGACGCCCCTCCGGTGACGATCGCGGCGGTGTCGGCGAGCTGCATCGGTTCTCCTGGTCAGGTCTGGAATCGGGAAGGTCGGGTCGGGTGGATCAGGTCGGGTGGCGCGGCTGGAGCAGGAGCGTGGCGGGACCGAGAGCGGTCCGGGCGCGACAGGTCAGGGCGCGACGGTGACGGTGCCGCCGCGGACGCCGGTCTTCGCGAGCGCGCGGCTGATCACCATCCGCTGGATCTGGTTCGTGCCCTCGAAGATCTGCATCACCTTGGCCTCGCGCATGTAGCGCTCGACCGGGAAGTCCCGCGTGTAGCCGTAGCCGCCGAGCACCTGCACCGCGTCGGTGGTCACCTTCATTGCGTTGTCGGTGCAGACGAGCTTCGCCACGGAGGCCTGCACGGTGTACGGCAGGCCCTGGTCCTTCCGGCGGGCGGCCGAGAGGTACGTCGTCCGGGCGGACTCGACCGCGGCCGCCATGTCGGCCAGCACGAACGCGAGCCCCTGGTGGTCGATGATCTTCTTGCCGAAGGTCTCCCGCTCCATCGCGTAGGCGACCGCGGTGTCGAGCGCTCCCTGCGCAAGCCCGGTGGCGACCGCGGCGATGCCGAGCCGGCCCGCGTCGAGGCCGGCCAGCGCGATCTTGAGCCCCTCGCCCTCAGCACCGAGGCGCCGCTCGACCGGCACGCGCACGTCCTCGAAGCGCATCGTCGCGGTCGCGGAGCCGGTCAGGCCCATCTTGCGCTCCGGCGGGTCCGCGCTGAGCCCGGCGGTCCCGGCCGGGACGAGGAAGCAGGAGATGCCGTTGCGGTCGTCGCTGGTGCGGGCCATCACCTTGTAGAAGTCGGCGTGGCCGCCGTGCGTGGTCCAGGCCTTGGCGCCGTTGATCACGTAGTCGTCGCCGTCGCGGACCGCGCGGGTGGTCATCGCGGCCGGGTCCGAGCCGGCGTGCGGCTCGGAGAGGCAGTAGGCGCCGAGGGTCTCGCCGCCCAGCATGTCGGGCAGGAACCGCTGCTTCTGCTCCTCGGTGCCGCGGGTGAACAGGCCGAAGCAGCTGAGCGCGTGGACGCTCACGCCGACCCCGACGCTGCTCCAGACGGCCGCGAGCTCCTCGAGGACCTGGAGGTAGACCTCGTACGGCTGGCCACCGCCGCCGTACTCCTCGGGGTAGGGCAGGCCGAGCAGCCCGGACCGGCCCAGCAGCGCGAAGACGTCGCGCGGGAAGGTCTCGGTAGCCTCGGCCTCGACGACGCGGGGAGCGAGCTCCTTGGTGGCGAGGTCGCGGACCAGACCGATCAGGTCGGCCGCCTCCTCGGTGGGCATCACGCGGTCGGCAGGCATGGCCAGCACTCTAGTTGGACGTCCGAGTATCTCCGAAGCGGCCGCTCGCGCGGCCGGCCACCGGGGTGTGAGGTCGCAAGACGCCCTCGGTCCGAGTGACCTGCGTCTCATCAAGCGGTCACCACCTCTTGACGCTCCGGAACCAGTGGTGGGAGATTCTCGAATCTGAAACGATTCAATATCGAGGATCGGGGTCACCATGGGCTTACCGCATGCGCGTCAGAGTCGAAGAATTCGCATAGATCGAACTTCTCTGAGAGGGGTTCTCGCCCTGTCGCTCGCGGCTCTCGCGCTCGGCCCGGCATCAGCCGGGGCCGCGGAAACGCCGGCCCCGGCCGACGACAGTGAAACGATGTTGCAGGTCATCGAGCGCTTCGTCGACCGCGCGGAGGACTTCTGGCAGGAGTCGGCGGGGACCTTCGATGCGAACGGTGCCGGAGTGACCCAGCCGCGTGGCAAGGGCAACATCGCGATCGCATACGCGACGTTGCTGACAGCTCGCCCGGACCAGCAGTTCTTCGGCGAGGAACGACACCCGCGCAGTGAGCTGCTCGACCACGTCGACCGGACGATCTTCGACGCAGCGATGACGAACAAGAGCCAGGGCGGAAACTGGGGAGGCGGGACTTGGCAGGCCGCGCTGGAGACCTCCGGTTGGGGCACCGCCGCCTACATGCTGCGTGACCAACTGTCTGACCGGACGCTCGACGTCGCCGGGAAGGTGATCCGCTATGAGGCAGACATCCTGATCAACAAGAAGGCTGCCACAGCTACGCCGGGCAATACCGGCGGTGAGGACAATGGCTGGAACACCCCGTTGCCGGAGCTCGCCGCAGGCTGGTGGCCCACGAATCCTCACGCCCCGGCCTGGCGCAGGACCGCACAGCGGCTTGCCGTGAACGCCTCGACGGTGCCCTCAGACGTCAGCAACACCGAGGACGTCGTGGACGGCAGGACGGTCGCCGACTGGACCGAGTCGTCCAACCTGCTGCCTGACCTGACGCTGGAGAACCACGGGTTCTTCAACCCGCTGTACCAGCAAGTGATCGGCTACGACATGGGTGAGGCCATCCTGACCAGCAGGTTGACCGGTCAGCCCGTCCCGGAGGCGTTCGAGTTCCGGGTCGAGAAGATCTACGACAAGATCCTCGCTCCTCTCATCACGCCCGACGGCGACCTGCTGATGACTCATGGCCAGGACTGGGTGGCCAAGGACTACCAGCACCTGGGCTACCTCGCCTTGATGGGCACCTGGTTCCAGCGCCCCGACGCCACCGAGTACGCCAGTCGTGCGTTGGCTGCGGTGAAGGCCCGTCAAGATGCTCGGTCCGACGGCGCGATCATCGGTCAAGCCGACGTTGGCTACGAATCGGTCTTGATCAAGCGGATGTCTTACGCCTACCTGATGCGACAGAACCTCGGGCCCGCGGCGGTGACAGACGCGGCTGGCATGTCGAAGATCGAGGGCTCGCGTGAGGGTGTCCACACCTACGAGGCCAGCAAGTTCGCATTGGATCGTCAGGACGGCACTCTTCGCAGCATCAACTGGACCAGCGCCCGCCCCATGGGCCTCCTGATCCCCGACGGGACCCTGCACCCCGCCGATCCTGTGCTCGTCAACTACGCGATCGGGAGCCTGATCGGCGCTCCGGCATCGTCGGTGACCGCAGCGTCGTGCGAATGCGACGAGGACAAGTACGCCGTCGCCCAGATCGTAGGAGGCCGGGGTTTTGCTGTTGGGTCGCTGCCCAACGGGCTGATGCCGGTCCTGGAAGCCGGTAAGGGACGGACGTTCCCCGTGACGCTCGAACGGATTGCCGGGCTGACCGGTGACCGGCCGATCAGCGGCCCCGACGGCCCGCTTCCCGCAGGGGTGTCCGACGTACCGTGGTTCAACATCGACAGCCGGCTTGGCATGGTGGTCAGCGGTGGAGCCGGTATCGACGTCCAGAGGGGGATTCGCTCGGGTGAGAACTTCTTGGACAGCATCAGTGGTTCGGTCGCAGGAGGTGACGGCCGTCGTGCGGCGGTGTTGGCCCCTGACCTGACCGACGCGGACATGGCAGCGTTGGCGGCCTCGACCAGCCGGCCGGCGACACCGAACGGCTGGCAAGCCGTGCAGGCGACGGCACCGGACGGCAGCGTCGGGGTGCTGGCCGCTCGCTTCGCCGGCCCGGTCGAGACCGACCTCGAGCTGGCCGGCGGACCGGTGATCCCCTCTGGTGTCGTCGTTGACGGTTCGGTGTCCACCTGGCACCTCTCGGCGAGCGCCGTGGAAGCCCGTGCGCAGGTGGCCCCGGCGAAGGCCAGCTCGACTGCGCCCGTGATCGCTTCGGCGCCCCGCGCCGACGTGGTGAAGCTGAGCAACGAGGGCGACCAGGTCGCCGAGGTGACGGTGACGTTCGCCGGCGGCCAGGTCGCACAGGGCAGCATCGCCCCGGGGGAGCGGGCGGTAGCCGTCGTCTCCGGGACGCAAGCGTTCTTCGGTAGCCCCGCACTGGTCGACCTGGTCGACGCGCTGGGCGTCGACCCCAAGGTCGACAACCATGTGTGGCAAGCCATCACGGCGCTCGCCGCAGGGGATGAAAGCGAGTCACTCGACCAGATCATGGTGGCGCTGCGTGATGCAACGTCTCCGACAACCGCACCCCTGAGCCGGGCGGCTGCGGGCCTGGTCGGCATCTCGCTCCACGTCCCCGAGGACGTCTCGCTGGTGCGGGGTGAGACCCCGACCATGGTGCCGGTCCGGCTGACGCGTCAGCTCGGTGAGCGGACGGCGGCGCCCGCGAAGCTGACCGTGACCAGCGACCTCGCGGCCGGTCCGGTCACGGCCACCACCGACACGTTCAAGGCGGGGGACGAGCTCGTCGCCTCGGTCGAACTGCACGCAGACCCCACGTCCGAGGACGGAACTGTTGTCGCCCGGGCGTCGGTCAAGATCGGTCCGGGGACGTTGACACTCAGCGACTCCACCAGGGTGAGCGTCCTCGATCCTCTGGTCGTGGCCGTTTCGCCGCGCCAGGTCTCCTTGGGTGGGTCGATCGAGCGGTCGGTCCGGGCGACGGTGCAGAACAGACTGTCCCGCCCTGTTGTCGCCGACGTGACGTTCGACATCCCTGAGGGGGTGGATGCCACCAGCAAGGGAGCCGTCGTCTCGGTGCCCGCTCACGGTGAAACCGAGTTGTCGACCGACCTGGTTCGGGCCGGAGTGACCGACGGCCTGCACAGGATGGAGGTCAGGGTGACCGCGACGGAGGAGACCCTGCCCGACGGGGTGGCGACGGTCGACTTCTTCGCGTCTCCTCAGATGGCACTGAATCGGTTCGGCACCGGGTTCCCGCGGATGACTGCCTCCAGCACCCAGACGGAGGACTACCTGCCGGCCAACGCCAACGACGGTGACGGGTCGACGTTCTGGGTGAGCAACGGTTGGGTTGCCGGTGACGGTCCTACGGCGGCGGACCCCGAGCTCCTGACCCTGGAGCTTGGTGCAACTGTCCAAGTCGGATCGGTCACGGTCCAGCCTCGCCTCGGCTTCGGACCCAAGACCATGGACATCGAAGGGCGGGTTGAAGGTGAGTGGGTGACTCTTGCCCGCGACGTGTCGCAGGCCAATGCCACGGAGGAGCACGCGGTTCCGCTCAGCCAGGTGGATGCTCTCAGGCTGCGCATCACCTCGGCCTACGACCGCATCTCGCCGAGCCGGTCGGTGCAGGTGGCCGAAGTCAGCATCAGCGACCAGGTGCCGCCGACCAACGTGGCCGTGGGGGCCGTCGCCACTGCTTCATCGAGCCAGGCTCTCTATCCGGCCACAAACGCGGTGGACGGGATCGCAGCTACCTTCTGGGTCAGCGGGGCGCCTGCCACGCCTACGTCCCCCCAATGGGTGATCGTCGACCTGGGTCGCACCGTGGAGCTCTCCCAGCTACGGATGGTGCCACGAATCAACTCGACCAACGACTACGGCCCGTCCGAGTTCGCGTGGCAGGTGGATGACGGCGCAGGTGGTTGGACAACGCTGGGGAACCGCAGCCGTCCCCGGTTGGCCACGAGCGACTCCCTCGATGTCAGTGCGACGGCCCGGTACGTGCGGCTGAGCGTGACCGCTGGATGGGACCCCCGAGGGGTGCAGGTCGCCGAGCTGGAGGTTCTCGGTAGGTAGATCGGCTCAGCCCGAGTGGCGGGTGGAGGCGCGGACGACGAGTTCCGGGGTGAAGAGCACTTGGCGGTGCTCGTGCCCCGGGCTCGCCTCGTCCAGCAGCATTTCCGCTGCGGTTCTGCCGAGTTGACGCCGAGGCTGACGAACCGACGTCAGGGGCACAGCCGCGGCGGAGGCGAACTCGATGTCGTCGTAGCCCACAATCGCCAAGTCTTCGGGAACGCGCATCCCGAGGGTGACGCACTGCTGGAGCAGCCCGAAGGCCAGCAGGTCGTTGGCGCAGAAGGCGGCAGTCGGTCGGGCTGCAGCGGGCAGGCCGGCGATGCGTTCACCGGCACCGCGTCCTTCGGCGGCGGTCATGGCGAAGGTGGGCACCACCGTGAGGTTCGACTCCCCGAGGCCGGCGCGGACGAGGGCGTTCTTCGCTCCGAGCCGCCGGTCCAGGACCTGCCCTACCGTGTCCGGTCCACCGACGAAGGCGATCTGGCGATGCCCCAGTTCGATGAGGTGCTCGATCGCCAGCTCACCACCGAGGACGTCATCGACAGCGACTGAGCAGTGCGTCTCGTTGTGCCGGGTCCGGTCGACGATCACGATGTGGGTTCCGCGGGCCGACACTTCGTCGAGGATCGCGGCGTCCGGGTCAACGGGGGTGATCAAGATGCCCTGCACCCGCTGTTGCTGCAGACGGTCCAGGTAGGTGCGCTCGCGCTCAGACCGGTTGTCACTGTTGCAGATGAACAACGACAGATCGGCCTCGTCCGCAGCCTCCTCGATTCCCTGTGCCACGTCGGTGAAGAACGGGTTGGTCGCGTCGAGCATCACGTAACCGAGAGTTCGGCTGCTCCCGGCTCGCAGCTGCCGGGCCGACTCGTTGCGCATGAAGCCGAGCTCGCTCATGGCTGCCTCTACCCGAGCCCGGGTCCGGCTGCTCACTCGTTCCGGCCGGTTGAGCACGTTGGACACCGTGCCGAGCGAGACACCTGCGTGCGCCGCTACTTCCTTGACGCCGGCGGTCCGGGGCGCGCCAACCACGCGGTGGGGCGGCGGCTCGTCGCTGACACGTTGCGGCACGTGAACTGCTCCTTTGAAACGTGACTACTCAGCCACCACCATACGACGATGCGGCGGGTCGCGGACCAGCACTGCCGGGAAAGACGCGTGGGGCGTGGCGCAGATATTTTGTCGCGGAAGCGGCCTCGATGCTTGACGAGGATGTGACGCTGGCCATATCGTTCGCTCACCTACTGAAACGTTTCATCGAGGAGTGGTCATGACCATCGTCAAACTGAAGCGCGCGGGCTCATTGCTCACCGCATGCGCGCTCGTAGCTGTCCTCGGGGGATGTGGTAGCTCCGAGGCCTCTGACGCGGGAGCGGCAGCGGGCGGCCAAGCTGGCCAGGGTGGCCAAGGTGCTGAGGCCAAGCCGCCCACGCCGCCGACCGGGGTCGTCCCGTTCGAGGACGCGAAGGCAGGCAGCGGGGAGGGTTTGAAGATCGGCATCACCGAGCTCGACCTCTCGGTCGGTTTCGTGCAGGCGGTCCAGAAGAGCGTCGAGGAGCAGATCGCGAACTCGGGCGCTGAGCTGATCACTTGCGACTCGAAGGGCGACGCGGCCCGGGCTCTGGACTGCGCCAAGCAGTTCAAGGTCCAGGGAGCAGACGGTCTCATCACCTTCCAGGCCGACACGAACGCTGCGCCGCGGATCTGTGCGGCCGGCCCCGACGTGCCCGTGATGGCGGTCGACATCACGCAGGATCCGTGCCAGACCGCCTTCGTGGGCGCTGCCAACGAGTACGCCGGCGAGCTGATCGGCTACAACGTCGGCAAGTACTTCTTCGAGAAGGAGAACTGTGACTACGACGCTTTCGTGTCGTTGGAGTCCGAGGCAGTAGGCGAGGTCAACGAGCTCCGGATGGGCGGGATCCGCAAGGGCTTCGAGAGCGTCTGTGGCAAGGTCCACGACCTTCGCCAGGTCGACACCGGGGCCGGCGGCCAGACCGACGTGGCGCAGAAGCAGATGACCGACACGCTCACAGCACTCCCCGGGGCCAAGAAGGTGATCGTCGTCGGCATCAACGAAGACGTCATCATCGGCGCGCTGGCGGCGGCCCGCACCCAGGGTCGCGAGGATGACCTGTACCTCGGGGTGCAGAACCTCAACCCCGACAACTGCGTCATCTACGACGCTCCGCACTGGTTGGGCAGCGTCGCCTACTTCCCCGAGCACTACGGGGAGCTGCTGGTTCCCTACCTGATCAAGGCGATCAAGGGTGAGCAGATCCCGAGCGAGTTGCTAGTCCCGCACGAGTTCGTCACAGCCGACACGGTCACCGACTTCTACCCCGACTACAGCTGCTGAGGCGTCCGATGCCGTTCCTCAGTGTCCGCGACGTGCGGAAGTCCTTCGGTCCTGTGGAAGTCCTGCATGGCGTCGATCTCGACGTCCAGGCAGGGGAGGTCCTCGCTCTCCTCGGGGAGAACGGCGCCGGCAAATCCACGCTGGTGCGAATCCTCGCCGGCGACCAGAACCCGGACTCCGGACAGCTTCGCATCGACGGGCACGAGGAGCGGTTCGGAAGTATCGCCGCGTCGCGGGCTTGGGGCATCCGGCTGATCTCACAGGAGATCAGCGACGCTCCCGACCTGAGCGTGGCCGAGAACATCTCGTTGGGGAACTGGCCCAGCCGAGGCGGCCTGGTCAGCCGGCGGGCCATGCGTCGACGGGCCGAGGAGCTGCTTGCCGAGCTCGGCGCCGACATCCCACTTGACCAGCCGGTGGGTGGACTGCGTCTGGGGGAGCGTCAGATCATCGAGATCGCCCGGGCTTTGGCCGGGGACAACCGATGCATCATCTTCGACGAGCCCACCGCAGCCCTCTCAGACACCGAGGCGCAACGGTTGTTCCGCCTCATCGAACGTCTCCGCGAACGGTCCGTCGCGGTGGTCTACATCACTCACCGACTGGACGAGGTCTTCCAGATCGCCGGACGCATCTGCGTCCTTCGTGACGGCGTCGTCTCCATGAACGCCGCGACGGCAGAGGTGGACACCACCAGCGTCGTCGAGGCCATGGTGGGCGGAGCATCGTGGGCAAGCGATATGGGCGGTCCGGCCAGGGGGGTCTCGACGACCGGATGGGTGTCGAGCTGCGAGCCGCGAGCTCGGCATACCTGCACAACGTCAGCTTCGCGGTCCGTCCGGGGCAGGTCGTCGGCCTCTACGGCAAAATCGGGTCAGGCGTTCCGGAGGTCGCGGAGGTCATCTTCGGGGTCGGGCGTCTCAGTTCCGGGGAACTGTTGGTCGACGGCACGCCGGTGCGGCTCAAGGACCCGTCGGACGCGATCGGCCGCGGTATCGGCTTCCTGCCTCCCGACCGCAAGAGCCAGGCAATCCTGACCGGACGGTCATTGGCCGAGAACGTGTCCGCGCCGAGCTGGAGACGGCTCGGCAAGGCCGGCGTCGGCGTCACCCGCGGACTGGAGGCGGCGGCATACCGACGTTGGCACGACGTCCTGAGCGTGCGGTCGAGAAACGACCCCCGTCAGCCGATCGGGACGCTCTCGGGCGGCAACCAGCAGAAGGTGCTTCTCGGGCGATGGCTCGAGTGCGGCTCTCGCGTCCTGGTGCTCGCCGAGCCGACCAGAGGCGTCGATGTGGGAGCCCGCCAGGAGATCTACCAGTCCGTCCGCGAACTGGCTGACCGGGGCAGCGCCGTCCTCGTGGCGACCTCGGACTACGAGGACGTCGTGGCGATGGCAGACGAAGCCCTGGTCATGGTCAGAGGAGAGGTCGTCGCCCGGCACACGGGTGACGCGATCACGGTCGATGCGCTCACCCGCTCCGCGGGCGGCGCGTCGCTGTCAGGAGGAACCAGTCATGTCTGACCCCCAGCTGAAGACCCTCGGCCCGACCGGAGCCGAGATGGCGGCGCCGAACTCGCCACCGACAGCCGAGACCCGCGGTGGCAGACGGCTCTCCGTCCCCAACAGCGCGGCCCTGCTGGCGTTCCTGCTCCTGGAAGTCATCTTCTTCGCGCTGCGGTCGCCCTACTTCTTCAACTGGAGCAACTGGACCAACATCCTGACCGCAATGTCAGTGGTGGGCGTGCTGTCATGCGGCATGACCCTGCTGCTGGTGGCTGGCCAGTTCGACCTGTCGGTCGGCAGCGGGATCGCGTTCGTGGGGGTCGTCCTCGCGACTCTGGCACCGGACGTCGGCGTCACGACCGCACTGGTCATCGCGGTTCTGGCCGGGATCGGCATCGGTGCTGTGAACGGCTTCTTCGTCACGGTCGTGGGGGTCAACGCGCTCATCACGACGCTCGGGGCGATGGCAATCTTCCGGGGTCTGACGCTGGCGATCGGCGGCGGCCAGAACATCGCGATCGACGGTTTCTCCTGGGGGATCAAGCGACCCGCCTTCGACATCCCCGTCACCGTCCTGGTCTTCGTCGCCGTGACGGTGCTCTTCGCCGTGGTTCTCACCTTCACTGTGTACGGACGCTCGATGTACGCGATCGGATCGAACCTCTTGGCCTCGCGGCTCGTCGGGCTCAAGGTCAGGCGCAACCTGTTCGCAGCCTTCGTCGTCTCGGGACTCTGCATGGGACTGGCGGGCCTCATGAACGCGTCCTTGGTCGGCTCCACCTCGGGAACCACCGGTACGGGGCTGGAGCTCGCAGCGATCACCGCCGTGATCCTCGGCGGCACCAGCCTCCAGGGGGGACCGGCGGGGTCTTCGGAACGGTCCTGGGGCTGCTGATCGTCGGGGTGCTGAGCAACGGCCTGACTCTGCTCAACGTGGACTCCTCCTGGCAGCAGGTGGCGACCGGCGCCCTGCTGATCCTGGCGGTGTCCTTCGACCGGCTTCGCCAGACCTTCGTCAGGGAGGCGTGATGGCGGCCACGGAGCTCACGCTGCGCCGAAACGCCGAGATGCGGCTGCCGTCGGGGGAGATCCTGCGGGCCGACATCTGGATCCCGGCCGGCGAAGGGCCTTTCCCGACGCTGCTCCAGCGGCTGCCCTATGACAAGTCGTCCTCATTCATGACCCAGAGCGCCGTCGGCATGGAGATCGTGAGGGCGCTCGACCTCGGCTTCGCGGTCGTCGTTCAGGACACCAGGGGACGGTTCACCTCAGAAGGCGACTTCGAACCGTTCGCGCACGAGGCGGCAGACGGCGCCGCGGCGGTCAGCTGGGTGCGGGACCAGGACTTCAGCAACGGGCAGGTGTGTACCTACGGGGCGTCCTACATCGGTGCCACCCAGATGTTGCTGGCGCAGGAGCGCCCGGCCGGCCTGGTGGCCATGGCTCCCCAGGTGACGACCGGCGACTACTACGAGAACTGGACGTACCGGTCTGGCGCACTCCAGCTCGGCTTCATCCTCCTGTGGATCATGGAGTCCCTCGCCCCATCAGACG
This sequence comes from Nocardioides mesophilus, assembly GCF_014395785.1. Classification (GTDB taxonomy): domain Bacteria; phylum Actinomycetota; class Actinomycetes; order Propionibacteriales; family Nocardioidaceae; genus Nocardioides_B; species Nocardioides_B mesophilus. The sequence continues at coordinate 1,249,989 of NZ_CP060713.1, read as the reverse complement.
TGGTCCGACGCGAGCTCGACGGGACCGACCGCGGGGTGCAGCTGCTCGCCCAGCTGCTGTCCGATCCGGCCAAGGCGATGGAGATCCTCCCCGTGCGCAGCGGGCACCTGAAGCAACTGGCGCCGTACGCCGACGACTGGCTGGCGCACCCGACCCGTGACGATTACTGGGAGGAGATGAACCCGTCCCGCCGATACGGGGACATGGAGGTGCCCGCCCTGCACATCGCCGGCTGGAACGACCTGTTCCTCGAGGGATCCCTGAACAATTACGTCGGGATGCGCACCGGCAGTGCGACCAGTGACGCGCGGGACGGTCAGTACCTGATCGTCGGTCCCTGGTCGCACGGCAACATGAGCGACTGGCAGGGCGACGCCTGGCTCGGCTATGCCGCTCACTCGGCGGTCCTGGACCTGACCGGTCGCCAGCTGGAGTTCTTCTCGGCCGCGGTGGCGGGACGCAGGCCCGAGATGCCGCGAGTCACGTACTTCACCACCGGCACCAACGACTGGCACGAGGCCGAGGACTGGCCGCTGCCGGGCGTCGTCGAGACACCGCTCTACCTCGGCTCCGGCGACGCCGGGCCGTCGACACTCACCTACGACCCGCCCGTCGGTGAGGCGGCGCCGCGTGCCTTCGTGTCGGACCCGCTCGACCCTGTCCCGACGATCGGTGGCGCGACCTTCCTCCCCGGCCTGCTGGTGGCACGCAACTCCGGCCACAAGGACCAGACATCGGTTGAGAATCGCGATGACGTGCTCATCTACACCAGCGAGCTGCTCACCGAACCCTGCACGGTCACCGGTCCGGTCGTGCTCGAGCTGTGGGCGTCGTCGTCGGCAGTCGACTGCGACTGGACCGGGCGGCTGACGGACGTGGACGCCGACGGTGTCAGCGTCGGCATCATCGATGGCATCCTGCGTTCCCGCTACCGGGCGGGCGCCCGGCCTGCCCCGCTCACGCCAGGAGCTCCTGAGCTCTTCACGATCACCCTGGGGAGCATCAGCCACACCTTCGGGGCAGGTCACCGGATCCGGCTCCAGGTTGCCAGCTCCAACTTTCCCCGCTTCGATCGCAACCCGCAATCGATGGTCGACCCAGCCACGGCGACCATCGCCGACTTCGTCACGGCCGAGCAGCGTGTCTTCCACGACGCAGCACGGCCCAGCCGACTCCTCCTCCCGATCGTCTAGGAGCACCATGGCCCGCTACTGCTTCTGTCTCCAGGTTCGACCCGACCAGATGGACGAGTACGTCCGTCGTCATCAGGCTGTGTGGCCGGACATGCTCGCGGCGCTTCGCGACAGTGGTTGGTCCAACTACTCGCTCTTCCTGCGGGACGACGGGCTGTTGGTCGGCTACGTGGACGCCGACGATCTCGATGCGGCCCAGGCCGCTATGGCGGCCACTGAGGTCAACGGCCTGTGGCAGGAATCCATGGCCTCGCTCTTCACCGGGCTCGACGGCCGTCCGCCGGACGAAGGACTCGTGCTGCTCCCCGAGGTGTTCCATCTGGAGGACCAGCTTGTTGCCTTGAACGGGACGGAACCTGCGAACCTCGAGGGCCGCCACGAGCAGCGTGATCACGATGCCTGACCCGACCACCGTGAAGGCAGCCCTTGCGGCGCAGGCGATCGAGACACCGTCGTGGGCGTTCGGCAACTCCGGGACACGTTTCAAGGTGTTCGCCCAGCCCGGGGTGCCGCGCACACCCGAGGAGAAGATCGCGGACGCCGCGGTGGTGCACCGCCTCACCGGAGTCGCACCCAGCGTCGCACTCCACGTGCCGTGGGACGCGGTCGAGGACTACGCCAAGCTCAACCTGTTCGCCCAGGACGCGGGAGTCCGCATCGGCGCGATCAACACGAACGTGTTCCAGGACGACGACTACAAGCTTGGTTCGGTGACGAACGCCGACCCGAGAATCCGCCGGAAGGCGACCGATCATCTGCTCGAGGCTGTCTCGATCATGGACGCCACAGGCTCGCGGGATCTGAAGCTGTGGTTCGCCGACGGCCTCAACTATCCCGGCCAGGACGATCTGCGCGATCGGCAGGAGCGCCTCTCCGCGGCTCTCCATGAGACCTACGACCGGCTCGGCGCGAACCAGCGGATGCTCTTGGAGTACAAGCTCTTCGAGCCGGCGTTCTACGCCACCGACGTCCCCGACTGGGGTACCTCGTTCGCGCACTGCGTGGAGCTGGGCCCGAAGGCGTTCGTGTGCATCGACACCGGTCACCACGCACCGGGGACGAACATCGAGTTCATCGTCGCGTTCTTGCTGCGCCAGGGCAAGCTCGGGGCCTTCGACTTCAACTCCCGGTTCTACGCCGACGACGATCTGATGGCCGGGGCAGCAGATCCGTTCCAACTCTTCCGCATCATGTACGAGATCGTGCGCGGGGAGGCCCTGGAGCCGTCCTACGGAATCAACTTCATGCTCGATCAGTGTCACAACATCGAGGCGAAGATCCCGGCGATCATCCGCTCCGTCATGAACATCCAGGAGGCGACCGCGAAGGCGCTCCTGGTGGATAGAGGGGCTCTGCGGGACGCGCAGCAGTCCGGTGACGTGCTGAGCGCCAACGGCGTGCTGATGGACGCCTACAACACCGACGTCAGGCCGCTGCTGCGGGAGCTGAGGGAGGAGTCCGGACGCGACCCGGACCCGCTCGCGGCGTACCACCGCAGCGGCTACCAGGCGCAGATCGAGTCCGACCGCGCGCACGGTCAACAGGCCGGCTGGAACGCTTGAACAGTCACAGGAGCACCGACGACATGACCGCATCACCCTCCTCCTCCGCGAGATCGACCGACGATCCGGTGAGCAGCCTCATCGCCCGGAGCAACGCCTTGGGGGCGGACAGACGCAACACCAACTTCGCCGGCGGCAACACGTCGGCCAAGGGCCGCATCCCCGATCCCGTCACCGGCGAGCTCACTGACGTCCTCTGGGTCAAGGGTTCCGGTGGTCATCTCGGCACCTTGGTGCCGGAGGGTCTCGCGGTGCTGCGCCTCGACCGGCTCCGTGCCCTGACCCGGGTCTATCCCGGAGTCGAGCGAGAGGACGAGATGGTGTCGGCTTTCGACTACTGCCTGCACGGCAGGCCGAGCGCCGCGCCGTCCATCGACACCGCCATGCACGGCCTCGTCGAAGCCGCGCACATCGATCATCTGCATCCGGACTCCGGCATCGCCTTGGCGACGGCGGCCGACGGTGAGGCTCTGACCAAGCAGTGCTTCGGGGACCGGGTCGCCTGGGTCGGGTGGCGGCGTCCCGGGTTCCAGCTCGGACTCGACATCGCTGCGGTCAGGGAGGCAAATCCGACGGCCATCGGCGTGATCCTCGGCGGCCACGGCATCACTGCCTGGGGAGACACCTCCGCCGAATGTGAAGCCAACTCACTGGAGATCATCCGAACGGCCGAGTCCTTCCTTGCCGAACACGGGCGCAGTGAGCCGTTCGGACCACAGGTCCCGGGGTTCGAGGCGTTGCCCGACCGGGAGCGGTGGGATCGAGCAGCCGCACTCGCGCCGGTGATCCGGGGTCTCGTGTCCACGGACGCGCGTCAGGTCGGGCACTACATGGACGCTCCTGCGGTCCTCGACTTCTGCTCCCGAGCCGAGCTGTCCCGGCTCGCGGCCCTCGGCACGTCGTGTCCCGACCACTTCCTGCGGACCAAGGTCCGTCCGATGGTGCTCGACCTCCCCGGCAACGCCCCGCTCGAGGCGGTGGTGGCGAGGCTCCGGGAACTGCACCAGGACTATCGCCGGGCCTATGAGGACTACTACCGCCGGTACGCCGGCGCCGACTCGCCGCCGATGCGCGGCGCCGATCCGGCGATCGTTCTCGTCCCGGGCGTCGGGATGTTCAGCTACGGCGCCGACAAGTTGACCGCGCGGGTGGCCGGCGAGTTCTACGTGAACGCGATCAACGTCATGCGCGGGGCCGAGGCCGTTTCGGCGTACGACCCGATCGACGAGGCGGAGAAGTTCCGAATCGAGTACTGGGAGCTCGAGGAAGCCAAGCTGCGACGTGCGCCCGCCCCCGCGCCGATGGCCGGCCGGGTGGCGCTGGTGACTGGGGCCGGATCGGGCATCGGCAAGGCCATCGCCGAGAGGCTGGCCCGAGAAGGGGCGTGCGTGGTCGTCGCCGACCTCGACGCGGACTCAGCGAGTGCGGTCGCGGCGGGCATCGGTGGTCCTGACGCAGCAGTGGCAGTGACCGCGGACGTGACGGACGCCGCGGCGGTGCAGTCCGCCGTGGACGCCGCCTCGCTCGCCTTCGGCGGCGTCGACCTGGTGGTGAACAACGCCGGCCTGTCGATCTCGAAGTCGCTCGTGGATACGACCGAGCAGGACTGGGACCTCCAGCACGACGTGATGGCCAAGGGATCGTTCCTGGTCTCCCGCGCGGCGGCCAAGACCATGATCGCCCAGTCGATGGGGGGTGACATCGTCTACATCTCCTCGAAGAACGCTGTGTTCGCAGGGCCCAACAACGTCGCCTACGGGGCGGCCAAGGCGGACCAGGCCCATCAGGTGCGACTGCTCGCGGCGGAGCTCGGGGCACACGGGATCCGCGTCAACGGCGTCAACCCCGACGGGGTCGTCCAGGGGTCCGGCATCTTCGCCAACGGCTGGGGGTCGCAGCGAGCCGCCGTCTACGGGGTTCCCGAGGCCGAGCTCGGCGAGTTCTATGCCCAGCGGACCCTGCTCAAGCGCGAGGTCCTCCCCGAGAACGTCGCCGCAGCAGTCTTCGCGCTCACCGGTGGCAGTCTGAGCCACACCACCGGACTCCACATTCCCGTCGACGCCGGTGTCGCCGCCGCGTTCCTCCGCTGATCGGACCGAAGATGACCCAGACAGAAGCTGCCTCCATCACCCCCGGCCTGGAACGGATCAGCCCACGCAAGACGAGGGTGGGTCTCGTGTCGGGTGGGCTCGGTGCCTACTGGCCGCAGTTCCCGACGTTGCTCCCGCAGCTGCAGGCATCCGCCCGGCGTGTCTCCGCCCGGCTTTCGGACCTGGACTGTGAGGTCGTCGACGTCGGGTTCATCTCGGACGCGCAGGAAGGTGCAGAGGCTGCCGCGAAGCTGCGGGCGGCCGACTGCGACCTGATCATCGGCTTCCTGACCACGTACATGACCGCGAACATGCTGGTGCCGGTGGCGCAACGCAGCGGTGCTCCGGTGCTGCTGCTCAACCTGCAGCCGAGCGAGACCATGGACCATGCCAGTTTCGACACCGGCGCCTGGCTGGCGTACTGCGGGGCGTGCCCGCTGCCGGAGATGGCGAACGCGTTCGAGCGTTGTGGCATCGACTTCCGGTCCGTCTCAGGCTACGTGGAGGACGAGCGCGCCTGGACGCGGATCGGCCGCTGGGTCAAGGCGGCCGGAGTCCGTGCGTCCTTCCGTCACGGGCGGCACGGACTCATGGGTCACCTCTATCCAGGGATGATGGACGTCTCGTCCGACCCGACGCTGGTCTCCTCGCAGCTCGGAGGTCACGTCGAGACCCTGGAGATCGACGATCTGAGGGTCAGGGTCGAGCAGGTCACCGACGACGAGACGGCGGCCCGGATGGACCTCGCCCGGGACTTGTTCACCCTGGACGAGTCGGTGGCGGTAGACGACTTCCGATGGGCGGCCAGGGTGTCGGTCGCCCTGGACCGTCTGGTCGCCGACTTCGCGCTGGATTCCCTGGCCTACTACCACCGTGGCCTCGACGGCGAGATGCATGAGCGGGTGGGAGCGGGTCTGATCCTCGGCGCTTCGCTGCTGACGGCGCGAGGCATTCCCACGGTCGGTGAGTATGAGCTGCGGACGTCGCTGGCCATGCTGGTCATGGACCGGCTCGGTGCCGGCGGCTCGTTCACGGAGCTGCAGGCGCTGAACTTCCGGGACGACGTGGTCGAGATGGGCCACGACGGTCCCGCCCACCTGGCGATCAGCTCGCGGCGACCCCTGCTCCGTGGTCTTGGGGTCTACCACGGGAAGCGCGGATGGGGTGTCTCGGTCGAGTTCGACGTGCGGCACGGCCCCGTCACCTTGTGCGGTCTGGGTCAACACCGCGATGGAACCTTCTGTCTCGTCGCCTCCGAGGGGGAGGTGGTGCCCGGACCGCTGCTGGCTATCGGCAACACGACCTCCCGGGTCGACTTCGGGCGTGACCCGGGCGAGTGGACCGACGAGTGGTCCGGGAGCGGGGTCGGCCACCACTGGGCTCTCGGCACCGGACACCGGGTCCCCGATCTCCGGGCCGTCGCCGACCTGCTCGACCTCGAACTGCGCGTGGTCTGAGGGTGGCCCGGCCGCTGCGGGTCGTCGCGGTGGACCTCGGGGCGACCAGTGGCCGGGTCATGGTGGGCCGCGTGGCACCGGGCCGGCTCGACCTCGAGGAGGTGCACCGCTTCCCCAACGGGCCCGAGGACCTCGACGGCACGCTCCGCTGGCCCATCGAGCGGATCTGGGCCGAGATGCTCGCCGGACTCCGCAAGGCGGCAGCCGGAGGACCGGTCGACGCCATCGGGATCGACTCGTGGGCCGTCGACTACGGCCTCCTCGACTCCTCCGGGACGCTTCTCGGCGCCCCGGTCTGCTACCGCGACTCCCGCACCGACGGGATCCGGGAGCGGGTCGTCTCCAGGGTGGGGGAGGCGGACCTCTACGCCACCACAGGGCTGCAGCAGCTGCCGTTCAACACCCTCTACCAGCTGGCCTCCGAAGGCTCCATGCTCGACCGCGCGGAGACGATGCTCCTGGTGCCCGACCTCCTCGCCTACTGGCTGACCGGAGAGGTCGGCGCCGAGCGGACCAACGCGTCCACCACCCAGCTGTACGACGTCCGCTCGCGCGACTGGGCGTGGGGGCTGGCCGGGAACGTCGGCGTGCCGAGGCGGATCCTCCCTGCGCTGCGCGATCCCGGAGCCGTCATCGGCACCCTGCTGCCCGCGGTCGCCGCCGAGCTCGGACTGACCGACGCCACCCCGGTGGTCGCCGTCGGGTCGCACGACACCGCCTCGGCGGTCGTCGCGGTGCCGTTCACGGATCGCTCGCGCGCGGCGTACATCTCCTCGGGCACCTGGTCGCTCGTCGGCGTCGAGCTCGACGAGCCGGTGCTCAGCGAGGCCGCGCGGAAAGCCGACTTCACCAACGAGGGCGGCGTGGACGCAACCATCCGCTTCCTGCGGAACGTCTCGGGCCTCTGGGTGCTCTCCGAGGCGGTGCGGACGTGGCGCTCCCGTGGCGCGAGCGTCGAGCTCGCAGACGTGCTGGCGGGGGCGGCCGACGTACATCCGCTCAGGTCGGTGGTCGACCTCGAGGCGCCGGCGTTTCTTCCGCCCGGTGACATGGAGGCACGGATCGCCGCCGCCTGCGAGGCGTCCGGGCAGCCGGTGCCCCGGTCGAGGACCGAAGTGGTGCGGTGCATCCTCGACAGCCTGGCGCTGGCCTACCGACGCGCGGTGAAGCAGGCCGCTGGGCTCTCGGGCCGCCCTGTCGACGTGGTGCACGTGGTGGGCGGCGGTTCCCAGAACTCGCTCCTGTGCGGTCTCACCGCCTCCGCGTGCGGGGTCCCGGTGCTCGCCGGGCCCGTGGAAGCGGCGGCGCTCGGCAACGTGCTGGTCCAGGTCCGGACGCTGGGTGCGCGGTTGCCGGACCCGGCGGCGATGCGGGCGTTGGTGCGCCAGACGCACGCCGTCGTGCGCTACGAATCCTCAGCGGCAGGTCTGGGCACCGACCGGTGGGACGCGGCCGAGACGCGGATCGCCTCGTCCCGGTCCGGTCGCGCCGAGTCTGTGCAATGGTGAGCGCTATGCGGGTGGCCCTGATGGTGACGTGTATCAACGACGCGATGTTCCCCGATGCGGGGAAGGCGGTGGTGACGCTGCTGCGCCGGCTGGGGGTCGAGGTCGACTTCCCGAACACGCAGACCTGCTGCGCGCAGCCGATGGTCAACACCGGCTACCTCGACGAGGCGGTGCCGCTGGTGCGCAACTTCGTGGACACCTTCGCCGGCTACGACTACGTGGTGACGCCCTCCGGCTCCTGCGCTGGCTCGGCCCGGCACCAGCACTCGATCGTGGCCCGCCGCTCCGGCGACGCGTCGCTCGCCGCGGCCGTCGAGCAGACTTCGCCCAAGGTGCTGGAGCTCACGGAGTTCCTCGTCGACGTGCTCGGGGTCACCGACGTCGGGGCGTCGTTCCCGCACGCGGTGGCCTACCACCCGACCTGCCACTCGCTGCGGATGCTCGGCGTCGGCGACCGGCCGCTGTCGCTGCTGCGCGAGGTGCGCGGCATCCGGCTGGTCGAGCTGCCGGACGCGGAGTCGTGCTGCGGCTTCGGCGGCACGTTCGCGGTCAAGAACGCCGACACCTCGATCGCGATGGGCGCGGACAAGGCGCGCAACGCCGTCGCCTCCGGCGCCGAGGTGCTGGTCGCCGGCGACTCCTCCTGCCTGATGCACATCGGCGGGATGCTGTCGCGGCAGCGGGCCGGCGTCCGGGTGATGCACCTGGCCGAGGTGCTCGCCACCACCGCGTCGACCCCCGGCGGCGACCACCCGGTCGACGCCGCCTCGGTCGGCGCCCGTGCGGAGGCCACGATCGGCTCGCCGTCGGGTCATCCGGCGTCCGCACCGGACGCCCGGCCGGGCACCACGCCGGAGGAGGGCCGATGAGCGCCACGTTCGTCGGGATGCCGGCGTTCCCGGAGGCCGCGCGTACGGCGTTGGCCGACACCCAGCTGCGGGCCAACCTGGCGCACGCGACCGGCACGATCCGCGCCAAGCGCCTCAAGGTGGTCGCCGAGGTCGACGACTGGGAGGAGCTGCGGCTCGCCGGCGCCGCCATCAAGGACAACACCCTGCGCCACCTCGACGAGCACCTGGTCCGGCTCGAGGAGTCGCTGACCGCGCAGGGCGCCGTCGTTCACTGGGCCCGCGACGCCGCCGAGGCCTGCGCGGTCGTGGCCGAGGTCGCCCGCAAGCACGGCGTCGACGAGGTCGTGAAGGTCAAGTCCATGGCCACGCAGGAGATCGGGCTCAACGAGGCCCTCGAGGCCGAGGGGATCGCGGCCTGGGAGACCGACCTGGCCGAGCTGATCGTGCAGCTCGGGGACGACCTGCCGTCGCACATCCTGGTGCCGGCGATCCACCGGAACCGGGCCGAGATCCGGCAGATCTTCCTCGACCGGATGGGTGGCGCCGGCCGGCCCGCCCCCGAAGAGCTGACCGACGACCCGCCGCGACTCGCGGAGGCCGCGCGGCTGCACCTGCGCGAGAAGTTCCTGCGCGCCAAGGTCGCCGTCTCCGGCGCCAACTTCGCGGTCGCCGAGACCGGCTCGCTGGTGGTCGTGGAGTCCGAGGGCAACGGCCGGATGTGCCTGACGCTGCCGGAGGTGCTGGTCTCGGTGGTCGGCATCGAGAAGCTCGTGCCGACCTGGGCGGACCTCGACGTGTTCCTGCAGCTGCTGCCGCGCTCCTCGACCGGGGAGCGGATGAACCCCTACACGTCGGTGTGGTCCGGCGTGCACCCCGGCGACGGCCCCCAGGAGGTGCACGTCGTCCTCATCGACAACGGCCGCACCCGGGCCCTCGCCGACGAGGTCGGCCGCCAGGCGCTGCGCTGCATCCGTTGCTCCGCGTGCCTGAACGTCTGCCCGGTCTACGAGCGGACCGGCGGGCACGCCTACGGCTCGGTGTACCCGGGGCCGATCGGCGCGATCCTCAACCCGCTGCTCAAGGGCGTCGGGGTCGACGAGCAGACCGACTCGCTGCCCTACGCCTCCTCGCTGTGCGGCGCCTGCTTCGAGGCCTGCCCGGTGCGCATCGACATCCCGTCGGTGCTGGTGGACCTGCGCGCCCAGGTCGTCGACGCCCACCGCTCCGAGGCCGGCCACCGGCGACCGCCCAAGCCGGAGGCGCTGGCGATGCGGGCGACGTCGTGGATCTTCTCGTCCTCGGCACGGATGGCGGCCGCGGAGCGGGCCTCCGGGATCGCCGGCCGGGTCGCCGGGCGGCTGGGACGGCGTACGTCGCCCGGCGGCCGCCGCGCGATGCCCCGGCTCCCCGGACCCGGGGCGGCCTGGACCGACGCGCGCGACCTGCCGGCACCGCCGACCGAGTCGTTCCGCGCCTGGTGGAGCCGCACCGACGGGGGCCGGACCGACGGGAGCCGGACCGACGGGAGCCGTTCCGACGGCGGCCGGACCGACGGGTCCTCGGCCACGAATGACGACAGGACGGGGCAGCGATGACGAACGCACGCGAGGTGATCCTCGGCCGGGTCCGCGCCGCGCTGGCGGAGGCGGACCGCAGCGAGGTGCACGTGCCGACGGCGTACCGCTCCCGGCCCGAGCGCGAGGGCGACGTGGAGCGGTTCGTGGAACGGGTCGAGGACTACCGCGCCACGGTGACCCGGGTGCCCGGGGACGACCCGGCCGCGGTGGTCGACGCGATCGTGGCCGCGCTGCCCGACGGCGGGCGGGTGGTGGTCCCCTCGGGGCTGCCGTGGGACCTGACCGGGCGGGCGGACACAACCGTCGACAGCAACACCGCGACCGGTGCCGGCGGACCGGACGGCGACGGCCGGGCGCTGTCGTCGACCGAGCTCGATGGGTACGCCGCCGTCGTCACCGCGGCAGCGGTCGGGATCGCCGAGACCGGGACCATCGTGCTGACCCACGAGGCCGACCAGGGCCGCCGCGCGATCAGCCTGGTGCCCGACCTGCACGTCTGCGTGGTGCGCGTCGACCAGGTCGTCCCCGACGTGCCGGCCGCGTTCCGGCGGCTCGACCCGGGTCGCCCGCAGACCTGGATCAGCGGCCCCAGCGCCACCAGCGACATCGAGCTGAACCGGGTCGAGGGGGTCCACGGCCCGCGCACCCTGCACGTGCTGCTGGTCGGCTGACGCCGCCGCGCCCCGCAGCGGGAAGAGCCCGCCGCGCGGCGCTCCTGCGGGCCGTTGCGAGCTGCTCTCGCGGGTCGTTGCGCGGCGCTCCGCCGGGCCGTTGCGCCGGAGGAAGGGTGGACACGGCGAGTACGGTCCCGAGCATGACCGACACGAGCGTCGAACCCGTCGAGCGAGTCCTGCAGGTCCTTCCGCCGGAGATCGTGGTGACCGACCCGGACGTCATGGAGGGCTACGCCCGCGACCAGTCCCGGTTCACCGACCACGCGATGCCGTCGGCCGTGCTGATGCCGCGCAGCACCGAGGAGGTGAGCGCGTGCCTCGCGGCCGCGCACGCCGCCGGGGTGCCGGTGGTGGCGCGGGGCGCCGGCAGCGGCCTGGTCGGTGCGGCCAACGCCTCGGCCGGGTGCGTGGTGCTCTCGCTGCACCGGATGGACGCGATCCTCGAGGTCAACGCGGCCGACCGGCTCGCCGTCGTACAACCCGGCGTGGTGACCGCCGACCTGCGGGCCGCGGCGCGCCGGTCCGGGCTGTTCTACCCGCCGGACCCGGGCAGCGTGGAGTTCAGCACCGTCGGCGGCAACGTGGCGACGAACGCCGGCGGCATGTGCTGCGTGAAGTACGGCGTCACCGGCGACTTCGTGATCGGGTTGCAGGTCGTGCTGGCCGACGGCCGGGTGATGCGCACCGGGCGCCGTACCGTCAAGGGCGTCGCCGGCTACGACCTGACACACCTGTTCGTCGGCTCGGAGGGCACCCTCGGGGTGGTCACCGAGGTGACGGTACGGCTGGTGCCCGAGCCGCTGGCGCCGCACACGGTGGTCGCCTCGTTCGGCTCGCTGACCGACGCCGGCGCCGTTGTCTCCGCGGTGGTCGCCGCCGGGCTGACCCCGTCGCTGCTGGAGATCCTGGACCGCACCACGGTGCAGGCCGTCGACGCGATGTCCGGCATGGGGCTCGGCGAGGAGGTCGCGGCGCTGCTGCTCGTGCAGAGCGACGACCCGCACGCCGAGGAGCTGCTGGGTCGGATCGAGGGGATCTGCGAGGAGCACGGCGCCGTCGACGTGGCACGCAGCTCGGACCCGGAGGAGGCGGCGCTGCTGATGGAGGCGCGCCGGCTGGCGCTGCCGGCCCTGGAGCGGCTGGGGGACTGGCTGCTCGACGACGTCGCGGTGCCGCGCTCGAAGATCGTCGAGTTCATCGCCGCCGTCGAGGAGATCAGCGCCCGCCGGGGGATCACGATCGGGGTGTTCGGGCACGCCGGGGACGGCAACCTGCACCCGACGCTGATCTTCGAGGACGCCCTTCCCGAGAGCCGGGCGACGGCGCTGGCCGCGTTCGACGAGATGACCCGCAAGGCGCTCGAGCTCGGCGGGACGATCACCGGCGAGCACGGCGTCGGCCGGCTGAAGCGCGGCTGGCTCGCGGACGAGCTGGACCCGGTCGCGATGCAGGTGCACGCCGCGGTGAAGCACGCCCTCGACCCCGACGGGCTGCTCAACCCGGGCTCGATGCTGCCCTGAGCCGCGCCTGCGCGGCGAGGGCGCGTCGGTGCAACGGGCGCGCACGGTGAGCGCTGGTTGCGGCTTGAGGGCCGTGGAACAGCGACGAGCGCGCACGGTGACCGTTGGTTGCTGTCCGGGGGTGCGGCCAGCAACGAGCGCGCACGGTGACCGCCGATTGCGGCTTTCGGGGCGTGGAACGGCGACGAGCGCGCACGGTGACCGCTGGTTGCTGTCCGGCAGGGATCGGCAGGCAGCGGGCGGCTCGGCGTGCAACGAGCGCGCACGGTGACCGCTGGTCGCTGCCAAGCGGGGGTTGACCGTGCAACGAGCGCGCACCGTGACCGCTGGCTGCTGTGCGGTGGGGTGCAGCGGGCATGCGCGTCGGGATGCCGACGCGCCGAGGGGAGCCGACGCGCCCGGACCGCCCCTCTTCCACCCGATACTTCCGTAACGGTCAAACGGATGTTCGGATCGAAAAAGTCGGGGTACGGGCATTGTGGTGGCTGCCACAGTCCTTTACTGTTCCGTTGTACAGAAGAAGGCTTCCACGATGTGGAAGTTGCCTGACCGCGACCGAGGAGAGCCATGGACACCCCTGACGGCATCGAGATCACCGGCCCGATGCACGACCGGTTCGACGAGATCCTCACCCCGACCGCCCTCGAGCTGGTCGGCCGCCTGCACCGCGAGCTGAACGGGCGCCGCAAGGAGCTGCTCGCCGCCCGGAAGAAGCGGGTCGAGGCGCTGGCAAACGGCGGCACCCTGGGCTTCCTGGAGGAGACCCGGCAGATCCGCGAGGACGACTCCTGGCGCGTGGCCGACCCGGCCCCCGGGCTCGTCGACCGCCGCGTCGAGATCACCGGCCCCACCGACCGCAAGATGACGATCAACGCGCTGAACTCCGGCGCCAAGGTCTGGCTCGCCGACCACGAGGACGCCAACACCCCCCTGTGGGAGAACGTCGTCGGCGGCCAGCTGAACCTGCTCGACGCGGTCACCCGCAACATCGACTTCACCAGCCCCGAGGGCAAGAGCTACTCCCTCAAGGACGGCGACCTGGCCACGATCGTGGTCCGGCCCCGCGGCTGGCACCTCCCCGAGAAGCACATCAAGGTCGACGGCGAGGAGACCTCCGGCGGCCTCGTCGACTTCGCGCTCTACCTGACCGCGTGCGGCCAGAAGCAGATCGACAACGGCCTGGGCCCCTACTTCTACCTGCCGAAGATGGAGTCCCACCTCGAGGCGCGGATGTGGAACGACGCGTTCAACCTCGCCCAGGACTTCCTCGACATCCCGCGCGGCACCATCCGGGCCACCGTGCTGATCGAGACCTACCCGGCCGCCTTCGAGATGGAGGAGATCCTCTACGAGCTGCGCGAGCACTCCGCGGGGCTCAACGCCGGTCGCTGGGACTACATGTTCAGCGTGATCAAGAGCTTCCGCACCCGCGGCGACGAGTTCCTCCTCCCCGACCGCAACTCGGTGACGATGACGGTGCCGTTCATGCGCGCCTACACCGAGCTGCTGGTGCGCAGCTGCCACAAGCGCGGCGCGCACGCCATCGGCGGCATGGCGGCATTCATCCCGAGCAAGGACCCCGAGGTCAACGAGGCGGCGTTCAAGAAGGTCGCCGACGACAAGGCCCGCGAGGCCGGCGACGGCTTCGACGGCTCCTGGGTCGCCCACCCCGGCATGGTGGAGATCTGCAAGGAGGAGTTCACCAAGGTCCTCGGTGACCGGCCCAACCAGCTCGACAAGCTGCGCGAGGACGTCCACGTCACCGCCGAGCAGCTGCTCGACGTGAAGTCCACCCCCGGCGACGTCACCGAGGAGGGCCTGCGCGCCAACATCAGCGTCGGCATCCAGTACCTCGAGTCCTGGCTGCGCGGCAGCGGCGCGGTCGGCATCAACAACCTGATGGAGGACGCCGCCACCGCGGAGATCTCCCGCAGCCAGGTGTGGCAGTGGCTGCACAACAACGTCGAGCTCAGCAACGGGCACACCGTGACCCGCGAGCTCGTCGAGGGGATCATCGAGCAGGAGATGGCCTCGATCCGCGACAAGGTCGGGGAGGAGGCCTTCGAGAAGGGCCGCTGGGCGGACGCCCGCGACACCTTCACGGAGATGGCGCTGGCCGACGAGTACCCCGACTTCCTCACCCTGCCGGCCTACGAGCGGATGCCGTGACGGACCGATGAGCGGCACGCACGGCACCACCAGCTCCGCAGGTCCCACGACGGACCCGGTCCCCCCGGAGGCCACCGCGGCCACCGGGGAGGCCGGCGCCCGCCAGGACGCTCTCGACGCGGTCACCCGGCGCGCCCGGGAGGTGATCCCCGAGGAGGGGATCATCACCGACCACCAGCGGCTGCGCACCTACGAGTGCGACGGACTGGCGCACTACAAGGTGACGCCGGCGCTCGTCGTGATCCCGGAGACCACCGAGCAGCTCGCGGCGGTGGTCCGGGCGTGCGCGGAGCACGAGCTGCCGTTCGTGGCCCGCGGCTCGGGGACCGGCCTCTCCGGCGGCGCGCTGCCGCGGGCCGACGGCATCCTGATCGTCACCTCGCGGATGCGGGCGATCCGGGAGGTACGCCGTGAGGACCAGCGGGCGGTCGTCGAGCCGGGCGTGATCAACCTCGATGTGACACGCGCGGCGACGCCGTACGGCTACTACTACGCGCCGGACCCCTCCAGCCAGCAGATCTGCTCCATCGGCGGCAACCTGGCGGAGAACTCCGGCGGCGCGCACTGCCTGAAGTACGGCTTCACCACCAACCACGTGCTCGGCGCCGAGCTGGTCACCCCCGACGGCGACGTCGTCGAGCTCGGCGGGATGGCCCCGGACGCGCCGGGCTACGACCTGCTCGGCGCGGTCGTCGGCTCCGAGGGCACGCTCGGCATCGTCACCGCCGCCACGGTGCGACTGGTGCGAGTGCCGGAGGAGGTCCGCACGCTGCTGGCCGGCTTCGAGTCCACCGACCACGCCGGCGCCGCCACCTCGGCGATCATCTCGGCCGGGATCGTGCCGGCCGCGATCGAGATGATGGACGCCCTCGCGATCGAGGCGGCCGAGGCGGCCGTGCACTGCAACTATCCCGCCGGTGCCGGCGCGGTGCTGGTCATCGAGCTCGACGGCGCGGCGGTCGAGGTCGAGCACGAGTTCGGCGAGGTCGAGCGGCTCTGCCGGGAGAACCACGCCTTCGAGCTCCGGGTCGCCACCGACCCGGCCGAGCGCGCGCTGATCTGGAAGGGCCGCAAGTCCGCGTTCGCCGCGGTCGGCCGGATCAGCCCGGACTACATCGTCCAGGACGGCGTCATCCCGCGTACGGCGCTGCCCGAGGTGCTGCGGGCGATCGCCGAACTCTCGGAGTCCTCCGGGGTCCGGGTGGCCAACGTCTTCCACGCCGGGGACGGCAACCTGCACCCGCTGGTGCTCTTCGATGACGCCGTCGAGGGTGCCGGCGCGGCCGCCGAGAAGGTCAGCGGCGCGATCCTCGACCTGTGCATCAACCACGGCGGCTCGATCACCGGGGAGCACGGCGTCGGCATCGACAAGGCGGCGTACATGCCGCGGATGTTCAACGACGACGACCTCGACACCATGCAGCTGGTGCGCTGCGCGTTCGACCCGCAGAACATCTCCAACCCGGGCAAGGTCTTCCCGACCCCGCGGCTGTGCGGCGAACGGCCCGGCAGGCGCAAGGGCGCGCACCCGTTGCAGGAGTCCGGACTGGCGGAGGTGTTCTGATGAGCGGACCGGGGACCCCCGAGAGCCATCCAGCGCGCGGTGGCCTTGACGGCACCGCGGCGACCGCGCTGGAGTCGGCCTGCCAGGAGGTGCGCGAGGCGCTCCCCGAGGACGCCGTCGACGGGGTCGCCCCCGCGCTGGTGGCCCGGCCCGGCTCGACCGCCGAGGTCGCCGAGGTGCTGCGCGCAGCGCAGGCGCACGACCTCGTCGTGGTCCCGCGCGGCCGCGGCACCAAGATGACCTGGGGACGGCCGCCGCGGCGCGTCGACCTGGTGCTCGACCTCAGCGCGATGAACCAGGTGCTCGACCACGCCTCCGGCGACCTGATCGTCGAGGCGCAGGCCGGCACCCCGCTCCGCGACGTGCAAGACGCCGTCGCCGGCGCCCGGCAGCGGCTCGCCCTCGACGAGCTCGTCCCCGGCGCCAGCGTCGGCGGCGCGCTCGCCACCGCGACCAGCGGCCCCGGCCGGATGGCCACCGGCACGATGCGCGACCTGCTGATCGGGGTCACCGCGGTCCGCGCCGACGGCGTGGTCGCCAAAGCCGGCGGCCGGGTGGTCAAGAACGTCGCCGGCTACGACCTCGGCAAGCTCGTGCACGGCTCGTTCGGCACCCTGATGGTCGTCACCGAGGCGCTGTTCCGGCTGCACCCGCTCCCGGCCGCCCGACGGTTCGTGAGCGTCGGCGTCGACAGCCCCGAGCAGGCCCACCGGCTCGCCCAGTCGGTGATCCACTCCCAGGTGGTCGCCGGTGGGGTCGAGGTCGACGTACCCCCGCACGGCGAGGGAGCCACGCTGACGGTGCTGCTCGACGGCATCGAGGCCGGGGTGGCCGGGCGGACGGCGGCGACGCTGGCGCTGCTCGGCGACGCGGCCACCGCCTCCGACGACGTACCCGACACCTGGGGCCGGCTGCCGTGGAGCACCGACGCGCGGGGCGACGAGCGGGCCACCGCGCTGAAGCTCGCCTTCGCGCTGTCCGGCCTCGAGGACGTGCTCCGCACCGCCCGCAGCGCCGGCCTGCCGGTGCACCTGCGCGGCTCCGCCGGGGTCGGCGTCGTGTACGGCGCCCTGCCGGCCGGCACCGAGCCGCAGGCCGCCGCAGCCACCGTCGACCTGCTGCGCGCCGCCTGCCTGCGCCACGGCGGCAGCCTGGTGGTGCTCGACGCGCCGGCCGCGGTGAAGGCCGCCGTCGACCCGTGGGGGCCGCTGCCGGCGCTCGACCTGATGCGCCGCGTCAAGGACCAGTTCGACCCCGACCACCGGCTCGCACCCGGACGCTTCGTGGGAGGCATCTGAGCATGACCCAGACCCGAGACAGCCAGCACCAGGGACCCGGTGACGCCGGGGCCGGGATGCACCGCGTGAGCGACGGGGACGCGGTGCCCGACGCGCCGATCGTGGACCTCGGCATGCCGGTCCCCGGCGGAGCCTTCGACGAGCACAACCCGCCGGACGCGGCGCTGGTCGGTGACTGCGTGCACTGCGGGTTCTGCCTGCCGACCTGCCCGACCTACGTGCTGTGGGGCGAGGAGATGGACTCCCCGCGCGGCCGGATCTACCTGATGAAGGAGGGCCTCGAGGGCGAGCCGATGTCGGACTCGATGGTCCAGCACTGGGACCGCTGCCTGGGCTGCATGGCCTGCGTGACCGCCTGCCCGTCGGGCGTGCAGTACGACAAGCTCATCGAGTCCACCCGCGCGCAGGTCGAGCGGCGCCACGACCGCACCGCCGCCGACAAGGCGCTGCGCGGCCTGATCTTCTCGCTGTTCCCGCACCCGAAGCGGCTCCGGCTGCTGCGCGGACCGCTGCGCGGCTACCAGCGCTCCGGCCTCGACCGGCTGGTGCGCCGTACCGGCCTGCTGGAGCGGATGGCGCCGCAGCTGGCGGCCATGGAGGGCCTGGCGCCGCGGCTCGGCAAGGCCGAGAAGCTGCCGGACCGGGCGCTGCCGGCGGGGCAGCGGCGGATGGTCGTCGGGATGCTCACCGGCTGCGTCCAGCGCGAGTTCTTCCCCGGCGTCAACGCCGCCACCGTCCGGGTGCTGCAGCACGAGGGCTGCGAGGTGGTGATCCCGCGGAGCCAGGGCTGCTGCGGCGCGCTGTCGGTGCACAACGGCCGCGAGGTCGAGGCGCAGAAGTACGCCCGCGCGCTCGTCGACTCCTTCGCCGACGCCGGCGTCGAGCGGATCGTCGTCAACGCCGCCGGCTGCGGGTCGACGATGAAGGAGTACGCCGACCTGCTGGCCGACGACCCGGCGTACGCCGACCGCGCCCGCGAGTTCGCCGAGAAGGTGCGCGACGTCTCGGAGATCCTGGTCGAGCTCGGCCCGGTGGCCACCCGGCACCCGCTGGAGGTCACCGTCGCCTACCACGACGCCTGCCACCTCGGGCATGCCCAGGGCGTGCGCAGCCAGCCGCGCGACCTGCTCCGCGGCATCCCCGGCCTGGAGCTGCGCGAGATCGCCGAGGCGGAGCTGTGCTGCGGCTCGGCCGGCATCTACAACATCCTCAACCCCGAGCCCGCCCGCGAGCTCGGCGACCGCAAGGCGGCGAACATCGTCGCCACCGGCGCCGAGCTGCTCGTCACGGCGAACCCCGGCTGCCTCATGCAGGTCACCACTGCCATCCAGCGCAGCGGTCACCCCATGGGGATGGCCCACACGATCGAGGTGCTCGACGCCTCACTGCGCGGCCTTCCCGCCACCACCCTGACCGGTCGGGCCGTCACCGCACCAAATCCGGTTCCATCCAACCAGCACACCACCCAGGGGTAGTCAGGTCATGTTCCAGCAGACACTCGATCCGGTAGCCGGATCGCTCGGACTCAGCGCCCTCTGCGCCGCGCTGCCACTCATCACGCTGTTCGTCATGCTCGGCGGGCTCAAGACCAAGGCGTGGGTCGCCGGCGTGACCTCCCTCGTGGTGGCCATCGTCGTGGCCGTCGCGTTCTTCGAGATGCCGGTCGGCCAGGCGCTGCTCGCGGGCTCCGAAGGTGCCGCCTTCGGGTTCTTCCCGATCCTGTGGATCGTCATCAACGCGATCTGGGTCTACAACCTCACCGTGGCCAGCGGCCACTTCGAGGTGCTGCGGCACTCCTTCGAGAGCGTCAGCGCGGACCACCGGATCCAGGCCATCATCATCGCGTTCTGCTTCGGTGCGCTGCTCGAGGCGCTCGCCGGGTTCGGCACACCGGTGGCGATCACCGTGGTCATGCTGATGGCGCTCGGCTTCGAGCCGATCAAGGCCGCCGCGGTCGCACTGATCGCGAACACCGCCCCGGTCGCCTTCGGTGCGCTGGCCACCCCGATCATCACGCTGGCCACCGTCACCTCCGGTGTCAGCGACGACCCGCGTCTGGACGTGGACCACCTCGGCGCCATGGTCGGTCGGCAGACCCCGATCCTGGCGATCCTGGTGCCGCTGGTGCTCGTCTTCGTCGTCGACGGCAAGCGCGGCGTGAAGCAGACCTGGCTGCCCGCCATCGTCGCCGGCCTCGCGTTCGGCATCTCCCAGTTCGTCGCCTCCAACTACATCTCGGTGCCGCTGACCGACATCGTGGCCTCGCTCGTGGCCGCCGCTGCTGTCGTCGGCCTGCTGCGCGTCTGGCAGCCCTCCGAGACCTTCACCCACGCCGAGACGCCTTCGGGTGTCGGCGACTCCGGCACCTCCGGTGACCGGGTCACCGCGAACACCGCCACCGGCAACGCGGACCGTGGCCACGTCGCGACCGAGACCGGTCCCGGTGGACGGATGGCCGGCCCGTCCGGAGCGGCCCGCCCGTCGGTGACCGACCGGGGCGAGGTCTGGAAGGCGTACGCGCCGTACCTCATCATCATCGCGATCTTCTCGATCACGAACATCACCGCGGTCAAGGAGGCTCTCGCCGAGAAGCCCTGGACGATCCCGTTCCAGTGGCCGGGCCTGGACCTGCGCAACGTCGCGGGCGACCCGCTGTCGTCGATGACCTACAACTTCAACTGGCTGCCGGCCGCCGGCACCCTGATGATCTTCGCCGGCATCCTGACCGCGATCGTGCTGAAGGTCTCGCCCGCCCGGGCGCTGAAGGCGTACGTCGACACCTACATCGAGCTGAAGTGGGCCATCCTCACGGTGATGGCCGTGCTCGCGCTGGCCTACGTCATGAACTCCTCGGGTCAGACCACCACCCTCGGTGCCTGGCTCGCCGGGGCCGGCGGACTGTTCGTGCTGCTCTCGCCGATGCTCGGCTGGCTCGGCGTGGCGGTCACCGGATCCGACACCTCCGCCAACGCGCTCTTCGGTGCGCTGCAGGTGCAGACCGCCGCCCGTACCGGGCTGGACCCGGTGCTGATGGCCGCGGCCAACTCCTCCGGCGGTGTCATGGGCAAGATGGTCAGCCCGCAGAACCTCGCCATCGCGGCTGCTGCCGTGGGCATGGCCGGGCGCGAGGGCGACCTGTTCCGCAAGGTGTTCGGCTGGAGCATCCTGCTGCTGCTGTTCATGTGCGTCATCGTGTGGCTGCAGTCGACCGCGGTTCTCGGCTGGATGATTCCCTGAGGCACGGACAGAGGTAGGCCGGTCGTGAGGGCGCAGGCAGGGGACGAGTCGATGGACGGTCCCCTGCCCGGTCCCGCGGCCGGCCCTTCTGCTGCCCGGCCGGCGATCTCGGCAGCGGTGGGCCGTCCCGGAGGCGCCCGTCCCGCGGGCGGGGTCCAGTCGGTCGACCGGGCCCTGGACATCCTCGAGGCGCTGGCGCGGTCCAGCGGCCCGGTCGGCGTCGGCGAGGTGGCCGCGATGACCGGGTTGCCGCAGGGCACCGCGCACCGGCTGCTGCGGAGCCTGCGGAGCCGCGGCTACGTGCGGCACGACGCGGCCCGCAAGTACTCCCTCGGCGCCGCCACGCTCCGGCTCGGCGACGCCGCCCACCAGACCCTGGCGCACACCGCCCGGCCGTTCCTGACCCGTCTGGTCGAGGACACCGGGGAGACCGCCAACCTCTCCATCCTGGAGGGCGACGACGTGGTCTACGTCGCCCAGGTGTCCTCCCCGCACACCCTGCGGATGTTCGCCGAGGTCGGCCGGCACGTGTCCCCGCACAGCACCGCCTCCGGCAAGGTGCTGCTGGCCGGGCTCTCCCCGGAGCGCGCCGCCTCCGTCGTACGCCGGCTCCCGCTGCCGCGGCTGACCGAGACCACCATCACCGACCCGGCCGAGCTGCTCGCCGAGGTCGACCAGACCCGCGAGCGCGGCTGGGCCGTCGACGAGGGGGAGCAGGAGCGCGGGGTGCGCTGCGTCGCGGTGCCGGTGGGCGGCGCGGCCGACGTCGTGGCGGCGATCTCGCTGTCCGGGCCGGCGGAGCGGTTCGCCGGCGCCGCCCAGAACGGCCTCGTCGAGGAGATGACCCGGGTGGCGGCGGCGTTCGCCGCCGAAGTGGCCGGCGCGGACTGACCCGCCGGCTGCTCTGCCCGCCCCGGCCGGCCCGACTGCGGCCCGCTGCCTGCTCCGGTTGGCCACCTGCTTCGGCCCCGTGACCCGCTCCGGTGCTGGCGCTGCAGCGGCGTGGGGTCAGGACAGGACGGCGCGGGTCAGCAGCACCACCCCGAGCACCAGCACCAGCAGGTGCACCGAGCGCTGGAAGCGGTCGACCGGGATCCGCGCGTGCAGCGCCCGGCCGAGCAGCGCGGCGAGCCCGACCACCGGCAGCGACACCGCCACCAGCAGCGGCAGCTCGTCGCTCCACAGCCCGCCGATCGCCTGGCCGGACACCACCAGCACGCCGGCGACCAGGAAGAACACGTGCAGGGTCTCGCGGAACATCGCCGGTGACCAGCCCCGCCGGGTGCCGTAGACGACGACCGGGATCCCGTGGAAGCCGTAGGCGCTCCCGAGCCCGCCGGCGACCACCCCGACCGGCCAGGCGACCTCGAGCGGGGCGGTGCCGGCCGGTCGGTGCGAGGTGGCGGCGTACCAGCCGTAGCCGACCAGGAAGCAGCCGAGCGCCGCGGCCACGGCACGCTCGGGCACCAGCAGGACCAGCGCGACGCCGAGCGGCACGCCGAGCACCGCGCCGAGGCACAGCCGCAGCAGCACCTTCCGGTCGACCTGGCCCGAGCCGCCGACGATCCCGATCACCGCCAGCGTCAGGCTCACGATCGCGATCAGCGACGCCGCGGTCGGCAGGCCGATCGGCAGCAGGGCGAGCAGCGGCATCGCGACGAGGGCCTCGCCGAAGCCGAACGTCGCCCGGGTGAGCGCTCCTACGAAGACGATGAGCACCACGAGCGAGACGACCACCACCTGACCCTAGTCGCGTCGCGCGGCCTTTCCGCGCCGCGCCCGCCGTGCGTGGACGGACGCGCTCCGGCCGGGGCGGCGCTCAGCCGCACCGCGCCTCAGCCACCTGCGGTGGGACATGCACTCGACCGCGCGGCCAGCCGGGGTCACGCCTGGGCCGGTCGATCCAGGTGCGCGAGTGCATGTCCGGGCGAGGGCCGGCCCCGCGCGGCCGGCCACCGGCGCCGCGGGGCGCGGTGGCGCTTAGCCGACCGGACGCGGGGACGACAAGCCGGCCGGCCGGGGCTGGGGAGGACGACGGCGACCCGGGCGGCGCTGTGGACGGCCGTTCGCGCCGGACGTCGCCTGGCGGCAGGCTCGCCGGCATGAGATCGGACCGGGCACTGGAGCGGCTGGGCGGCGTGGCGACGACCGAGCGCCTGCTGCGGGTGACCTCGCGTGCCCGGCTCCAGCTGGCGGTGGCCCGCGGACTGGTCGTCCGCGACGCGCGTGGCCGCTACTCGTTGCCGGGCGTGGACGAGGCGCTGCGGGCCGCCAACCGGCTGAGCGGGGTGCTGGTCGAGGACAGTGCGGCGCAGTACCTCGGCTGGCAGCTCAAGCACCCGCCCCGGAGCCCGTGCATCGCGGTGCCGCGCAACCGCCATCTCACCGCCGACCGGACCGCAGGTGTCCGCGTACGGTTCCGGGACCTGGACCCGGACGACGTGAACGGCCTCGCGACCCGGCCCATGGAGACGGTCCTCCGATGCGCAGCGTGGATGCCCTTCGACGAGGCGTTGGTCGTCGCCGACGACGCGCTGCGGTCGGGGTCGGTGATCCAGGAGGAGCTGGTGTGCCGGGCGCACCTGGAGCCGGTCCGGTTCCGCAGCCGGTGCGTGCGGGTGGCCGAGGCCGCCGACGTTCGGGCCGAGAACGCGTTCGAGTCGGTGCTGCGCGCGATCGCTCTCTCGGTGCCGGGCCTGCACGTGGAGCCTCAGGTGTGGCTGGGCGACATCGGCCGGCCCGACCTGGTCGACCAGCAGCTCGGCATCGTGGTCGAGGCGGACTCCTTCGAGTTCCATGGCCGGCGGCGGGCGCTCAAGCTCGACTGCGAGCGGTACAACGCGTTCGTCGTTGACGGGTGGTTGGTGATCCGGTTCGCGTGGGAGCACGTGATGTTCCGCCCCGACTACGTGCGGTCCGTGCTGGCCGCGCTGGTGGCGCGGCTGTCCGGGCAACCGCTCGGACATGCACTCGGCCCCGCGGCGCAGCGGCGCTCCGCCTGAACGACCGCCGCAGGTCACGCAAGTGCATGTCGGGACGCTGGCGCGGCGGGCCGATGTCGGCCTGGCTCGGCCTGACCCAGCTCGGCGTGGCGCGGCTGGGCCCGGTCCGGCTCGGCGTGGAGCGGCGGACCAATGTCGGTCCCGACCGGACCGGACAGGCCCGGGCGGCGCTCAGCCGAAGCCGAGCCGGGCGAGCGGCTCGACGAGCTGCTGCTCCTCGTAGGCGAGGTGGGACAGCAGCACGTCGGTCAGCAGGTCCACCGCGTGCCGCACCGGCGCCACGTCCTGCTCCGGGTGCCCGACCATCGCCACCAGGGCGGCGTCCACGCGCTCGAGCACCTCGGCGATCACGTGGTGCTCCTCCTCCAGCCGGTCGATCACCGGGGCCAGCCGGGCGTCGGAGCGGCGCAGGTGCGGGAACATCGAGACGTCCTCGATGGTGTGGTGGGTCGTGACCACCCGGCAGTACGTCGCGCAGTAGGTGCCGAGCGTCCAGCTGTTCTGCCGCAGCGTCATCGTGCTGATCGCCGACCGGGCCGCTCCGGCGCCGAGCTGTCCGGCCGCCACCTGGCCGACCAGCTCGCGCAGCTGCTCGATCTCGCCGCGCAGGTGGTCGTGCACGTCGATCAGGTGCCGGCCCTCGGCGCGCCCGCGCTCGTCGTACGTCGTGCCCGGGAGCGGTTCCACCTGCGGACGCGCCGACTCGTCCCAGAGCAGCTCGTCGGTGAGCCGGGCGGCGGGCGCCGGGGTCGGCGTGACGCCGAGCTGCGCGGAGGCGGGGTCGGTCATGGCGCCCATTGTCGCGGACGCCGGCGGTGCCGCGGCGCGAGGCCGGCCCCGCCCCGGCCGGCTGCTCAGCCACGGGCCGACCGGCGACCGAGCGGCGCGCGGGCCCCAGCCCGGCCGAGCCTCGGGCGGCGGGCGGGGCGCGCGGGCACCGGGTCGTAGGCTGCGGGCATGGCCAACATCGCGACCACCGACCGCGTCGACCGGGACGCGCTGCTCGACTTCGCCCGGACCCGGCACAAGCTGACCCTCGTCACGACCCGGCGCAACGGCCGGCCGCAGATGTCCCCGGTGTCGGGCGGCGTGGACGCCGAGGGCCGGATCGTCGTGTCGACGTACCCCGACCGCGCGAAGGCCGTGAACCTGCGGCGCAACCCGCTGGTCTCGGTGCTGGTGCACTCCGACGACTGGGACGGGCCCTACGTGCAGGTCGACGGCACCGCCGAGGTGCTCGACATGCCCTCGCAGGAGGCTGAGGACGGCCTGGTGGAGTACTTCCGGTGCATCGCCGGCGAGCACTCGGACTGGGAGGAGTACCGCGAGGCGATGCGCCGGCAGGGCAAGTCGCTGATCCGGATCACCGTCGAGTCGTGGGGTCCCATCGCGACCGGCGGCTTCCCGCCCGACCGTGCCCCGGCCTGAGCCGGCGCGCTCCGGCTGACCGCACTCCCGGGCGGACCGCATCCGGGCTGAGTCGGCGCCTCGGGCGCGATCGGCCACGCGGACCGGGAATGACTCGCCGGGCTGATGGTGTTGCGCCCGGGATGTCTACCACCGACTCCCGCCGCGTCTCCGTCCTGGTCGGCCTGCTCTTCGGGCTCGCCGGGCTCGGCAGCTCCTCCGCCGCGATCGCCCTGCCGGTCATCGCCGACGGCCTCGGCGTCAGCACCGGGGTGAGCGCCTGGGCGGTGAGCCTGTACGCGCTGATGCTGGCCGTCGCCACCGCCGTCTACGGCCGGGTCTCCGACCTGGTCGGGATCCGCACCCCGCTGCTCTTCGGGGTCGGGCTGATGACGGTCGGCGCGATCGCGGGCGCGCTGGCGCCGTCGTTCGGGGTGCTGCTCGCCGCCCGGGTGCTCCAGGGCGCCGGCGCCGCCGCCGTACCCACCCTCGGCGTCGCGGTGATCAGCAGCCGCTACACCGGCTCGGACCGGTCCGCGGCGCTCGGCCGGGTCGCCGGCGTGGCCTCCGCGCTGAGCTGCGTGGGGCCGCTGGCCGGCGGCACCGTCGAGGGGCTGCTCGGCTGGCGCGCCGTGATCGCGCTGCCGGTGCTCGGGGTGCTGCTGGTGCCGCTGCTGTGGCGCTCGCTGCCCACCGACGGCTCCGGCGCCCGGCTGGACCTGTGGGGCGCGGTGCTCGTCGCGGGCACCTCGGCCGGCCTGATCATGCTGGTGCAGTCGCCCTCCACAGGCGTCGGCGTAGCGGTCGCGGGGGCGCTGCTGCTGGCGATGGGGGTGCCCGCGGTGGCGTGGTGGGTACGTCGTCGCCCGCACGGGTTCCTGCCGATGTCGGTGCTGTCCAACACCGTGGTGGTCCGCAGCTCGATCGCGGCCGCGGCCGTGCCGGGCTCGTGGTTCGCGCTGCTCATCGCCGTCCCCGCCGTGCTGGTGGGTCAGGGCTGGGAGCCGTGGCAGGTGGGGCTGGCGCTGCTGCCGAGCGCGGTGACCGGGCTGGCCGCCCCGCGGATCGCCGCGCCCGTGCTCGACCGGATCGGCGGCACCTCGGCGCTGGGCGTCGCCGGCCTCACCGTCGCCGCGGCGATGGTGCTCGCGGCCGGCGGCGCCGAGATCGGTTCCGCGGTGCTGCTGGTGCTGGCCGTCGTCGCGGTCACCTTCGCGTTCGGCCTCGGGCAGCCGGCCCTGATGGCCGTGGTCGGCGACGCCGTGCACGACGACGTACGCGGGGTCGCCCTCGGGCTGGCCACGCTGATGTTCCTCGTCGGCGGCGGCATCGGCTCCGCGGTCGTCGGCGGCCTCGCGCACCCGCTGGGGATGCCCGGCGCGCTGCTGCTCCTCGCCGGCCTGGCGCTGCTCGGGCTGACCGCGCTGGTGCCGCTGCGACGCGCGGAGCTCGAGCCGTCGGAGTAGCCGCCCACTACGGTGGCCCGATGAACCCTCGGATGCTGCTCAGCCGGCTCACCACCGTCTTCTGGGTGCTGCCGGCGGTCGGAGCGGTGCTGGCCGGTGCGGCCGCGCTCGTCGTGGTGCGGCTGGACCGGGCCTTCGGCGGCGACTTCGGGCTGCTCTACGGCGGCGGCCCGGACTCGGCCCGCGCCATCCTCAGCACGGTGGCGTCCTCGGTGCTGACCTTCGCGGCGCTCACCTTCTCGATCACCGTGGTCGCGCTGCAGCTCGCCTCCAGCCAGTTCAGCCCGCGGGTGCTCAGCTCGCTGCTGCGGGACCGGTGGACCCAGGCCGCGCTCGCGGTCTTCGTCGGCACGTTCGTCTTCGCGCTGCTGGTGCTGCGCGAGGTCCGCGGCGGCGACGACGGGTTCGTGCCCGGCCTCGGGGTGGGACTGGCGCTGCTGCTCGGGCTGGCCAGCATCGGCACGCTGGTCGGCTTCATCCACCACATGGCGCAGTCGCTGCGGGTGGTGACGATCATCGACCGGATCCACAAGGAGACCCAGCGGGCCCTGGACGGCTGGTACGCCGACGAGGCCGACCCCGACGCGGACGACCCCGACGGGGCCGGGCCGGGGCGGGTGGCGCCGGGGAGCCGCCGGCTGGTGCGTTCCGACGGCGACGGGGTGCTGGCCTGGTTCGACCGGGCCGCGCTGGTCGCCTGGGCGGGCCGGCACGACGCGACCGTGGAGCTGCTGGTGCACCCGGGCACGTGGATGGTCCAGGGACAGCCGCTGCTGGGGGTCCGGACCGCCGAGGAGGAGTGCTCGGTCAGCGACCTCCAGGCGCACGTCGGCCTGGCCCGGGAGCGCGAGACCTCCCGCGATCCGTCGTACGGGTTCCGCCAGATCGTCGACATCGCCGAGCGGGCCCTCTCCCCGGGCGTGAACGACCCGACGACCGCGGTCCAGTGCGTGGACCGGCTGCACTCGCTGCTGCGCCGGATCGCCCGCCGGGAGCTCGCCGTCGGTGACACCGTCGTGGACGGCGTGGTGCGGCTGCGGGTGCCGGTGCCGGGTTGGGCCGAGTACGTGGGCCTGTGCTGCGACGAGGTCCGGCACTGGGGCGCCGACTCGGTGCGCGTGCACCGGCGCCTCGAGCGGATGCTGCGCGACCTCCTCGACGTCGTCGACGAGGACCGCGCCGAGCCGCTGCGGGCTCAGCTGGGGCACCTGGAGCGACGCCGGCGCGACGACGTCGCGTTCGAGTGGGAGGCGACCGCAGCGGCCGGCGACCCGGCCGAGCGCTCGGTGGCCGGACCCGGCTGAGGGCAGGCTCACGTTGGAAGCGGCCCCGGTTCGGGCAGGCTGGTGTCATGACTACGACCACCCAGATCCGCCTGGCCGCCCGACCCGTCGGTGAGCCCGACGACACCTGCTTCGAGACCGTGACCGTCGAGCTCCCGGCCCTGGAGGACGGGCAGGTGCTGCTGCGCACCGTCTACCTCTCCCTCGACCCCTACATGCGCGGTCGGATGAGCGCGGCCAGGTCCTACGCCGCCCCGCTCGAGATCGGCGACGTGATGCTCGGCGGCACCGTCAGCGAGGTGGTCGAGTCACGCTCCTCCGACGTGGCCGTCGGCGACCTGGTCCTGTCGTTCTCCGGCTGGCAGAGCCACGCGGTCGCGGACGCGGGCGCCGTACGCCGCCTCGACCCGTCGGCCGCCCCGGTCTCCACCGCGCTCGGGGTGCTCGGCATGCCCGGGTTCACGGCGTACGCCGGCCTGCTCGAGATCGGCCGCCCCCAGGCGGGGGAGACCGTCGTGGTCGCGGCGGCCACCGGTCCCGTCGGGTCGGCCGTCGGGCAGATCGCGAAGGTCAAGGGCGCCCGTGCCGTCGGGATCGCCGGCGGCCCCGAGAAGCGGCGGGCGCTGACCGAGGAGTTCGGCTTCGACGTGGGCCTGGACCACCGCTCCCCGGATTTCGTCGAGGAGCTCGCCGCGGCGACGCCCGACGGGATCGACGTCTACTTCGAGAACGTGGGCGGACCGGTCGCGGACGCGGTGTTCCGCCGGCTGAACACCTACGCCCGGGTGCCCGTGTGCGGGCTGGTCGCCAACTACAACGCGACCTCGGCGCCCGAGGGTCCGGACCGGCTGCCCGGCTTCATGGGCCAGATCCTCTCGCGCAGCCTGACGATCCGCGGCTTCATCCAGGACGAGTTCACCCGCTCGCACGGCCGGGACTTCCTGCGCGACATGTCGCAGTGGGTCGGTGACGGCTCGGTGCGCTACCGCGAGGACGTGGTGGACGGCCTGGAGAAGGCGCCGGAGGCGTTCCGCGGCATGCTCCGCGGCGCGAACTTCGGCAAGCTGCTGGTCCAGGTCGGGCCCGACCCGACCCGCTGACCGCAACCGCAGCCGCCGGAATCGCGCACAGCCGTGGTCCCGGTACGGCGGGAGCAGTCCGCAGCCGCCGAAATCGGGCACAGGCGTGATGCCGGTCCGGCAACAGCCGCTCGCCGCCGCCGGAATCGCGCACAGTTGTGGTCCCGGTACGGCGGCGGCGGCCGACCCGAGGTGGAGTACCTGTGGGTCGGCCGCCGTCGGCCGTGACACGTGCTGTGACCAGGGCGTGTCAGTCGATCAGCACCTGGCTGAGCCACGGGATGTAGGTGACCAGCAGCAGCGCGACCAGCAGCACCGCGGCGCTGGGCAGCGCCGCCTTGGCGACCCGCAGCACGCTCATCCCGGACAGCCCGCTGGCCACGAAGAGGTTCAGCCCCAGTGGCGGCGTGATCATGCCGATCTCGAGGTTCATCACCATGATGATGCCGAGGTGGATCGGGTTGATGCCCAGCTCCAGCGCGATCGGCAGCAGGATCGGGGCGATGATCAGGATCGCGCTCGAGGTCTCCATGAAGCAGCCCGCGATCAGCAGGACGATCGTGACGAGCAGCAGGAAGCTCCAGGGCTGGAGGTCGAGACCGACCAGCGCCTGGGTGATCTCGTTGGGGATCCGCTCGGAGGTCAGCACGAACGAGAACAGGATGCCGTTGGCGATGATGAACATGACCATCGACGAGGTCCTCGCCGAGGCCAGCAGGATCGTCCCCAGGTCCTTCACCGAGATCTCGCGGTAGACCAGCAGCGAGATCAGCAGCGCGTAGAAGACCGCCATCGCGGCCGCCTCGGTCGGGGTGAAGATGCCGCCGTAGATGCCGCCGAGGACCAGCAGCGGCAGCAGCAGGCTGAGGCCGGCGTCCCGGAAGGCGCGGACCTTCTCCTTGCTGGTCATGTGCACGGCGAACTCGCCGGTGCCGTACTCCCGGCGCCGCGAGATCACGACCACCATGACCATGAGCATGGCGCCGGCGACGAGGCCGGGCACGATGCCGGCGATGAACAGGTCGCCGATCGACTGCTCGGTGGCGATGCCGTAGACGATCAGCGGGATGGAGGGCGGGATCAGGATGCCCAGCGAGCCCGAGGTGGCGATGAGCCCGGTGGAGAAGTCCCGACCGTAGCCGTTGCGGATCATCGCCGGGATCAGCAGGGTGCCGACCGCCACCACGGTGGCCGGGCTGGACCCGGAGATCGCGGCGAAGAAGACGCACGACATCACCGCGGTCATCGCCAAGCCGCCGCGGAAGCCGCCCACGACGGCGATGCCGGCGTTGGTCAGCCGCTCGCTGATGCCGCCGCGGCTCATGATGGTGGCCGCGAGCACGAAGAACGGGATCGCCATCAGCGGGAAGGTGTTGAGGGCGTTGAACAGCGTCTCGGGGATCTGGGTGAGCGGGATCGTCGTGAAGTAGAAGAAGTAGATGAACGTGGTCAGCCCGAGCGCGACCGCGATCGGAGCGGAGGAGAACAGCAGGGCGAAGAGGATCACGATCAGCGCGATCGCGGCGTCGCTCATCGGAGGGGTCCCTTCTCGTGTCCCTCAGCGGGGAGGTCGGCGATCTCGAGCGCGGTGCCGCCCTCGGCCTCGAGGAGGGTGTCGGCGGCGTGCGGGTAGGGGTCCTGACCGCGGAACAGCCGCACCAGCACCTCCAGGGAGCGCACGAACATCAACGTCAGCCCGATCGGCAGCGGCAGCGTGACCACCCACAGCGGCAGCTCCAGGGCCGGGGTGAGCGTGGCGCTCGAGCGCGGCTCGAAGATCAGCAGCCAGGCGAACCAGCCGATCGCGCCCATGTAGACGAGCGTGATGAGCGTGGCGATGATCGTCATGACGCGCTTGCCGCGCTCCTTGAGGAACACCGCGACCACGTCCACGTTGACGTGCTCGTTGTGGCGCATGGTGATGACCGCGCCGAAGAACGTCGAGAAGATCACCAGGTAGATGATCGCTTCCTCGGACCAGAAGATGATCTCGTTGAAGAACGTCCTCATGAGCACGGCGACGATGGCGAGCAGGGCCGCCGCTGCCAGCGAGCCGGCCGCCAGCACGTTCTCCACCTTGCTCAGGATGGAGTCGAGTCGATTCATCGGACCTCCGTGGTCGTGGGGGCGGCTCTGACGAGCCGCCCCCGCGTGGTTCCTGCCGGTGCTACTGCTGGGAGACGAGCTCGTCGATCAGGTCCTGGCCGATCACGTCGGCGTACTGGTTCCACACCGAGGGGACGACCTCGTCCTTGAAGGCCTGGCGCTGCTCGGGCGTCAGCTCGGTGATCTTGGTGGTGCCGGCGTCGACGATCGTCTGCTTGGCCTTCTGGTTCAGGTCGGAGGCGATCTCGCGGTTGTAGGCGGCGGCCTCGTCGGCGGCGTCGGTCACGCACGTCTGGAGGTCGTCGGGCAGCGACTCGAAGAACTTCTTGTTGATCGCGTGCACGTAGCCGATGTAGCCGTGGTTGGACTCGGTGATGTGCTTCTGCACCGTGTGCATGTTCTGCGACTCGATGTTGGAGTACGGGTTCTCCTGGCCGTCGATCACGCCCTGCTGGAGGGCGTTGTAGACCTCGGCGAAGGCCATCGGCGTGGTCTGGGCACCCCAGGCGTCGAACTGGCTGCGCAGCACGTCGGAGGGCTGGATCCGGAAGCGGAGACCCTTGAGGTCGGCGGGCTTCTGCATCTCGTCGTTGGAGGACAGCTGCTTGAGGCCGTTGTCCCAGAGGCCGAGCACCTTGATGCCCTTGTCGGCGAGCGCCTGGTTCTCGTAGATCGCCTTGCCGACCGCCGAGTCCGGCGAGACCACGTTGGGGATGTCGTCCACCGAGTCGAACAGGAACGGCAGGTCGAGGACCTGCAGCTGCGGGGCGATGGTGGTGAACTTCGCGCTGGACGGCGCGAGCATCTGCACGGCGCCGGACTGGAGGGCCTGCAGCTCGTCCTCGTCGCCGTACAGCTCGGAGTTCGGGTAGACCTCCACCTTCATCTGGTCGCCGCAGCCCTCGTCGATCAGCTCGGCGAACTTCTCCGCCGCCTGCCCCTTGGGGGTCTGGGGGGTCACGACGTGGGAGAACTTGATCGTGTAGCTGTCGCTGGCCTCGCTGCTGCTGCTTCGTGCGCCGCCGCACGCGCTGGCGCCGAGGGCGAGGGAGAGCAGAGTCGCGGTGCCCATCACGGCCCGAGCTCTAGGGTTCATCCGCATGTGTTGATTCCCTTCCTGATGTCGTGCATCGACATGAACCGGTCCCGGTGACGGGAGGCAGGCACCTGGTCTCGCCGGTCCGTCCTGGCCCCCGACCGGACTATGCGAAACCGTCACAAGCGGTGCTGGTGACGAATAGGTACGGCCATATTCAAAAGGACAACTCAAAGTGTGTCAAGCATCACTGTGCGTCGACGCAGCCATCAGCGACGGGCCCTCGGCCCTCAGGAAGTCCCGGAAGGCTGCCGCCGGCGCGGACAGGGCCGGCTCGCGCAGCCAGGCCATCGCCAGCGTGCGGGTGGCGCTGGGGGCGACCACGTCCACCTCCACCAGGCCGGCCGGCACCTGGGCCGCGGACGACGGCAGCAACGCCACCCCGAGGCCGGCGGCGACCAGGCCCCGGACCGTCGCCATGTCGTCACCCTCGAAGGCGAGGGCGGGCGTGAAGCCGGCCCGCCGGCACCAGTCGTCGGTGATCTGCCGCATCCCGTAGCCGGGCTTGAACCCGATGAACGCCTCGCCGGCCAGTGACGGCATCCGCACCCGTCGCCTGCCGGCCAGCGGGTGCTCGCGCGGAACCGCCAGGCAGAGCCGCTGCACCTCCAGCGGCACGGTCTCGACGTCCTCGCCGCCCGGGGGAGGTGCGGTCAGGCAGACGTCGACCTCGCCGGCGCGGAGCTTCGCCACCACGGTGTCGTGGCCCTCCTGCACCAGGCGGAACCGGACCCGGGGGTGGCTGCGGCCGAACCGTTCGAGCGCCCGGGGGACCGTCTCGGGACCGAGCGTGTGCAGGAACCCGAGCGTGACCAGGCCCGCCTGCGGGTCCTGATCCCGGGTGAGCTGCTCGAGGACCCGGGCGACCTCGCCGAGCGCCCGGTCCGCGGCCGCGGCCAGCACCTCCCCGGTCGGCGTGAGCCGCACGCCACGGCCCCGGCGGTGCAGCAGCGGGACGCCGACCGCCTGCTCGAGCCGGGCCAGTCGCCGGCTCAACGTGGACTGGGGGATGCCGAGGCTCTCCGCGGCGTGCGTGACGTGCTCGAGCCGGGCGACGGCCACGAACTCGGCCAGCCCCCGCAGGTCCGGCGCCACGGCCGGAGACCCCGACGATTCATGCATCACCGGGTGAGTCTAGAGCCGTTCATGCATTGGACGCATAGCCCGGCGGGACCTAGCGTCGGAGGGTGGCAGAGACGACCGCCGTCCGGTGGAGCGGCCATCGCGCGGGCACCACCGAGTTCCGCCGGCTGAACCTGGCGCTGTGGTGCGCCGGCGCGGGCACGTTCATCCTGCTCTACGCGGTGCAGGGACTGCTGCCCTCGTTCACCGCGACCTTCGACGTCTCCCCGTCGGAGTCCAGCCTGACCCTGTCCGCGGCCACCGGCATGCTGGCGCTGGCGATCATCCCGGTGAGCGTGATCGCGGAGTCCTGGGGCCGGGTGCGGGTCATGACGGTCTCGCTCACGCTGAGCGCCCTGCTCGGCCTGCTGGCCCCGCTGGCGCCCTCCTTCGAGGTGCTGCTGGGGATCCGGGCCCTGCAGGGCGTGGCGATGGCCGGGGTCCCGGCCCTGGCGATGGGGCACGTCGCCGCAGAGGTCGACCGGCGCTCGCTCGGGCAGGCCATGGGGGTGCTGATCGCCGGCAACACCATCGGCGGCCTGTCCGGGCGGATGGTCGCCTCGGTGCTCGGCGACCTGGCCGGCTGGCGGTGGGCGATGGCCGGGGTCGGCGTGCTCTCCCTGGCCTGCCTGGTCGGCTTCCGGCTGCTGATCCCGCCCGCTCGTGGCGCCGCGCCGGCCCGGGTGCCGGTGCGACAGCTCGGAGCCCAGCTCGCTGCGCACCTGCGCGACCCAGGCGTCCGCGCGGTCTGCGCGGTCAGCTTCCTGCTGATGTCGGCCTTCGTCACCGTCTACAACTACCTCGGCTACCGGCTGCTCGCGGAGCCGTTCGACGTACCGCAGGCCCTGGTGGGGCTGGTGTTCCTGGTCTACCTCGCGGGCACCGTCAGCTCCACGGTCGCGGGCGTGCTCGGTGACCGCTTCGGCCGGCTCACCGTCCTGTGGGGCAGCATCGTGCTGGCGCTGCTGGCAGCCGTCGGCTCGCTGGCGGACTTCCTGCCGGCGATCCTGGTCTGCCTGGTGCTCTACACCGTGGGGTTCTTCGGCGCGCACTCCTCGGCCAGCGGTTGGCTGAACGCTCGCGCCGTCACGGCCCCCGGGCAGGCCTCTGCGCTCTACCTGTTCAGCTACTACGCCGGCAGCAGCATCGGCGGGGCCAGCGGCGGCGTCGCCTACGAGCGGGCCGGGTGGCCGGGCCTCGTGGTGTTCATCGCTACCCTCCTCGCGGTGGCGCTGGTGCTTGCGGTGCTGCTGCGCCGAGCACAGCCGACCAGGGAGGCGAAAAAGCATGACGACATCGGAGGAGCGGCTGCGTGAGGTGGCCGAGGCGCAGCCGGCGTTCTCCCGGTTCCTGGGGATCCGGCTGGTCAGCTACAGCGCCGAGGAGGTGGTCGCCGAGCTGGTGGTCAGCGAGGAGATGGCCAACCGCAACGGGGTGCTGCACGGCGGTGCGGTGATGGCCTTCGCCGACAACCTCGGGGGTACGGCGGCAAGCCTCAACCTCCCGCCCGACGCGAGGACCACCACGCTCGAGAGCAAGACCAACTTCCTGCGCTCGATCAAGGTCGGCGAGACGGCGCGCGCGGTGTGCGTGCCGCTGCACCGGGGGAGGAGCACCTCGGTGTGGCAGACCACCGTCTCCGACGACCGGGGCCGCGCGGCGGCGATCGTCACGCAGACCCAGATGGTGCTGCGCGCCGACGGGTGAGCCCGCTCAGTGCTCGGCGGCAGTCGCCCGGCCGAGGCGCAGCCGGTGCGAGAAGTGCTCGGGCAGGTAGTCGCTGATCGCGAGCTCCACGGGCTGGTCGGTGGCGTCGATGTAGAGCCGCTCGATGCGCAGCAGCGGCGCGCCCACCGCGCAGCCGAGCCACCCCGCCTGCTCCTCGGTCGCCGCGACCGCCGTGGTCATCTGCTCGGCCTCGGCGATCGTGACCCCCTGCGACTCCAGCAGCCCGATGATGGTGATGCCGCTGCGGTGCCCCGGCTCGACCAGGAACGGGAGCTGCTCCAGCGTCGACCCCATGGCCGGGGGCAGGAAGACCCGCGTGGTGCAGAAGACCTCGCCGCGGTGCAGGCGGCGGAACAGCACGGAGTACATCGAGCGGCCGCTGAGCTGGAGCCGCTCGGCGATGGCCTGGTCGAAGGTCCCGGTGAGCGGGTCCAGGACCTCCAGCTCCGTGTCCAGCGTGAGGTTCATCAGGTCGTCGACCGAGCTGAAGCGACGGCGGTAGCGCGACCCCTTGGGCGTGATGAAGGTGCCGCGGCCCGGGACCCGGAACACGAGCCCCTCCGAGACCAGCTCGAGGAAGGCACGTCGTACCGTCTGCCGGCTCAGCGAGAGCTCCTGGGCCAGCGCCGCCTCGGTGGGCAGCGGGTCGTCCTCGGCGAAGCGGTCCTCGAGGATGTCCTCGCGCAGCGATCTGGCGAGCAACCGGTAGCGCGACTCGCCCGGGTAGGACGGCCGCATGACCAGCCCCGGTGCGCTCTCCATGACTGCTTCACCTCCAGCGGTCCGGCCACATCCGGAAGGGCCGTACGTTAAGTCAACCACGGGGCCGGTTCGGACCGGAGCGGAACCGCCGGCTCAGCCCTGGCCGCCGCTGCCGCCCTCGTGCACCGCGACCGTCGGCTCGAGGCCCTCGGCACCGACCACCTCGCGCCATGCGTCGAAGCCGGTCTGGAACGCCACGATGCCGGCCTCCGGCAGGGAGATCTCGATCGCCTCGAGGATCTCCTGCGGCGAGACGCCGAGGTCCAGCGCGACCCGGATGTGGCTCTGGATGTGGCCCTTGGACGCCCGCATCACGGTCAGGCTGACGATGAAGATCAGCTCCTTGGTGCGGCGGTCCAGGGTGCGCTGGTCGAGGTAGGCCGCGTTCACCAGCCCGTTGGTGGCCTGCAGGACGTCGAAGTCCTGCCGGGCCATCACCTTGTGGTAGTCGAGGACGTAGCCGCGCTTGCGCGCCATGTCGTCGATGTACTCCTGCGGGTCGGTGGTGCTCATGGTGCGGTCCTCTCGGTGGGGGTCGGGCCGTCCGCGGTCGCGGTGGCCCGGAGCAGCGCCTGGTTGAGGTGCTCGTAGTACTTCACGATCTCGGTGTGGTCGCGGCCGGCCCGGTCGAGGTGCCGGCGGGCCTCGTTCGCGCTGGCCACGGCGGCCCGGGTGACGGGGGCCTGCGCCTGCACCTCCTCGGCGATGCCGGAGGCGATCGCGAGGTCCTTGACCATCAGGTCCAGCTCGAAGCCGGAGCCGAACGTGCCGGTCAGGACGTGCTGGGGGTACTTTACGGCGGTCGCCTGGCTGCGGCCGGTGGAGGAGTTGAGCACCTGCAGCATCACCTCTGGCTCGATCCCGGCCCGCTGGGCGACGCAGAGGACCTCCGCCGCGGCCGCCAGGTTGGTCGCGGAGAGCAGGTTGTTCAGCGCCTTCGCCGCGTGCCCGGCGCCGGCGGGGCCGACGGTGACGATGCTGGTGCCCAGCGGCTCCAGGTGCGGTCGGGCCCGCTCGACCGCCTCGCGTCGCCCGCCGACCATGATCGAGAGCTCGCCGGTCTCGGCGCGGCTCACCCCGCCGGAGACCGGGGCGTCCACGAGGTCGATCCCGCGGCCGGCGGCCACCGTCGCCAGCCGGCGCGTGCTGGCCGGGACCGAGGAGCCCATGTCCAGCACCAGCGCTCCCGCCGGCAGCGCGTCCAGCAGCCCGCCCTCGCCCTCGCCGAGCAGGACCGACTCGACGATCGCGCTGGTCGGCAGCATCAGCACGACCACGTCCACCTCCGGTGGCGGCGGTAGCAGGGTGGCCAGCGCGGTGGCGGGCAGCGAGCCGGCGAGTCGGGGCGCGGCGTCCGGGTCGGCGTCGTACAGGTACGTCGGTCGGGTGGCTGCGTAGCGGCGGGCCATCGGTCCGCCCATCCGGCCCAGGCCCACGAACAGCGTGGCGCCTGCGGCGTGATCGGTCATCTCGGCTCCCTGGAGTGCTTGACACGTTGTGCGCCCATTTTTAATATGGCCGTACAAATCGTCAAGGGCCCAGCCTGTATTTCGGGCCCGGAGTGCGCACCCCGAGGAGAATGCATGCGGCCGCTCGAAGGCGTCACCGTCGTCTCGATCGAGCAGGCCGTCGCCGCGCCCTTCGCGACCCGCCAGCTCGCCGACCTCGGGGCCCGCGTGATCAAGATCGAGCGACCCGGCCCCGGCGACTTCGCCCGGGACTACGACGGGACCGTCAACGGGATGTCGAGCCACTTCGTCTGGCTCAACCGCTCCAAGGAGTCCCTCGCGATCGACCTGAAGAGCGAGCACGGCCGCAAGGTCATGGACCGGCTGGTGCAGGAGGCGGACGTCTTCGTGCAGAACCTCGCCCCCGGCGCGGCCGAGCGGCTCGGCCTCGGCGCCGAGCAGCTGCGCGGCGCCCGCCCCGGGCTGGTGCACTGCTCGATCTCCGGGTACGGCGTCGGCGGCCCGGCGACCTCGAAGAAGGCCTACGACCTGCTCGTGCAGTGCGAGGCCGGCGTCGTCTCGATCACCGGCACCCCGGAGGAGCCGGTGAAGGTCGGCATCTCGATCGCCGACATCGCCGCCGGCATGTACGCCTTCACCGGCGTGCTCACCGCGCTGCTCCAGCGCCAGCGCACCGGCGAGGGAGCGACCATCGAGATCTCGATGCTCGAGGCGCTCGCGGAGTGGATGGGCTTCCCGATGTACTACGCGCTGTACGGCGGCACGCCGCCCCCGCGCAGCGGTGCCTCCCACGCCGCGATCGCGCCCTACGGGCCGTTCGCCTGCGGCGACGGCAAGCAGGTCTTCCTCGGCATCCAGAACGAGCGGGAGTGGGCGGTGTTCTGCGAGCAGGTGCTCGACGACGTCGCGCTGGAGAAGGACCCCCGGTTCGCCACCAACCCCAGCCGGGTCACCCACCGCGAGCAGCTCGACGAGGCGATCCACGCCCGGTTCGCCCCGCTGAGCAGCGAGGAGGTCGTGGTCCGGCTCGACGAGGCGGGGATCGCGAACGCCCGGCTGCGCGACCTCTTCGAGCTCGGTGAGCACCCCCAGCTCGCCGCGCGGGACCGGTGGCGCGAGGTCGACTCGCCGGTCGGCCCGCTGCGGGCGCTGGTCCCGCCCGCCACCCTGGTCGGCGCCGAGCCGGTGATGGGGCCGATCCCGCGGGTCGGGGAGCACACCGCGGCGATCCTGGCCGAGCTCGGCCTCGACGCGGACGAGGCGCTCCGATGAGCGGCACGGTGCGGGCCGCCTCCGAGCTGGCGAGCTGGGCGACGACGTACCAACCCTCCGCGGCGGACCTCGAGCTCGCCGACCGGTCGCTGACCGACACCGTCGCGGTCGCGCTCGCCTCCCGCGCGGAGCCCATCCACCGGGTCTCGGCAGCGCTGTCGGACGCCGGTCGCTGGGCGGTCGCGGCCCACATCCTCGACTTCGACGACCTGCACATGCCGACCACCACGCACATCAGCACCGTCTGCGTGCCGGTCGCGCTGGCGACCGGGTCCGGGGCGGCCGGCTACCTCGCCGGAGCCGGCGTGATGGCCCGGCTCGGCACGATGCTCGGCTGGCGCCACTACGCGTCGGGCTGGCACGCCACCACCACCACCGGGGCGCTGGCCGCGGCCGCGGTCGCCTCGCACGCCCGCGGGTTCGACGCCGAGCAGACGGCCCGCGCGCTGGCCCTCGCGGTCCCGGCCTCCGGGGGCGTGCAGCGCAGCTTCGGCACCGACGCCAAGTCGCTCCAGGTCGGCTTCGCGGTGGAGTCTGGCACCCGCGCCGTGGAGCTGGTCGCGGCGGGTGCCAGCGCCGAGCCGGCGGCCGTCGACGCCTGGATGGCGCTGGTCGGCGGCACCCCCGCCCCGGTCGACGCCGGGGGACCCGCGGTGCCGGACGGGCTCGCGATCAAGATCTACCCCTGCTGCTACGCGCTGCAGCGACCGATCGCCGCGACCGCCTCGCTGGCCGACGGCGTCGACCTCGCCGACGTCCGGCGGATCGTGGTGCGCACGCCGGAGGGGACGGTGACCCCGCTGATCCACCGGCGGCCACGCACCGGCCTGGAGAGCAAGTTCAGCCTGGAGTACGCCGTCGCCGTCGCGCTGCTGGACCGGCACCCCGGCTTCGCCTCGTTCACCGACGAGGCCGTGCAGCGTCCCGAGGCCCGGCGGCTCCTGGAGCTCGTCGAGGTCGAGCTGACCCCCGGCGGCGACTGGCTGCTCGCCGGCGAGGCCGAGATCGAGGTGCACACCTCGGGCGGCGTCGCCGCGACCACGCTGGCGCAGCCCCCGGGCTCGCCGCAGCGGCCGCCGACCGGGTCCGAGCTGGCGGTGAAGCTCGCCGACTGCCTCACCGGGCTCGACCTCGAGCCGGCGCGGATCGGCTGGGACACCGCCGCCGACCTGCTGCACCGGCACCTGCCCCGGCGACGGGCCGACGGCGCCGGCCTCACCGCCTGAGCGCCCGCAGACCGATCGCGCAGACCCCTGCGCCCACCCGCGAACCGCCGGACCGACTCCGGCCACAGAAGGAGCGAAACATGGAAGACCTCTCGCAGGAGGAGCGAGCGATCGTCCGGCTGGTGCGCGACTGGGTGGACAGCTCGGTCAAGCCGGTCGCCAGCGAGCTCGAGCACGCCAACACCTACCCCGAAGCGCTGATCGAGGCGATGAAGGAGATGGGCGTCTTCGGCCTCGCGGTGCCGGAGCCCTGGGGGGAAGCGAAGGTCAGCACGCCGTGCTACGTCCTGGTCACCGAAGAGCTGGCCCGCGGCTGGATGAGCCTCGCCGGTGCCATGGGCGGCCACACGGTGGTGGCCAAGCTGCTGCTGGACTACGGCACCCAGGAGCAGAAGGACACCTACCTGCCCCGGATGGCCACCGGCGAGCTGCGGGCCACGATGGCGCTGACCGAGCCGGGCGGCGGCTCGGACCTGCAGGCGATGCGGACCACGGCCGTGCGCGACGGCGACGAGTACGTCGTCAACGGCTCGAAGACCTGGATCTCCAACGCCCGGCACGCCGGCCTGGTCGCGCTGCTGTGCAAGACCGACCCCCGCGCGGAGCCCGCCCACAAGGGGATCAGCATCCTGCTGGTCGAGAAGGGGCCCGGCTTCACGGTCTCACGGGACCTGCCGAAGCTCGGCTACAAGGGCGTCGAGAGCTGCGAGCTGTCCTTCGAGGACATGCGGGTGCCGACCGCGGCGCTGCTCGGTGACTCCGAGGGCGACGGCTTCGGCCAGATGATGCGCGGGCTGGAAGTGGGCCGGCTCCAGGTCGCCGCCCGCGGGCTCGGCGTCGGACGCGCGGCGCTCGAGGACAGCCTGCGCTACGCCCAGGAGCGCGAGAGCTTCGGCGTCCCGATCTGGAAGCACCAGTCGATCGGCAACTACCTGGCGGAGATGGCGACCAAGCTGACCGCCGCCCGCCAGCTCACGCTCTACGCGGCCCGCAAGTACGACGCCGGCGAGCGCGCCGACATGGAGGCCGGGATGGCCAAGCTGTTCGCCTCCGAGGCGGCGATGCAGATCGCGCTGGACGCGGTCCGGATCCACGGCGGCTACGGCTACTCCACGGAGTTCGACGTCGAGCGCTACTTCCGCGACGCACCGCTGATGATCGTCGGGGAGGGCACCAACGAGATCCAGCGCAACGTGATCGCCCGGCAGCTGGTCCGCCGCGGCACGGTGGCTCCCTGAGATGGCCGGCTCCGAGCTCCCCGACCCGACCGGCCCGACCGGCCCGACCGGCCCAGCCGACACCGACCCGGAGGCGGTGGCGGTGCGCGCCGAGACGCTGGTCCCCGAGCCCGCCGAGGCGCTGGCCGGGCTGCTCGACATCGACCCGGTCCCAGACGGACTGCTGCCCCCGCTGTGGCACTGGGTCTACCTGCTGGAGCGGCGCCCGCAGCGCGACCTCGGCCCGGACGGGCACCCGGTGTCCGGCATCCCGGCGCCACCCGGCCCGGGGCGGCGCCGGATGTTCGCCGGCGGCCGCGTCGAGACCCGCCGCCCGCTCGTCCTCGGCCGGCCCGCCGAACGCCGTACCCGCGTGCTCAGCACCACCGAGAAGCAGGGCCGCACCGGACCGCTGACCTTCGTCACCGTGCGCAGCGAGATCAGCCAGGACGGCGCGGTCGCGGTGGTCGACGAGCAGGACATCGTCTACCGCAGCCCCGGTGCGGCGCTGCCTGCGGCGGCGACCGGGGCCGTGCCCCCGCCGGACCGCCCGCGTCTGGTGCTCGAGGTGGACGAGGCGCTGCTGTTCCGGTTCTCGGCGCTCACCTACAACGCCCACCGGATCCACTACGACCGGGGGTTCGTGGCGCACGAGGGGTACGCCGACCTCGTGGTGCACGGACCGCTGCAGGCGCTGATGATGGGCGAGCTGTTCCGACGCAACGGCGTCGACCTGGTCGGCCGCCGCTACGCCTACCGGCTGGTCGCGCCGATGATCGGCCCGCAGCCGCTGACCGTCGCGGCGGCCGAGGCGGGGCTGGACACCGCGTCGCCGGAGGCCGAGGCGTTCTCCGCGGCCGGCGCAGTGACCGCGCGGAGCCGGTTGGAACCGGCGTCGTGATCGAGCCGCGCGAGGTGCTCGGCACCGCCCGCACGCTGCTGTTCGTGCCCGGCACCCGCCCGGACCGGTTCGCCCGGGCGGGGGAGTCCGGCGCCGACCTGGTCGTGATCGACCTGGAGGACGCCGTGGCGCCGGCCGCGAAGGACGAGGCCCGCAAGCAGGCGGCGGACTGGCTCGCCACCCGTCCGTGGGGGGTCCGGATCAACCCGCCGGGGACCGACTGGTTCGACGAGGACCTGCGGGCGGTCTCCGCCTACCCCTGCGTGGTGATGGTGCCCAAGGCCGAGTCGGCCACCGTGCTGGGCCGGATCGCCAAGCAGCTGGCGCCCGGCTCCTGCCTGCTCGCGCTGGTGGAGACCGCGGCCGGGATCGTGGCGGCGCCCGCGATCGCCCGGGTGCCGGCGGTGACCCGGCTGGCCTTCGGCAGCTACGACCTCGCCGCCCAGCTCGGGGTCTCCCCGGAGGACCGGGACGCGATGGCGTACTCCCGGGGCGCGCTGGTCCTCGCCTCCGCGGCGGCCCGGCTGCCCGGGCCGTTCGACGGTGTCACCGGGGACGTCGGCGACGCGGACCGGCTGCGCGACGACGTACACCACGGCACCCGGCTGGGCCTGACCGGCAAGCTGTGCGTGCACCCGCGCCAGGTGCCGGTCGTCCACGAGGAGCTGCGGCCCTCGGAGGACGAGCTGGTCTGGGCCGGCAAGGTCGTGGCCGCCTCCGCCGGCGGTGGGGTGGTCCTCCTCGACGGCCAGATGGTGGACAAACCGGTCGTGGAGCGTGCCCGCCGGATGCTCCGGGCAGGATGGGGTGCATGAGCTCGGTGGACGAGGATCACGCGCAGGACACTCCCGTCCGGCACCGGTGGAGCGAGTCGGCCCGGTTCGTCCCCCGGGTGGTCGTCCAGCCGGTGCAGCGCTTCATGGACACCAGCGCCTCCGGTGCGCTGGTCATGCTCGCCGCCGCGCTGGCCGCGCTGCTGTGGGTGAACCTCGGGTCGGCGCAGGCCTACGAGTCGTTCTGGGGCAGCGAGGTGCGGCTCGCGGTGGGCTCGTTCGAGCCGCTGCACCTGAACCTGCGCGAGTGGGTCAACGACGGCGCGATGGCGTTCTTCTTCTTCCTGGTCGCGATGGAGATCAAGCGGGAGATGGTCTCCGGTGAGCTGCGCGACCCGAAGGCCGCCGCGCTGCCGGTGATCGCCGCGGTCTGCGGCATGGTGGTGCCCGCGCTGATCTACCTCGGCTTCAACGCCGGCGGGCCCGGCGGCAGCGGGTGGGGGATCCCGATGGCCACCGACATCGCGTTCGCGGTGGCCGTGGTCACCGCCGCGGGCGACCGGGTCCCGGCCGGCCTGCGGGTCTTCCTGCTCAGCCTGGCCGTCGTCGACGACCTCGGCGCGATCATCGTGATCGCGGTCTTCTACACCGCCGGCCTCTCCCTGACCTGGCTGCTGCTGGCGCTGGCCACGATCGGGTTCGGCTATGCCCTGCAGCGCATCCACGTGCGTGCGCTGCCGCCCTACTTCGCGCTGGCGGCGCTGTGCTGGTACGCCCTGCACGCGTCCGGCGTGCACCCGACGCTGGCCGGCGTCGCGTTCGGACTGCTCACCCCGGCGTGGTCGTTCCTCGGCCCGTCGGCCTTCCGCACCTACGCCGGCGGCCTGGTCCGCGAGGTCGACGAGGTCTACCGCGACGAGGTGCTCTCGCACCGGGAGTACGACGTCACCCGCGGCGCCGTACGGGACATGCGCCGGCTCACCGTGGACGCCGAGGCGCCGCTGGACCGCCTGGAGCAAGGCATCTCCGCCTGGGTGACGTTCCTGGTGGTGCCCGTCTTCGCGCTCGCGAACGCCGGGCTGGTGCTGCCCGACCACGCGCTGACCGCCTGGGTGGACAGCCCGGTGGCCCTCGGCGTCGTGCTCGGTCTCGTGGTCGGCAAGACGGTCGGCGTGTTCGGCGCGACCTGGGTGGCGACCCGGCTGGGCATCGCGACCCTGCCGCGCGGCACGACCTGGCCGCAGGTGCTGGGCGTCGCCGCCTGCGCCGGGGTGGGCTTCACGGTCGCCCTGTTCGTCTCCGACCTGTCCTTCGACTCCCCGGCCCTCGACGAGGCCGCCAAGCTGGGCATCTTCCTGGGCAGCGCGATCGCCGGGGTCCTCGGCTTCCTGCTGCTGCGGCTGGCGCCGCGTGGCGCCCGCCCGGACCCGGCCGCCGAGGACCCGGGGACCCCGGCGCCGTAGCAGCGAGCACCCGACGGGCGGGCGGCGAGCAGGGTGCGGGCCGCGGGGCGACTTCCCCCGTGCGCCGCCCGGCGACCCGCACGTCAAGTATCGGCATCACCGGGGCCCGGATCGAACCAGCAGGGCCCGATGGCGGGAACCCGCCATCAACCGCGCGGCGACCCGCGGCCCTGCATCAGCAGCACCGCCTCCGCACGGTTGCGGGCCCCCAGCAGCGCGAGCAGCGCGCTGGCGTCACGCTCGACGGTCCGCAGCGAGACCCCCAACGCGCGGGCGATGGCCCGGTCGGTGTCACCGAGGGTGATCCGGCGGGCGACCAGGACCTGGCGCCGGTTGAGCGGAGGGACGCCGTCGGGGTTGATCGGGGTGGCCAGCGACTCGGCGTGGTCCCAGATCCGGCGGACCAGACCGACGACCGCCGGGTCGGTGCTGGTCCAGGCGGTGATCGCCCCGTCGACGTCGCGGGGACCGCCGACCACCGCCAGCAGGTCGTCGATGAGCATCGCCTGCGTGAACAGCGGGCCGACCAGGACGCCGGGCTCGGCGGAGGAGAGCAGCGGGTGCCGGCGGACGGTCTCCGGGGTGGTGATCATCGACATCTGCAGGCCGCGCGCCCGGCTGCGCTCGTCGAGCTCGAAGGAGGGGTCCGACGGGTCGAAGGCGAACTGCGGCTGCATGTTGCGCACCGAGACCCTGGCGAGCGGCTCCAGCCGGATCAGCCCGGCGTTGATCGCCTCGG
Source organism: Nocardioides mesophilus (assembly GCF_014395785.1). GTDB lineage: Bacteria > Actinomycetota > Actinomycetes > Propionibacteriales > Nocardioidaceae > Nocardioides_B > Nocardioides_B mesophilus. The sequence goes on along the minus strand of NZ_CP060713.1, from coordinate 1,205,178 downwards.
GGCCGCCCCCAGCAGGCGCAGCTGCACCGGCGAACCGTCGGCGAGCACCGAGCCGTCGACCAGGTCCTGCAGCTCGCGGTGCAGCGCCCGGAGGTGGGCCACCTCCGGGCTCTCGCGTGACGGGTCCGCCGACCGCACGAGGTCAGTTCCTGCGGGCCTTGGAGGCCATCCGGCCGCGGAGGTTCTGGTCGAGGACGACCTTGCGGATCCGCGCCGCGTCCGGGGTGACCTCGACGCACTCGTCCTCGCGGCAGAACTCCAGGCACTGCTCGAGGGAGAGCTTCTTCGGCGGCACCAGCTTCTCGAAGTTGTCCGAGCTGGAGGCCCGGACGTTCGTCTGCTTCTTCTCCTTGGTGATGTTGACGTCCATGTCGTCCTCGCGGGAGTTCTCGCCGACGATCATGCCCTCGTAGACCTCGGTGGTCGGCTCCACGAACATGGTGCCGCGCTCCTGCAGGTTGGTCATGGCGTACGACGTCGCCGCGCCGGCGCGGTCGGCCACCAGCGAGCCGGAGGCGCGCGAGCGGATCTCGCCGGCCCACGGCTCGTAGCCCTCGAACACGTGGTGCGCGATGCCGGTGCCACGGGTGTCGGTGAGGAACTCGGTGCGGAAGCCGATCAGCCCGCGGGCCGGTACGAGGAACTCCATGCGCACCCAGCCGGTGCCGTGGTTGGTCATCTGCTCCATGCGGCCGCGGCGCACCGCGAGCAGCTGGGTGATCGTGCCGAGGTACTCCTCCGGCGCGTCGATGGTGAGCCGCTCCACCGGCTCGTGGACCTTGCCGTTGATCTCGCGGGTGACCACCTGCGGCTTGCCGACGGTCAGCTCGTAGCCCTCGCGGCGCATCTGCTCGACCAGGATGGCCAGCGCGAGCTCGCCCCGGCCCTGGACCTCCCAGGCGTCCGGACGCTCGGTCGGGAGCACCTTGATCGACACGTTGCCGACGAGCTCGGCGTCCAGACGGTCCTTGACCAGGCGGGCGGTGACCTTGGTGTTCTTGGTCGGGCCGCGGCCGGCGAGCGGCGAGGTGTTGATGCCGATCGTCATCGAGATGGCCGGCTCGTCGACGGTGATCAGCGGCAGCGCGACCGGGTTCACCGGGTCGGCCAGCGTCTCGCCGATCATGATGTCGGGCATGCCGGCGATGGCGACGATGTCGCCCGGGCCGGCGGACTCGCCGGGCTTGCGCTCCAGGCCCTGGGTGATCAGGAGCTCGGTGACCTTGACGTTCTGGGTCGTGCCGTCGCGCTTCATCCACGCGACCTGCTGGCCCTTCTTCAAGGTGCCCTCCTCCACGCGGACCAGCGCCAGCCGGCCGAGGAAGGGGGAGGAGTCCAGGTTGGTCACGTGGGCCTGCAGCGGCGCGCCCTCGGTGTACTGCGGCGCCGGGATCGTGGCCAGGATGGTCTTGAACAGCGGCTCGAGGTTCTCCTCCTTCGGGAGGCCTCCGTTCTCCGGCATCTCCAGGCTGGCGCGGCCGGCCTTGGCGCTGGCGTAGACGACCGGGAAGTCGAGCGCGTCGGGGTTGTGGCTGTCGTCGAGCAGGTCCATGAACAGCTCGTAGGTCTCGTCGACGACCTCGCTGATGCGGGCATCGGGACGGTCGACCTTGTTGACCACGAGCACGACCGGCATGTCGGCGTTGAGCGCCTTGCGCAGCACGAACCGGGTCTGCGGCAGCGGGCCCTCCGAGGCGTCCACGAGCAGCACGATGCCGTCGACCATCGACAGGCCGCGCTCCACCTCGCCGCCGAAGTCCGCGTGGCCGGGGGTGTCGATGATGTTGATCGTCATCGGCTCGCCCTCGGCGGCCTCGCCGGTGTAGCGGATCGCGGTGTTCTTCGCGAGGATCGTGATGCCCTTCTCGCGCTCGAGGTCACCGGTGTCCATGGCGCGCTCGTCGACGTGCTGGTGCTCGCCGAACGCGCCGCCCTGCCAGAGCATCGCGTCCACCAGCGTGGTCTTGCCATGGTCGACGTGAGCCACGATGGCGACGTTGCGGAGGTCCGTGCGCTTGGTGCGGGACAGGGTGTTCTCGGACATGCGGGACTTTCTCGACGGGATGGCGCGCTCCGACCTGGTCGGCGTCGCAGGACGTCGTCGCACCCGAGAGCAAGGGCTCTGGCCGTGGACGACCCACCGAGTCTATCGGCGCGGGCGCAGGGCTCCGAATCGTCGCCGTTTGCGCACCGATGGTTGCGTATGCGCACGTAGGGGTATCCGAAGCGCACTGGCTTCCACGAAGGGTGTGCGCATGTCGTTCCAGGCGTCGGACTACGTCCCGGTCGCGCTCGGCTTCTTCGGGCTCGGGACCGGCTACCTCATCTGGGGACCGCAGGAGCTGTTCGGGTTCCCGTCCCGCCCGGCCGACGAGGCCGGTGCCCGCAGGCTCGACCGTGCGACGGGTGTCTGGGGGATCTTCCTGCCGGGGCTGTGCCAGGTGGTCACCGGGCTCATCCTGTTCATCGGGATCACCTGGTTCCAGGTCTTCCAGGACGACCCGCCGCTGTACATGGCGGCCGTCGCCTTCACCGCCTACGGCATCCACTGGTTCGCGCTCGGCTGGAACCGGTTCTCCGGCCACGACCCCCGCACCAACGCCGGCATGTCGGTGGCGTTCACCGTGCTCTCGGTGGCGGGCGTGTTCGTCTTCTTCGACGCCGGCGCCTGGCCGGTCGGGCTGCTGTTCCTCGGCCTGACCTGGGTCTACGTCGCGGACTTCTTCGTCGGGCTGGGGATGGGCGCGTTCGAGAGGGTGCTCGGCCTGGCCCACGTGGTGACCGGCCTGTGGCTGATGTACCTGACGTTCGCGACCATCCTGAACCTCGCCTCCGGCTTCGACCTGCCGGCGTGAGCGCGCCGGCGGTCCCCGCTCCGGTCTAGCCTCGGCACCATGGAGGACCTCCGCGAGCTGCTGCGCGGTGCCGAGCGGGTGGTGGCGTTCACCGGCGCCGGGGTCTCGACGGAGTCCGGGATCCCGGACTTCCGCTCGCCCGGCGGACTGTGGAGCCGGTTCGACCCCTCCGAGCTGACCTTCGGGCGGTACGTCGTCGACGCGGCCGTCCGGGCCCGGTCCTGGCAGATGCGGCGGGAGTTCTTCGCGAAGCCGGTGCAGCCCAACGCCGCGCACCGGGCCCTGGCCCGGCTCGAGCAGGCCGGCCGGTGCCTGGGCGTGGTCACCCAGAACATCGACGGGCTGCACCAGCAGGCCGGCTCGCGCACCGTCGTGGAGCTGCACGGGACGGCCCGCGAGGTGATGTGCCTCGGTCACGCCCCGACCTCCGGCGTGCCGGACGGCTGCGGCTGGCGGGCGCCGTACACCTGGGCCTTCGAGGCGCTCGACGCCGGCGACCCGGACCCGTCCTGCCCGCGGTGCGGCGGGCTGGTGAAGTCCGCGACGGTCTCCTTCGAGCAGGTGCTGTTCCCCGGGGTCGTCGAGGCGGCCTACGACCTGGTCTCCCGCAGCGACCTGCTGCTGACGGTCGGGTCGTCGCTGCAGGTCTACCCCGCGGCCGTGCTCCCGGAGGTGGCGCTGGGCAGCGGGGCGCGGCTGGTGATCGTCAACGACGAGCCGACCCCGCTGGACCGGCGCGCCGCCCTCGTGGTCCGGGGCCGGGCCGGCGAGGTGCTGGGGCCCGCGGTTGACGCGCTGGTGTGAGCGCGGGGCGCGCGGCTCAGGCCAGCGCGCGGTCCAGCGCGGCGGCGACGTGCAGGGTGGTGCACGGGAACACCGGCAGCTCGCAGTCGGCCTGCTTGACCAGCATCTCCAGCTCCGTGCAGCCGAGGACGACGCCCTGGGCGCCGGCGTCCCACAGCTCCTCGATCACCTCGACCACGGCCCGCCGGCTGGGGTCGAGCATCCGGCCGTGCACGACCTCGTCGTAGACGATCCGGTCCAGCGTCGCGTGGTGCGAAGGGTCCGGGACGAGCACCTCCAGCCCGTGGGAGGCCATCCGGCCGGTGAAGAAGTCACGGCTCACCGTGAACGACGTACCCACCAGGCCGACCCGGGTCATGCCGCGCTCGACCGCGGCCCGCGCCACCACGTCGGCCAGGTGCAGGAACGGGATGTCGACCGCGGCGGCGACGTCGTCGGCGACCTTGTGGAACGCGGTGCTGCACAGCAGCAGCAGGTCGGCGCCGGCGGCCTCGACGCCGCGGGCGGCCCCGACGAGCATCGTCGCGACATCGTCCCAGCGGTCCGCCCGCTGCAGCTCGGTGAGCTCGCCGAACTCCACCGAGGTCATCGTGGTCCGCGCCGAGTGCAGGCCGCCGAGCCGCTCCTCGACGCCGGTGTTGAGCAGCCGGTAGTACTCCTGGCTGCTCTCCCAGCTCATCCCGCCGACCAGTCCGATCGTCAACACCCGGCCGAGTCTGGCACAGCCGCCGGGCCGAGGTCCTTTACTTCTGTCGGTGCCGGGAGATAGTCCTGGTTCATGACCACTTGCACCTTCGTGCCGCCCTACCTGCTCGAGCGGGTCGCCGCCGCGCACCCTGACGCGGCGGTGTCCGGGTGCTGCCGAACCACGCTGGCGGTGGACCGGGAGCTGCGGGACCGGCGCGCGGCGCGGCCGGCCGCCCTGCCGCCCGACGGCGCCTTCGCGGTGCACGACGCCGGTGGCGGCACCACGCTGCCCGGTCCGCTGGCGCGCGCGGCCGGGTCGGCGCCGGTGGGGGACCCGGCGGTCGACGAGGCGTTCGTCGGGGTGGAGGGCTCCCTGGCGCTGTTCGCCGAGGCGTTCGGGCGCTCGTCGTACGACGGCCGCGGAGCGCCGGTGCTGGCGAGCGTGCACTACGGGCGCGACTACGACAACGCCTTCTGGGACGGCACCCAGCTGGTGCTCGGCGACGGCGACGGCCGCGTCTTCGACCGGTTCACCAAGCCGGTGGACGTGCTCGGCCACGAGTTCACCCACGCGGTGACCCAGCACACCTCCGGCTTCGAGTACGCCGGCCAGTCCGGCGCGCTCAACGAGTCGATCTCCGACGTGTTCGCCGCCTGCCTCAAGCAGCGGCTGCTCGGGCAGAGCGCCGCCGAGGCGGACTGGCTGATCGGTGCGGGCATCTTCCTGCCGGCGGTCCGGGGGCGGGCGCTGCGGTCGATGGCGGAGCCCGGCACCGCCTACGACGACCCGGTGCTCGGCCGGGACCCGCAGGTGGGGTCGATGGCCGACTACGTGCAGACCGAGGAGGACAACGGCGGCGTGCACCTGAACTCCGGCATCCCCAACCGGGCCTTCCACCTCGCCGCGACCGCGATCGGCGGCGCGGCGTGGGAGCTCCCGGGCCGGATCTGGTACGCCGCGCTCACCTCGGGGGTCGGCCCCCGGACCGACTTCGCCGGCTTCGCCGAGGCGACGGTGGCCGCCGCGGCCGGGATCGGCCCGCCGTCGGCCCGCGACGCGGTCGTCCAGGCCTGGCAGGCGGTGGGGGTGCCGGTGGCCGGGCCGGTGCCGGTGGGCCCGCGCGGAGCCGGTGCGCCCGGGGGACCCACTGGGCCTGCCGGGCCTGCCGGGCCTGCCGGGCCTGCCGGGCCGGGGGAGGGCGGCGGTGCAGGTCGCGTCCCGGGTGCGGGGGTGCAGCGGGTGGTGGTCACGCGCAGCGGCGGCTTCGCCGGCATCCGGCAGGAGGCCGAGATCCGGCTCGGCGACGACCCGCGCACCCCGGAGGTGGAGCGGCTGCTGGAGCGGATCGACCTGCGCGGCGTGAGCACGTCTGTGCCGCAGCCGGACCGCTTCGTCTACGGGTTCGGGGTCGACGGCGCCGAGGTGCAGCTCGGCGAGCAGGACCTCACCCCCGACCTGGAGCGGCTGGCCCGGCTGCTCCTCGACGACCAGGCCGGTGCCTAGGGGACCGGTCGGGTGGCGACCGCAGGGGTGTCCGACGGGCCGCCCCTGGTCGAGGCCGCGGTGTCGGTTGCTACAAGACCCGGTGCACCTTGTGCTGGGCGGCCTGCGCCCGCGGCCGGATCACCAGCTCGTCGATGTTCACGTGGGCGGGCCGGGTGGCGACCCAGGTGATCGCGTCCGCGATGTCCTCGGCGACGAGCGGCTCGGCCACGCCGGCGTACACCGCCTCCGCCTTCTCCTGGTCGCCGCCGAACCGGATGGTGGAGAACTCGTCGGTCCGGACCATGCCGGGGGCGATCTCGCAGATCCGGACCGGCTGGTCGAACAGCTCCAGCCGCAGCGTCTCGCTGACCACCTGGGTGCCGTGCTTGGCAGCGGTGTAGCCGCCCCCGCCCTCGTAGGCGATCCGGCCGGCCGTCGAGCCGACGTTGACGATCACGCCGGCGCCGCTGGCCACCAGGGCCGGCAGCAGGGCCTGGGTGACCTGGACGAGGCCGAGCACGTTCACCTCGAACATCTTGCGCCAGTCGTCGAGGCTGGCGGTGGCCACCGGGTCCGCCCCGAAGGCGCCGCCGGCGTTGTTGACCAGCACGTCGAGGGTCGGCCCGACCGCGTCGGCAAGCGCCGCCACCTCCTCGGCGGAGGTCACGTCGCAGCGCACCGCCGTACCCCCGATCTCCTCGGCCAGCGCCGCCACCCGCTCCGCGCGGCGGGCGGCGCAGAAGACGTGGAAGCCCTCGGCCGCCAGTCGGCGGGCAGTCGCCGCCCCGATCCCGCTGCTCGCCCCGGTCACCACTGCAGTCCTCGTCGTCATGGGCACATTCTCCCCTGGCCGCCAGGAGCTGCCGCGCCGCCGTCCGGCACCGGGACCGCTGCCGGCCCGGGACCGCCGAGTTGGAGAAGGTAAGGCTTACCTAATAACCTGCTCCGGTGAGCCTGCTGCAGACCCCGACGCCGACGCGTGCGCCGCAGCGCGCCCGCGGCTTCTGGGACGACCTGGCGGCCCGCGGCGAACGGCCGGCGCTGGTGACCGGGGAGGGCACGATCAGCTACGCCGACCTGGCCGCCCGGGTCGAGGCGGTCGTGGACCGGCTCGGTCCCACCCGACGGCTGGTGCTGCTCTCCGGCGCCAACGACGTCGACGCGGTCGTCGGCTACCTCGCCTGCCTGGCCGGGGGCACCCGCTGATCCTGGTCCCCGGCGACCACGCCGGTCACCTCGCGGAGACCGTCGACGGCTACGACCCGGACGTGGTCCTCGGGCGGCACGCCACCGGCGGCTTCGAGGAGCGGCGCCCCGGCAGCCGCCACGACCTGCACCCGGACCTGGCGCTGCTGCTGACGACCTCCGGCTCCACCGGATCGCCCAAGCTGGTGCGGCTCTCGACGGAGAACCTCGCCGCCAACGCCGACTCGATCGCGGACTACCTCGGGATCCGCCCGGACGACCTGGCGGCGACCACGCTGCCGTTGCACTACTGCTACGGCCTCTCGGTCGTGAACAGCCACCTGGCCGCCGGGGCCGCGCTGCTGCTCACCGAGCGGTCCGTCGTGGACACCTGCTTCTGGGACGACGTCCGCCGGCACGGGGTGACCACCCTGGCCGGGGTGCCCTACACCTTCGACCTGCTGGACCGGGTCGGCTTCGCCGGCATGGACCTGCCGTCGCTGCGCTACCTGACCCAGGCCGGCGGCCGGCTGGCGCCTGAGCGGGTCCGCGAGTACGCCGCCCTCGGACGTGAGCGCGGCTGGGACCTCTTCGTGATGTACGGGCAGACCGAGGCGACCGCCCGGATGGGCTACCTGCCTCCGGACCTGGCCGACAGCGCCCCCGGTGCGATCGGGGTCCCCGTCCCGGGCGGCTCGTTCTCGTTGGCGCCGCTGCCGGAGACGCCGCTGGCCGCGCCCGGGGAGCTCGAGGTGGGCGAGCTCGTCTACGAGGGGCCGAACGTGATGCTCGGCTACGCGACCACCCCCGAGGACCTGGCCCGCGGCCGGGAGGTCGACGCGCTGCGGACCGGTGACGTCGCCCGCCGCCGCCCCGACGGGCTCTACGAGGTGATCGGCCGGCGCAACCGGTTCGCCAAGGTCTACGGGCTGCGCATCGACCTCGACCAGGTGGAGCGCGTCTTCGCCCGCGCCGGCCACGTGGTGCTGTGCGCCGACGGCGGCGACCGGCTGCTGCTGGCCGTCGACGTGTCGGCGAAGCCGCTGCCCGCGGACGGTGCCTCGGCGCTGACCCGGCTGGCGAAGCGGGAGCTGGGCCTGCCGCCGCGCGCCGTCGCGGTGCTCCCCGTCGACGGGGTGCCGCGGCTGCCCACCGGCAAGCCCGACTACCGGTCCCTGGTCGCCCGCGGCGCACGGAGACCGGCGGCTGCTCCCGCGGGCGGTGCGGCACCGGCGGCGTCACCCGGGGCGCCGAGGGTCGAGGACCTGCGCGCGGTGTACGCCGACGTTCTCGGCCGGCCGGAGACCACCGGGGACGACTCGTTCGTCTCGCTCGACGGCGACTCGCTCTCCTACGTCGAGATGTCGGTCCGGCTCGAAGGCGTGCTCGGGACGCTGCCCGCCGGCTGGCACACGATGCCGGTCCGGGAGCTGGCGGCCACCCCGCCGACCACCCGCCGCGGCCGCACCCTCGAGCTGAACGTGCTGCTCCGCGCGGCCGCCATCGTCGCGATCGTCGGCACCCACGCGAACCTGTTCGTGCTGGTCGGCGGCGCGCACGTGCTGCTCGGCGTGGCCGGCTTCAACTTCGGCCGGTTCCACCTCACCGGCGCCCCGCGGCGCGACCGGACCCGGCACCTGCTCACCAGCGTCGCGCGGATCGCGGTGCCCTCGACCATCTGGCTCGGTCTGGTCGCGCTGCTCACCCGCGACATCGGCTGGCGCAACGTGCTGCTGCTCAACGGGCTGCTGGGCCCGCGCAGCTGGACCGAGCCGGAGTGGTGGTACTGGTTCATCGAGGTGCTGGTCGCCACGCTGCTCGTGCTGACCGCCCTGATGGCGCTGCCCTGGGTGGACCGTCTCGAGCGGCGGCACCCGTTCCGGCTGCCGCTCGGTCTCGCGGTGGTCGGGCTGCTCACCCGCTACGACGTCGTGGAGCTGCTGCCCGGCGACGAGATCCACCGCGCCAGCGTGGTGTTCTGGGTCTTCGCCCTGGGCTGGGCCACGGTGCGGGCCACCGGCTGGCGGCACCGGGCGCTGGTATCGGCGCTCGTGGTGGCGACGGTGCCCGGGTTCTTCGACGACCCGGCCCGCGAGCTCGTGGTGGTCGTCGGCATGCTGCTGCTGGTCTGGGTGCGCGCCGTCCGGGTGCCGGCCCCGATCGCCCGGCTGGCCGGGGTGCTCGCGTCCGCGTCGCTCTACATCTACCTCACCCACTGGCAGGTCTACCCGCATCTCGAGGACGACCATCCGTTCGCGGCCACCGTGCTCTCGCTGGTCGTCGGAGTGGCGGTCTGGGCGCTGGCGTCCCGGCTGACGCCGTACGTCGAGCGCCGGCTCGCCCGCCGCTGAGCCTGGCCGCGCAGACCCGACCCGGCCCGGCCCGGCCCGTCAGCGCAGCCACCGACCCAGAGCGGCCACCGCGCCGGGGAGCGCGTGGGAGCAGCCGGTCGGGCTGACCCGCGCTGGGGACAGGCGCTCGGACATGCACTCGGCCGCCGGTCTGGGCAGCGGCAGGCGTGGCCGGGTCGACGGCGGTCGGCAAGTGCATGTCCGAGCGGGGGTCTGGGCCGTCCGGGGCGGCGACCGACCCGGCAGCGCAGCCGCCGACCTAGCCGAGCCGCTGAGCCGCTGCGGCCGCGGACCCGGTCGGGCTGACCTGCGCCGGGGGGCATGCGCTCGGACATGCACTCGGCCGCTGCTCTGGGTAGCGGCAGGCGTGGCCGGGTCGACGGCGGTCGGCAAGTGCATGTCCGAGCGGGGGTCTGGGCCGTCCGGGGCGGCGACCGACTCGGCAGCGCGGCCGCCGAGCCTTGTCGGGCAGACCCGCGCCGGGGGGCATGCGCTCGGACATGCACTCGGCCGCTGCTCTGGGTAGCGGCAGGCGTGGCCGGGGCGAGGGCGGTCGGCAAGTGCATGTCCGAGCGGGGGTCTGGGCCGTCCGGGGCGGCAGCCGACCCGGCAGCGCAGCCGCCGACGAGCCGGACCCGACCGGGTCAGCGACCGACCCGGTCGATCAGCGCCATCGCGTCATGCGGCGCGTAGCCCTTGATGTCGTTGTCGAAGTAGACGTACACGTCGCGGCCGCCGGCCGCCCAGTCGGCGCAGCAGCCGGCCCACCGGTCCAGCGCGGCGGGGGAGTAGCCGCTGGCGTAGAGCTCCTTGTCCCCGTGCAGGCGCACGTAGACGAAGTCGCTCGTCGGCCGGTCCAGCTGCGGCCACCTGCCGGCGGTGTCCGCGACGACCAGCGCGACGTCATGCTCCTCGAGCACCTTCGTCGCGGCCGGGTCGGCGAAGCTCTCGTGGCGGACCTCCAGGGCGTGCCGCAACGGCCGGTCCGCGTCCGCCTGCACGAGCAGCCGGTCGCCGGAGAGCCGGTCGTCGTGCCGCGCGGCGAGGGCGGCCGCCTCGGTGGAGGTCCGCGGCAGCTGCGCGAGGAACCCGGCCAGCAGCTCCTCGTCGAAGCCCAGCGTCGGCGGCAGCTGCCACAGGAACGGGCCGGTCTTGGGTCCCAGGGCGAGAACGCCGGAGGCGAAGAAGTTCGCCAGCGGCCCCTCGACGTCGCGCAGCCGCTTCATGTGCGTGATGAACCGGCCGCCCTTCACCGCGAACACGAAGTCCGCCGGCGTCTGGTCGCGCCACGAGGCGTAGGAGGAGGGCCGCTGCAGGGAGTAGAACGAGCCGTTGATCTCGATGCTGGTCATCCGCTCGGCGGCGTAGGCCAACTCGGCGCGCTGCACCAGGCCGGCGGGGTAGAAGTCCCCCGCCAGCCGGCGTACGTCCAGCCGGAGATGCCGACCCGGATCCGGCTCATGCCCCGAGCATAGGCAGCCGTCCCGATTGACCCTCGACGAAATAGGGGACACTCCATCGTGGTTGACCAAGCCGGAGGTATGCCCCGAGTGACTTCGCCCAGAGGCCGGATCGCGATGATCAGCCTGCACACGTCCCCGCTGGACCAGCCGGGGACCGGTGACGCAGGTGGCATGAACGTGTACGTCGTCGAGCTGTCCAAGCGGCTCGCCGAGCGGAACCTGGCCGTGGAGATCTACACCCGTGCGACCTCCTCGGCGCTGCCGCCGACCGTCGAGGCCTTCCCCGGCGTCACCGTGCACCACGTGCACGCGGGCCCGTTCGAGGGTCTCTCCAAGGGCGAGCTGCCCGGCCAGATGTGCGCGTTCGCCCGCGAGGTGCTCCGCGCCGAGGCCCGCCACGAGCAGGGCTGGTACGACGTGATCCACTCCCACTACTGGCTGTCCGGGCAGGTCGGGGCGCTGGCCCGGGACCGGTGGAGCGTGCCGCTGGTGCACTCGATGCACACCATGGCCAAGGTGAAGAACGAATCGCTGGCCGAGGGGGACACCCCGGAGCCCGAGGGCCGCGTCATCGGCGAGGAGCAGGTGGTCGGCGCCGCCGACATGCTGATCGCCAACACCGACATCGAGGCCAAGCAGCTGGTCAACCTCTACGACGCCGACCCGGGCCGCGTCGAGGTCGTGCACCCCGGTGTCGACCTCTCGGTATTCCGGCCCTCGGCGACCGCCCGCGCCCGGCTCGGGCTGCCCGCGGAGGCGACCGTGCTGATGTTCGCCGGCCGGATCCAGCCGCTGAAGGCTCCCGACGTGCTGCTGCGGGCCGTGGCCCGGCTGCTCGAGCAGGACCCCGCGCTGCGTCACCGGCTGGTCGTGCCGGTGGTCGGCGGCCCCTCCGGCAGCGGGCTGGAGCACCCGGAGTCGCTGGCCCAGCTGGCCTCCACGCTCGGGATCGACGACGTGGTGCGCTTCGTGCCGCCGGTCGCGCAGTCCGAGCTGGCCGACTGGTACGCCGCGGCGACCCTGGTCTGCGTGCCCTCGCACAACGAGTCCTTCGGCCTGGTCGCCGTCGAGGCGCAGGCCGCCGGCACCCCGGTGGTGGCCGCGGCGGTCGGTGGTCTGCCCACGGTGGTCCGCGACGGCGTCTCCGGGCTCCTCGTGGAGGGCCACGACCCCGACGACTACGCCCGGGCGATCCGCCGGATCGTCGACCAGCCGCAGCTGCGCGAACGGATGGCCCGCGCCGCGCTGGTGCAGGCGAGCGGCTTCGCCTGGGACCGGACCGCGGAGGCGACCATCGAGGTCTACCGGCAGGCGCACCGGCTGATGCGCCGCGACCTCGCCGAGGTGGGTGCATGACCGGGACGCCTGACCCGGCCGCCTCCCCGGACACGTCCACGGAGCCCTGGCTCCAGGGGGAGGCCCGCGACGCCCGGGAGGCCCGGGAGGCACCTGCGGCAGACCGGCAGAGCGGTGATCCGGCCACGGTGATCCGGGACTACCTGGCTGCCGGCGACCTCGAGTGGAGCGAGCTGCCCGCCTCGCAGGGCGCCGTCTTCACGGTGGTGCTGCCGGGGGAGAAGAAGCTCCAGACCCCGGTGCGCCTCGACGTCGGCCGGCACGCCCTGGGCGTGCACGCCTTCGTGGCGCGGCACCCCGACGAGAACCACGAGCGGGTCTACCGCTGGCTCCTCGAGCGCAACCTGAAGCTGTACGGCGTGGCCTTCGCCGTGGACCACCTCGGCGACATCTACCTCGACGGCCGGCTGCCGCTCAGCGCGGTCAGCCCCGAGGAGCTGGACCGGCTGCTCGGCGCCGTGCTGACCTACGCCGACGAGTCCTTCAACACCATCCTCGAGCTCGGCTTCGCCAGCTCGATCCGCAAGGAGTGGGAGTGGCGGCTCTCCCGCGGCGAGCCGACGAAGAACCTCGAGGCCTTCCGCGGGTTGCTCGAGCAGGACCCGTCAGGGGCGTGACCGCTCGCTGACCGGCCCGCTCCGCACCATCCGGACCAGCTGACCGGCCACCGTGCGCGGCCGCAGCACCGGCGTGCTGTCCGCCGCAGCCGTACGCATCCCGGTCACCGTCTCGTCGAGCACCGACAGCGCGTCGGTCTCCGGCTTCCAGCCGAGCTCGGACCGGGCGCGGGTCGTGTTCAGCAGCGGTACGGCGAAGCCGAGGTCGAGCCAGCCCGGGTCGACCTGCTGGACGCGGGCGTGCCAGGTGGCGGCGACGAGCACCCGCAGGGCCGCGGCCGGCACGTGCACCAGCCGGGCGCCGAGCACCGCGGCGATGTCGGCCGCGGTCACGTCCGGCTCGGCGGCGAGGTTGAACGCCCCGTGGGCGCGGGCGTCGAGCGCGAGGTCCACGAACTGCGCGACGTCGTCGGCGTGCACCATCGGCACCCGCAGGCCGCGGTCGAGCGGGAGCACCGGCAGCAGCCCGATGGCCCGGGCCGGGACGATCGCCGGGACGCCGTACCGCAGCAGCGCGCTGCCCGCGGAGCCCTGCCCGACGATGCCCGGGCGCATCCGGGTCACCACGGTGGCCGGGCTGGAGCGCTCGAAGTCGTCGAGGAGGCGCTCGGCGGTGGCCTTGTGCCGGCTGTAGGGCGAGCTCGGGACCCCCTCGGTCGGCCAGCTCTCGTCGACCGGCTCGTCGTCGGCCTTGGGGGAGTAGGCGCCCACCGAGGACATGTGCAGCAGGTGCGGGACGTGCTCGGCGGCGACCGCCTCGACGACCCGGCGGGTGCCGCCGACGCCGAGCTCGGCGAGGTAGTCGAGGTCGTGGGAGGGCTGGAAGCCCCAGGCGAGGTGCACCACCGCGTCGGCCCCGCGGAACGCCGCACGCAGCTGCTCGGCGGCGGCCGGGCGGGTCAGGTCGACCGAGACCCAGTCGACCTGGTCGAAGGGCTCACCGCCCTCGGGGAGCCGCCGGGCGACCCCGGTGATCTCGTGGTTCCTGGTGGCGACCAGGCGCCGCAGGACCGCGGAGCCGACGTTGCCGCTGGCGCCGGTGACGACGATGCGCATCACGCCACCGGGGTGTGGTCGTAGGCGGGGTGGTAGCTGGAGACCTTGCGGACCTCGGTGAGGTGGCCGCCGAGGTAGGCGCCGCCGCTCAGGACGACCGCGCCGGCGAGCGCCAGCCGCTTGCCGCGCCGGTGGTTGCCGCGCCGCCGGGCCAGCCAGGAGGCGGAGTAGAGGCCGAGCGCCATGCTGTTGCCGACCGCGTGGACGACGCCGACCCGCTTCTCGCGGACGCCGGTCTCCCCCCACTCCGCGACCCCGGTCAGCGCGGTGGGCAGCGCGGCGAGGATCCCGACCCCGATCAGCCGGCAGGCGGCGCCGCGGGCGGACTCGCCGCCGACGAGGTCCAGCACGGTCGCGGAGGTCCAGGTGCCGATGGGTACGTCGGTGAGCACCGGGTGGATCGCGTGGCCGACCCACATGCCGCGCAGCGCGTCGGCCCGGGTCGGGTCGGCGAGCAGGGCGTCGGCCAGCGGCTGCAGCGCCCGCACCGGGGCGTCGAGCGCGTCGCTGGTCTCCAGCCGCTCGGTCCAGCGGACCAGGGCGGGCGCCTGCGACGCCGTACGGAGAAACGGGACGAGATGGGTCATGGTGCCCTCCTGGGCTGCGGTCGGGACCTTCCCCGAGTGCCCCGGCCGGGCCCGGGCAAACCCCCTCCGCCGGGTCAGCCGGTGGCTTTCCGGCGACCGGCAGTCGCGGACGGCGCGGCCGGCTCGGCTGACTGGGTGGGCGTCGCCGCGCGACGGGGCCGGTGCCGGGCCAGGGCCACACCGACCAGGCAGAGCGCGCCGCCGGCGTAGGTCAGGACCGGGGGCACCTCGGAGAGCAGCACCCAGGCCATCAGCACCGTGATCGGCGGCACGAGGTAGGTGGTGACCCCGAGGCTGCTGGCGTCCATGTGCGTCAACGCGTAGGCGTAGGTCGTGAAGGCGATCGCGGTCGGGAAGGCCCCGAGGTAGACGATCCAGCCGAGGTCGGCCGCCGAGGCGCTCGAGGCGTCCTGCCACAGCTCGCCGGCGAACGGCAGGCAGACCACGACCCCGACCGTGCACGCGATCCAGGTGACCTGCAGCGCGGACATGTGGGCGAGCAGCGGCTTCTGCAGGATCACCGAGATGGAGTACGCCGCCGCCGACACCAGGCACAGCACCACGCCGAGGACGTCCCGGTCGCCGCCGGGGCTGGTCGAGAGGCTGATCACCGCGACCCCGGCGAACGCAACCACCAGCCCGATCCAGAGGAACACCGAGGAGCGCTCGCGCAGGAACAGCACGGCGAGCACCGCGATCAGCACCGGCGCGACCTGGATGAGCATCGCGGCGGTGCCGGCGTCGACGCGCCGCTCGCCCTCGTTGAGCGCGACGTTGTAGAGGCCGAACCAGAGCACCCCGATCAGCGCGAGCGGCAGCCAGTCGCCGCGGCGGGGACGGGTCCAGCCGCGGCTCAGCAGCACCGCGCCCAGGCAGAGCGAGCCGACCGCCAGCCGGCCCAGCGAGAGCGCCCCGGGACCGATGTGACCGCCGAGGTGCCGGATCGCGACGAAGGCCGAGGCCCAGAAGACCAGGGTGGTGGCCACCGCGAGCAGCGGCAGCAGGGGACGGACCGGGGCGTCGACGGTGCCAGGGGTCTGCGGGGCAGTGGTGGAGCGCGTCACGTGCTGACGCTACCGGTCGGCACCGACAGGTCGCGCGCGGTTATCGGACCTGGCGTTCGCCGGCTCAGGCGTCGAGCTTGTAGCCCAGCCCGCGCACCGTCACCAGCATCGTCGGGCTGCCGGGGTCCTGCTCGATCTTGGCGCGCAGCCGCTTCACGTGCACGTCCAGCGTCTTGGTGTCCCCGACGTAGTCCGAGCCCCACACCCGGTCGATCAGCTGGCCGCGGGTCAGCACCCGGCCGGGGTTGCGCAGGAACATCTCGAGCAGCTCGAACTCCTTGAGCGGCAGCTTGGTGTCCTCGCCCTTGACCGTGACTTGGTGCCGCTCGACGTCCATCCGGACCGGCCCCACCTCCAAGGTGGCGGGCGTGAGGTCGACGTCCTGACCGCGTCGCAGCACGGCGCGGATCCGGGCCACGAGCTCGCGGGGGGCGTAGGGCTTGGTGACGTAGTCGTCGGCCCCGAGCTCGAGGCCGACCACCTTGTCCACCTCGGAGTCCTTGGCGCTGACCATGATCACCGGCACGTTCGAGGTCTGCCGGATCCGGCGGCACACCTCGGTGCCGGGCATCCCGGGCAGCATCAGGTCGAGCAGCACGATGTCCGCGCCGGACTGCTCGAACTCGGTGATGGCGTCCGGTCCGGTGCTGGCCAGCGAGACCTCGAAGCCCTCCTTGCGCAACATGTAGGACAGGGCGTCGCTGTAGGACTCCTCGTCCTCCACGACGAGCACTCGAGTCACGGGCGTGCCTCCTGGATCGATGTCGGGGCGCGGTCTGCGCGGGTCGTGCTGCTGGTCGGGGCGCCGGCCGTGGCGGGGGGCGCGCTGCCGGAGGTGCTGGTGGTGCCCTGCGGCAGCGACAGCGTGAAGGTGGACCCCTGGCCCTCGACGGACCAGACACCGACCTCGCCGCCGTGCGAGGCGGCCACGTGCTTGACGATCGAGAGCCCGAGGCCGGTGCCGCCGGTGGAGCGGTGCCGGGCCGGGTCCACCCGGTAGAACCGCTCGAAGATCCGGTCGATCTCGGTCGGCGGGATGCCGATGCCCTGGTCGGTCACGCTGAGCTCGACGCGGTCCTCGACGGACTTGGCGCCGACGACGACCCGGCTCTTGTCGTTGGAGTAGGCGACCGCGTTGCTGACCAGGTTGCCGAGCGCCAGTGCCACCTCGTCGGGGTTGCCGAGCAGCTTCAGCCCCCGCTCACCGTTGTGCACGACCTCGATCTGCTTGGCCTGGGCGTCGATGGAGCTCTGGTCGATCGCGCGGGCCACGACCTGGTCGACGTCGAAGGTCTCCGGGGTGCCGAGCGCGTCGTCGCCCTGGAGCCGGGACAGCTCGATGATCTGCTGCACCAACCGGGTCAGCCGCGCGCTCTCGGTCTGCATGCGGCCGGCGAAGCGGAGCACCGCCTCCGGGTCCTCGGCGGCGTCCTGCACCGCCTCGGCGAGCAGGTTGAGCGCGCCCACCGGGGTCTTCAGCTCGTGGGAGACGTTGGCGACGAAGTCGCGGCGGATCGCCTCGACCCGGCGCTCGTGGGTGCGGTCCTCCACCAGCGCGAGGACCAGCCGGCTGCTCAGCGGCGCGATCCGGGCGGTCACGTGCAGCGGCGGGCCGGAGCGGCCGCGGGGCAGCGTCAGCTCGGTCTCCCGGATCTGCCCGTCGCGGCGTACCTGGCGGACCAGGTCGGCGAGCTCGGTGGAGCCCAGCCCGGTGCCGCGGACCAGACCCAGGGAGTACGCCGGCGCCGACGCCTTGAGCACGCGGTCGTCCGCGTCGACGACGACCGCGCTGGAGCGCAGCACGCTCAGCACGGTGGCGATCCCCTCCGGCACCGAGGGCTCCGGGGCGGCCGCCGGGCCGCGCATCTGGTGCTCCGAGACCCGCCAGGCGAGCACGACGCCGGCGCCCAGCACCGCGCCGAGCAGCGCGAAGAGCAGGGCCTGCGTCCATGTGTCCACGGATCGATCGTACGCATCCGCTCAGCCGCCAGCCGTCTCGTGGACGCCCTCTGACCTGCGCTTTCCCCTACTGTTCACTTCTCGTTCATCCCTGGTCGCCCCCTCGTCACCTCGTGGTCGGAGCGGCTGCCTACTGTTCATCACATGCGTGACGCCTACTTCGACCAGCTCGACACGATCGTCGACGAGCTCGTGACCATGACCCGCGACGTCAAGGTCGCCCTGCGCAAGGCGACCCTGTCGTTGCTGACCGCGGACGTCGAGATCGCCGAGCAGGTCATCTCCGAGGACTCCAGGATCGACTCCGACCGCGAGCGGATCGAGGAGCGCGCCTTCGAGCTGCTCGCCCTGCAGCAGCCGGTGGCCAGCGACCTGCGGATGCTGATCGCGGCGCTGCGGATGGTCGCCGACCTCGAGCGGATGGGGGACCTGTCGGTGCACGTCGCCAAGGTCGCCCGGCTCCGCGTCCCGGTGGTCGCGATCCCCGACGAGCTGGTCCCGACCATCGAGCGGATGGCCGAGGTCGCCGAGTCGATGGTGGGCCGCGCCGCGGAGATCATCGCCAACCGCGACGTCGAGGCGGCGCGGGCGCTCGAGGAGTCCGACGAGGAGATGGACGCGCTGCGCCGCTCCTCCTTCCGCGTGATGCTCGACGACTCCTGGGCCCACGGCGTGGAGCCGGCCGTCGACATGGCGCTGCTCGGCCGCTACTACGAGCGGATCGCCGACCACGCGGTCTCGCTGGCCCGCCGGGTCGTCTACCTCGTGACGGGAGAGATCGCCACCTCCGAGGCTCCCTAGTGCCAAGATGACCCGGTGACCTCGCACGGCATCCCGGGCCTCCGGGGCGGCCTCGACCTCGTCGAGCGCTTCGTCGACGTCGCCGAGCGGTTCACCGCCGGGATCGCCGTGGCCGACCTGCACGCCCCGGTGGCCGGCTGTCCCGGCTGGACGACGTACGACCTGGCGGTGCACCTGGGCAACGTGCACGCCTGGGCTGCCACCGTCGTCGAGACCGGCCGGTCCGCGCCGGGGCAGAACGACGAGCCGCGGGTGCGCCGCAGCCGCGCGGTCAGCGACTGGTACGCCGGCAAGGCCGAGGACCTCTACCAGGTGCTCCGGGCCGCCGATCCGCAGCGACCGTGCTGGAACTTCGCCTTCGGGGACGACGGCCTCACCTCGTTCTGGCAGCGCCGGCAGCTGCACGAGACCACCGTGCACGTGATGGACCTCGACGCCGCCACCGGCGTGGTCACCCCGGTCTCGCCGCTGCTCGCCGAGGACGGCGTCGACGAGGTGCTCACCGTCTTCCTGCATCGGATGCACCGGCGGGGGCACCCCACCGCGCTCACCGCGCCGCTGTCGCTGGTCACCACCGACACCGGCCGGGCGTGGACGCTGACCCCGCGCACCACCCACGCCGTGCCCTCGGACACGGCCGGGGCCCCGATGCCGTCCCAGCCCGGCAGCCGTGACCAGGCCGGACCGGCGGTGCTGGTCGAGGGGCCGCCGATGGTGGTCGGCCGCCGGCACCCGCAGGCCGACACCCTCAGCGCGCCGGCGGAGAACCTCTACCGGGTGCTGTGGAAGCGGGCCCCCGTCGCCGAGGTCAGCTGCTCCGGCGACCGGTCCCGGATCGACGCGTTCCTCGGCTCCCGGCTGGTGCCCTGAGCGGCCCCCGACCGGGCGTCCGGGACCGGGGCCGGGGGTAAATGCGTCGCTTTGCGGGGGTGGGCTGGCCTAGGTTCGCTGCCATGCGCGTCGTCGAGGCCTCGGACCTTCATCGCAGCTACCGCACCCGCACCGGGATGTGGAAGCGGGAGCGGAAGGAGGTCGAGGCCGTCCGCGGCGTGAGCTTCGGCATCGACCAGGGCGAGCTGTTCGGCCTGCTCGGCCCCAACGGCGCCGGCAAGACCACCACCATCAAGATGCTGATCACGCTGCTGCTGCCGACCGGCGGCTCCGCCCGCGTGCTCGGCCACGACGTGGTCACCGAGCCCCGCGAGGTACGCCGCCACATCGGCTACGTCTTCGGCGGCGACCGCGGCCTCTACGAACGCCTGAACGCGCTCGACAACCTCCGCTACTTCGCCGAGCTGTACGGCGTCGCGCCGCGCGAGCAGAAGCAGCGGATCGGCTACCTGCTGGAGCTCGTCGGGCTCACCGGCCGCGAGAAGGAGCGGGTCGAGGGCTTCTCCCGGGGCATGCGGCAGCGGCTGCACATCGCCCGCGGGCTGCTGCACGACCCGGAGGTGCTCTTCCTCGACGAGCCCACCATCGGCATCGACCCGGTCGGTGCCCGTGAGCTGCGCGCGACCATCGGCACCCTCAAGGAGCAGGGCAAGACGATCCTGCTGACCACCCACTACATGTTCGAGGCCGACGAGCTGTGCGACCGGATCGCGGTGATCCGGGCCGGCGAGCTGGTCGCGGAGGGCACCCCGGCCGTGCTGAAGCGACGGGTCAGCAACGGACACGTGCTGGAGGTCGAGACCTACGGCGTGCCGGACTCCGCGCTCGCCGCCGTACGCTCCCTGGCCGGGGTCCGCACCGCCGCCGTCGAGGACCGCGGCCAGGCGCAGCTGCTGATCGTCCAGGTCGAGCCCGGCGCCGAGGTGACCTCCGCGGTGCTCGGCTCGCTGCGCGAGGTCAACGTCGGCCGGGTCAGCTCACGCGAGCCGACCCTGGAGGACGCCTACGTCGAGCTGGTCGGTGGCGCATGAGGATCCTGCGGATGCTGGTGATCGCCTGGTGGCTGCACCTGAAGATGCTGGCCGTCTCGGTGTTCGAGGGGGTCTTCCAGGTGATCTGGCCGCTGTTCTTCGCCACCACCGCGTTCCTCGTCTACCGGCAGGCCGACGACCCCGAGGTGATGGTCTACGCCGGCCTCGGGGCGGCGGTGATGGGCATCTGGTCGGTGATCGCGACGACCGCGAGCGGCGTGCTGCAGCGGGAGCGCTGGCTCGGCACGCTGGAGCTGCTGGTCGCCTCGCCGACCCGGTTCGCGCTGATCCTGGTGCCGATCACCACCGCGATGGCGAGCCTGGGGCTGTACTCCCTCTGCTCCACGCTGCTGTGGGGCTGGCTGTTGTTCGACATCACCATCCCGATCGCCCACCCGGTGCTGTTCGCGCTCTCGATCGTGGTCTCGATCCTGTCGATCGCGCTCATCGGGTTCCTGCTCTCGGTGTCGGTGGTGCGCTACCGGACCGCGTGGGCCCTGGGCAACCTGCTGGAGTACCCCGGCTGGCTGCTCTGCGGCTTCTTGGTCCCGCTGACGCTGTTCCCGACCTGGGCGACCTGGATCTCCTACGCGCTGCCGCCGACCTGGGGCATGCAGGCGATCCGCGACTCCGCGTCCGGCGGGTCGCCGTGGCGCGACATCCTGGTCTGCCTGGCGCTCGGCGTCGTGTACGGCGGCGTCGGCGCGCTCCTGTCCGAGACGGTGCTGCGCTCCGCGCGCCGCCACGCCACCCTGGCGCTGACATGACGCGGCGCGGAGGGGACCTGCGCGAGGGCGTCGACGACGGGGTCGCCGAGGGCTCGCCTGCCGCCGGTGGAGAACCCGTCGCCCCGGGTCGGACCGCCCTCTACAGCGGCCGCGGCCGCCCGCGCGGTGGTGGCGCTCCCGCCGGATTCAGCAGCGACGTCGTCACCTCGGCGCGGATCTTCCTGGTCGGCGGCCTGATCAGCTTCCGGGCGCTGTTCAACTGGCTGAGCCCGTGGATCTACGTCCCGTCGCTGCTGATGGCGCCGATCTTCCAGATCCTGCTGTTCGCCTACATCGGCCGCTCGGCCGGCATCGAGTCCGACGCGTTCTTCGTGATCGGCAACGCGGTGCAGTACTCCGCGATCCCGTGCCTGTTCGCGATGGCCAACACGGTCGCCGGGGAGCGGTGGACCCAGACGCTCGGCATCGTGCTCTCCACCCCGGCCCGCCGGGTGCCGCTGTTCCTCGGCCGCTCGCTGCCGGTGGTCGTGAACGGCTTCGTCGTCTCGATGTTCAGCCTGGTGGTCGGCTCGCTGCTGCTGGGCGTGTCGATCCCGGCGTCGGCCTGGCTCCCGCTCGCGCTGGTGGTCGGCGTCGCCGCGATGTCGTGCACCGGCCTCGGGCTGGCCAACGCCGCGCTGGGCCTGCGGGTGCGGGAGACCGCCGTGCTGTCCAACGTGCTGTTCGGGGTGCTGCTGATCTTCTGCGGCGTGAACGTCGCCCTGGACTCGTTGCCCGGCTGGATGGCGGCGGTCGGCTCGTGGCTGCCGCTCACGCACGCGATCGAGGCGGCCCGCTCGCTGGCCGCCGGCGGCTCGCTCGCCTCGGTCTCCGGGCTGGTGCAGCAGGAGATCGGCCTGGGCGTGCTTTACGGCGGCCTCGGCCTGGTGGCTCTCCGGCTGTTCGAGATCGAGGGGCGGCGGCGTGCCACGCTCGAGATCCAGTAGGGCGGGAGCTCAGCGGCCCTGGTTGGCGACGGCGGCGATGGCGTCCGCGGCGGCGTCGGGGTCGAGGTACTGCCCGCCGCGCTGGGTGGGCCGCATGTTCTCGTCGAGCCGGTAGACCAGCGGGATGCCGGTGGGGATGTTGAGCCCCACGACCGCCTCCTCGGACATGTCGTCGAGGTGCTTGACCAGCGCGCGCAGCGAGTTGCCGTGCGCGGCGACGCAGACGGTGCGGCCGCTGCGCAGGTCGGGCACGATCGCGTCGTACCAGTAGGGGAGCATCCGGTCGACCACGTCGGCGAGGCACTCGGTGCGCGGCTTGAGCTCGTCGGGGAGGTCGGCGTAGCGGGGGTCCGCGACCTGGCTGTACTCGTCGGCGTCGTCGAGCGGCGGCGGCGGGGTGTCGTAGGAGCGGCGCCAGAGCATGAACTGCTCCTCGCCGTACTGCTCCAGGGTCTCCTTCTTGTTCTTGCCCTGCAGTGCGCCGTAGTGACGCTCGTTGAGCCGCCACGAGCGCTTCACCGGGATCCAGTGCCGCTCGCACTCGTCGAGGGCGAGCTGGGCGGTGGTGATCGCCCGGCGCAGCACCGAGGTGTGCAGGACGTCGGGCAGCAGGCCGGCCTCGCGCATCAGCGTGCCCCCGCGGGCTGCCTCGACGCGACCCTTCTCGGTCAGCGGGACGTCGACCCAGCCGGTGAAGAGGTTCTTGGCGTTCCAGTCGCTCTCGCCGTGACGGAGCAGGATCAGCGTGTGCTCGGCAGTCATGGCGGCAGCCTAGCCAGTTACGGGACCGGCACCTCGGCGTAGGGGCCCTCGTTCGTGACCACGGGGACCTTCAACGTCACCTGGGCGGCGCGCTCGAAGGTGAAGGTGACCGGGATCAGCAGGCCGGGCATGAGGTCCTTGCCGCCGTCGACGCTCACCGCGCCGGTCTCCGAGAGGTCGACCAGGCCGCCCGCGGGGATCTCGACGCTGCCGCCCTGGATCGTGAACGTTGCCGGTCCGGACTCGCCGGAGCCGCTGACGCCGGTGAGCTTGTCGGCCTGCGCGAGGTCGCTGTTGACCAGGGTCGCGATCACCGTGCCCTTGCCGGCGCTGTTGGAGTCGACGACGACCAGCGCGTTCAGCACCTCGACGGCGCTCGCCTTGGAGTAGACGCCGACCGTCGGGTTGTAGGCCTGGTTGGTCTGCACGTCGAAGCCGCACGAGGACAGCGCGGGAACCGCGAGAAGGGCTGCGGCGACGGCGATGCTGCGTCGAACGTTCACGGATCGGTTCCTCTCGCTGTGCCCGCCGACCGGACGGAGGGCACAAAGACGACGGTCGCGCAGAGCATATCGGTTCACTGGCGCAGCCCGACGTTCAGGGCGACGGCGACCAGGCAGCCGCCGACGAGGAGCGTGTACGCCGTCGCGATCGCCAGCAGCCGGGGGGCGCCGATGCGCAGCGCGACCCGCAGCGGCAGGTGCCTCAGCCCGGTCGCCCGGTCCTCCACGAGGTCCGGCAGCGTGGTCAGGACGTGCACGCCGACGCCGAGCAGCGCGGCGAGCACCGTCATCGCAACGGTGGGTGGTGCGCCGTGCAGGCCGCCGCCCCAGCCGCCGTAGGACAGGAAGGCCGGCAGCAGCCCGAAGCTGACCGCCCAGGGCAGCCAGGAGAGCCGGGTCCGGTGGAACCAGAGGTTCGAGGACCAGGCCGCGGCCACCGACAGCAGGTAGGCGACGCCGGCCGCGGTGCCGTTGGCGACCGAGAGCGGAACGAGCAGGAGCACCACGCAGGCCGTCGCGAACGTCACCGTGCCCGGGTCGACCCACTCCATCGCCACCGGGCGGTCCTGCCGTCCGACCTGACGGTCGCGGTGCCGGTCGGCGACGTCGTTGACCCAGCCGACCGTGACCTGCCCGGCGAGCACGGTGGCGGCCACCAGCGCCCACTCCCTCGGGGCGCGGCCGCTGAGCGCCGCGGCGACGGTCAGCCCGAGCGTCGTCAGCAGCGCCTGGAGGGGATGCGCGGCCAGCGCCAGGGAGAGCGGCACCCCGTGCTGCCTGCGAAACCTCATGGGGGGAAGTATCGACGAGCCGACGGGCTCCGGTGCGCCCGACACAGCCCCGGTCACCTGCGGTTTCGGCGGACCCGGGGCGCCACCGAGAGCTGCCGGCGACCCCTCGCGCACGACGTCGCACAGCAGACGCACAGGCTGGTGAACGGCCCCGCCGGGCCACGGATCCGGGCCCTGCGCTGCACATGGATGCTGGGTCTGTCAAGCCCCGATTGCCGTCCTGACCTGCACAAACGTCTCGGGGGCACTCCTGGGGACGTGTTATCCTAGTCACCTAGGAAGGGGTACTTGGCACATGACATTTACCGTCGGCGAAACGGTTGTTTACCCAAATCACGGCGCAGCGGTCATCGAGGATATCGAGACCCGGCAGATCAAGGGCGAGGACAGGCTGTACCTCGTACTACGCATCGTCGCCCAGCAGGATCTGGTGGTCCGGATCCCGGCTTGCAACCTCGACCTCGTCGGGGTTCGCGACGTGGTCGACAAGGAGGGCCTGGACAAGGTCTTCGACGTCCTGCGGGCCGCACACACCGAGGAGCCGACCAACTGGTCGCGTCGGTACAAGGCCAACCTGGAGAAGCTCCACTCCGGTGACGTCATGAAGGTCGCCGAGGTCGTGCGCGACCTGTGGCGCCGTGAGCGCGACCGCGGTCTCTCGGCCGGCGAGAAGCGGATGCTGGCCAAGGCGCGGCAGATCCTCGTCTCCGAGCTCGCGCTCGCCGAGCACACGAACGAGGACAAGGCCGAGGCCCTCCTCGACGAGGTCCTCGCCTCCTGAGCGGCACCAGCCGTCACGTGCGATGAGCTGCCCCCAGGCCCGGGTGCCTGGGGGCTTCTCGTTTTCTGTGGCAGGGTGCGCTCATGAGTGAGGCGCTCGGAGTGGTCCCCACCGACGGACGTGGCTCGATGCCGTTCGCGTTGCTGCACGGTGAGTCGTTGGTGGCGGTGGCCGCGTGGGCGGTCGGCCACGCCGACATCGAGCTGCTCGACTTCAACGCGGCCTGGGAGGACGTCGTCGCCCGCGACCTGCCGCTGGTGGTGCACGACCCGCTGTGCCCCGGCACCCCGACGGAGTTCATCGGCCGGGTGCTCGAGCGCTGCCTGGCCTCGCACGCGGTGGTGGTCGGGATGCGCGGTGACGAGGTCGCCTCGCCGGTCGCGGTGCCGCCCGGCGTCCTGGCCTCGCTCGAGGGCTGGCCCGACCTCGCCGACCTGCCGACCTGGGTGGCCACGCTGCGCGAGCGGTTCCCGACGGAGCTGGTCGCCGCACCCGAGGAGGCCCGCCGGCTGGCCGGCCCCGACGACGTACTCGCCCTCCAGGAGCTGCTCGACCCGACCGCCTGAGACCGACGACACCCCCTCTGACCTGCGCAAAGGCACCGGCAACGGGGACGACGAGACGCGCCGGGCCCGATGCTAGGGTGGTCGGGAAGCCCGGATGCCGCCCTCTCCGGGGAGACCCCGACCCGCGAGGAGCCAGCGCCAGGTGAGCGACCCGGAGCTCCACGGCGCCTCTCTCTCCTGCGTCGGCGTGGTCCCGCTCGAAGGCCGCGGCGCCCTCCCGTTCGTCGCCCTGCACGGCGAGCCGCTGTTCCTGCATGCGGTCCGCACGTTGCTGGCCACCCCGTCGGTGCGCGACGTCGTCGTCACCGCGGACCCGGACACCGTCGCCGAGGCCGAGCAGGAGCTGGCCGCGGCACAGCTGCCGGTCGAGGTGCTGGAGGCCGCGGGGTGGTGGCAGGCGTGGGACCGGAGCCCGAGCGTGCCGCCGCGGGTCGCGCTGGTCGACCCGCTGTGCCCGCTGGTGCCGTGCGCGTTCGTCGCGCGGGTGCTCTCGGAGGTCACGACGGACACCGCGGTGGCCGGCTACCGGCCCGTCACCGACACGGTGAAGACCGTGGTCGACGACCAGATCGTCGGCACCCTGGACCGGGACCGGCTGGCGGTCGTCGCCTCGCCGGTCGTGGTGCCCGGCCGGCTGGCCGGCCGGGGGGCCCCGCCGGTGCACGACTTCGCGCTGCTGGCGGACTGGCTGCGGGAGCGGACCGAGCTGCACCTGGTTCGGGCGCCGTCGATGGCCCGCCGGGTGGGGGACGAGTCGGCGCTGCGGGTGCTGGAGTGCCTCGACGAGCTCGGGCGCAGCGTCCACGAGGCCTGACCGCGCCCTCAGCGGCGCAGCAGCGACCAGAACTCGCGGGCGAACTTCCCCGGCTGGCGCAGGATCGCCCCGGGCAGCGCGGTGAGGAACCCGCGCGGGTCGCGAGCGGCGCGCTGGTAGAGCCGCTGCGGCTTGCTGGCCACCCGGTGCTCGAGGTCGTGGAGGTACGCCGGCACCAGGGCCCGCTGGGTCAGCCCGATGTGGTGACCGCAGCGGGTGCAGCGCACCGACTCCAGCAACCGGCCGGCGTAGTGCAGCTCGTGCTCGGTGACCAGGTCGCAGCGGTCGCACTGCAGGTCGGCACGCTCGATGCTCATCGGCCCTCCCCGGCCGGCGGGCGGCGACGTCGTACGTCGAGAAGGCCGAGGGTCGCGTCCGCCGAGAGGTCCCAGTGTGCCTTGGCGAGCAGCCGCTCGGCGAGGAACAGGTCCTCGGGGAAGGTGATCTTCACGTTGCGCGCGTCCCCGCCGACGCAGCGCACGGGCAGGTCGGTGTAGCGCTCCACGCAGCTGGCCGTGTCGGTGCCGACGAAGCCCTCGGCCTCCGCGGAGGTGTACGCCGCCAGCAGCGGCTCGGCCCGGAAGGCCTGAGGGGTCTGCACCGCGACGGTCCGCTCCTGCACCGGCGGGGAGCCGGCCTGGATGCGGGTCAGGGCGGGCTGGTCAGTCACCGGCAGCGCACCTCCGAACCGGTCCGCGGCCTCGATCACGTCGTGGAAGAGCGCCGCCGAGGCGAGCGGCCGGGCGGCGTCGTGGATCACCACCACGTCGGTCTGTCCGGCCTCGATCAGCGGGCGCAGTGAGCACAGCGCCTTCCACTCCGACTCGTGGCGCGAGGAGCCGCCGGTCACCACGGTGACGGCCTGGCCGGGCAGCTCGCGGGCCAGCGTCGCCTGAACCGTCCGCTGGTCGCCCTCGCGGATCACCAGGACCACGTGGTCGATCTGCGGCAGCGAGGTCGCCCACCGGACCGCCCAGGTGAACACCCGGCGACCCGAGAGCGGCAGCAGCACCTTGTTGGTGTCGTGCCCCACCCGCCGGCCCTCGCCGGCGGCGAGCAGCACCAGCGCCGCGCGCGGCGCCCTCGCTCGGCCGGCAGCCAGCTCCGCCGCGTGCTGCCCGCTCGGTGACCGCTGGGGTCGCGGGGAGGGGGAGCCGGGCACCGGTCGAGCCTAGCGTCCGG
This sequence comes from Nocardioides mesophilus, assembly GCF_014395785.1. Lineage (GTDB taxonomy): Bacteria > Actinomycetota > Actinomycetes > Propionibacteriales > Nocardioidaceae > Nocardioides_B > Nocardioides_B mesophilus. The sequence continues at coordinate 1,177,872 of NZ_CP060713.1, read as the reverse complement.
CCCCGGGGACGCAGGGGTCCACCCGGGGCCGGAGCGTTCGGCAGGAGCATCAGCCGCGGACGAGCTCCGCCAGGTCGTCCAGGGAGGGCATCCCCGACTCGACCATGGCGTCCTGCAGCCGTCGGAGCCGGACGATCATCGAGCTCTCGTCGAGCTCCACGTCGTCGTAGGTGAGCAGGTGGTCCACCGCGATGTCGTGCCGCAGGGTCGCCCCGGCGAGCACGCCCAACGGCACCGCGCCGTCGCGGGCGAAGTCGGCGGAGTCGTCGATGAGGCCGCGCACCATCGAGCCACCGACCCCGTCGATCTTCTCGCCGGCCCGCAGCTGGCGCTTGGCGACCGCGCCCACCTCGGCGGTCCAGTGCTCGGCGACCAGCGAGGGCCGGTTGTCGAGCACCATCTCGCAGACCGTCAGCGGAGCCTCGATGCTGGCCAGGTGGTAGGGACGGTAGAGCGAGAAGTACGGCCCGTCCCCCATCTGCAGGTAGGTCATCTCGTGGTTGACGTAGGGGTCCTCGGTGCGGACCACCACGAAGACCCCCGGGGCGACCGGACCGGTGCAGTAGTCGACCACGCCGGCCTTCTCCAGCACCCCGCCGTCCGCCTTGAGGGCGAACGTCCTGTGCAGCTCGGGGACCGAGGACGGCGGCCCGTGCATGCCCCGCGTGCTGACGCCGAGACCGGTCGTGTTGGCCAGCGCGGCCATCTCGATCATCGCCTTGGAGCCGTCGACGAAGCTGCACAGCATCTTCGGGTTCATCTGCTTGGTGCGGGCGCGCTCGGCGAGCGACTCGGGAGTCGCGTAGACGTCGAGCGGGTTGTTCTTGCCCTTGCCGGCGCAGACGACGTCGAAGGAGAGGTCGCGGGCGTAGTCGACGAGGATCTTCGTCTCCACCGGCTCGTCGCCCCGGCACACCGAGTAGACCGCGCCGGCCTTGTCCGCCACGCTCGCCATCAGCGCGCCGATGGTCACGTCCGACTCGACGTTGAGCGTCGCGATGCCCTTGCCGGACAGCAGTGACTCCAGCGCCACCCGGGCGCCGACGTCGGGTACGCCGGTCGCCTCCACGATGACGTCGAGGGGGAGGGCCCCGAGCTCGTCGATGCCGCCGAGCGCGACCGACCCGCCGTTCTCGATCGCGCGGACCGCGGCGTCGGTGGTGCGGGCGTCCGAGGGGGTGATGCCGGCCTGGGTCAGCGCCTCCTCGGCCCGCTCGCGCTGGACGTCGAGCACCGCCGACAGCGAGATGCCCGGCATCCGGAGCAGCTGGGCCGCGAAGCCGCGACCCATCTGCCCGGCGCCGACCAGCCCGACCCGCAGCGGTCGCCCGATCTCGGCCTCACGGGCCTCGAGCCGCTTGCGGTAGCTCATGAGGCCACCCCCGCCGTACCGGCCGCCGGACCGGCCGCGACACCGCCGCGGACGATCCGGAAGACGTCCCCGGCGTGCAGCAGCGGCAGCGGCTGCACCGCGACGCACACGTCACCGGGCAGCCGCGCCTCGGTGCCGCCGTCGGCCTTGAGGTCGAGGTGGCCGAGGTTGAGCAGGTTGTCGGCCACCACCTCTCCGACGGCGAGGACCTCGAGCTCCTGGGTGCCGAGTACGATCACGTCGCCCGGACGCGGTCCCTCCTCGCGGACGGTGGGCCGGTGCCGCACCGACATGTCGTGCAGCTCGGCCGGCGACTCCTCCCCGAAGAAGATGAGCAGGCCGTGGTCGAGGAAGGCCTCGACCTGGCCGCCCACCGCGGTGACCGTGGACTCGTAGACCACCCGCGTCGCCGCCGCGATGCCGCTCACACCTCCTCCACGTCGTCGGGCTTCACTCCGGAGACGAAGAGCTCCTCGGTGATGAAGTTGGCCAACGGCCCGGCGGGCGAGGTGGCGTGGATGTCGACGGTGAGCACCTTCTTCATCGGGTAGACCCCGACGCGGGCGGTGCCGCCGCAGTCGATGACCGCCACGGCGATCTTGTCGAAGGGCGCCGAGCTCTTGAAGCCGTCGAAGGCCTCGCCTCCGGTGAGCTCGGCGATCCGTGCCGCCACCGGGTGGATGCCGCCACCGGTGACCGAGTAGATCAACGGCTTGTCGGGGGTGGGGGTGATCGTCAGCGGACCGCCCCAGCCTCCACGGCCGCGGGTCACCCGGACCGACTTGTAGTCGCTCATGGTCTTCTCCTGATCTGTCAGGTTGGTCTGTCAGTTGGTCTGCGGGACGCCGTGCAGCGCCTCGGTGTCGCTGCCGCCGGAGGACGGATCAGCTGTTGGAGCTGTAGAGCCCGAAGCTCGCGAAGTACGCGATGACCACCGAGAGCGGACCGGTGATCAACCGCGAGATCAGCACCGCCGGTACGCCGACCTCGACGGTCTCCGGCTCCGCCTCGCCGAGGGCCAGGCCGACCGGGATGAAGTCGCAGCCGACCTGGGGGTTGATCGCGAACAGGGCGGGCAGGGCGTACTGCGGGGGGATGTCGCCGGCGCCGATCCGGGTGCCGAGCAGCACGCCGACCACCTGGGCGATGACCGCGCCGGGGCCGAGCACCGGCGAGAGGATCGGGATCGCGCAGAAGACGCTGATCGCGAGCAGCCCGATCAGGCTGGAGGCCAGCGGGGCCACCAGGTTGGCGAGCCAGTTGCCGATGCCGGTCTCGTTGATGATGCCGATGAGCACCGCGATGAAGGCCATGAATGGGAGGATGTTGCGGATGATCGTGTCGATCGCGTCGCGGCCGGACTGGTAGAGCGTGCCGACGACGCCGCCGACGGTGCGGCCGATCTTGACCAGCAGGTTGTTGAAGCTGTCGAATCCGGAGGGCTTCCGGGTGGTGGTGGCGGTGCTCATGCCGAGGCTCCTTCGGTGACGGTGCGGCGGGCCATCATCCGGGCGGTGATGAACTCGGTGACGATGCCGCGGATGAGGATGACGACCATGCCGACCAGCAGGTAGCGGATCGCGAGGTCGCCGAGGTTGCCCCCGAGGGTGGTGATGCCGGCGGCGATGCCGAGGTAGACGAACAGCTCACCGGGGTTGGCGTGCGGGAACAGGCCGGTGATCGGGTGCACGAAGCTCACCGCGGAGTCGTAGAAGGCCGGCTTGTAGCGCTCGGGCAGGAACCGGCCCATGGTGTAGGCCATCGGGTTGGTCAGGAAGAAGACCGACAGCACGGGAAGGACCAGGTAGCGGACCGGGTACCAGACCAGACCGGGGCGGGCGGCGTACTCGCCGAGCTTGTCGATCTTCTCGGGGCCGATCAGCCGGATCAGCGCGTTGACCGCGGTGAGCAGGACGACCAGCAGCGGGATGATCCCGGTGACCAGTCCCAGGAACACCTCGCCTCCGGCCTGGAACAGGCCGATGAACCACTCGGCGGCGTTGGCCAGGACGCCGAAGAACCCGCTCGGGTCCTCCAGGGTGGGGGCTTCGGCGGCGAACACCAGGTTCGCTGCCATTTCGAGCAGTGGCATGATTACTCCTCATCGAGCGGGCCAGATGGCTGGCCGTGGTGATGCAGGGCGCATCAGTGGGCGGGTCGAGGTCTCCCTCGGTGGTGGCGTCGGCTGTGGGGTGCCTCCCGCGGCCGGCGCCGTTCTGTGCTCCTCAGGCGGGTGCGGCGCTGGGGTTCCGGAGGAGGGTGGCGGCCTGTCGGGCGGCCTCCCTCTGTTGGTGGGTGAGGGCGTCGATCGGACGGTCGCCGAGGACGTGGCTCACCTTGAGGTCGAACAGCTGGGGAAGCGGACGGCTGCGCGCGAAGGTGGTGAATCCGCGCAGCGTGATCGCGTTGCGCACGAGGCCGCGCTCGTCGACGGCGATGGCGACGAAGGCGCGGCCCCCCCGGTAGCGGCGACCGGCCACCCCGACGCTGACCGTGCCGTCCTTGCGCAGCGCCGTGACCGAGCGGTTGAACGCCATGCTCTGCTGGTAGGTGAGGTAGAGCTGCAGCAGCCAGCCGGCGACGACGGCGGCGAGCAGGATCGCGGCGGTCATGAGGTCCTCCTTCGGTCGGGGTCGGGCTTCGTGGCCGACTCGCTGAGCAGCGCCCGGGCGAGGGCCTCGTCGCACACCAGGGAGTCGACGAGCCGGCCGCGCAGGGCGCCGAGCACGCCGGGGGTCTTGGCGCGCCCGTAGGCGACCCCGACGACGTTGGGGATGTTGCGGAGGTCGTCGAGATCGATCGCGAGGATCCGCTCCGAGACCGCGCCCTTCACCTCGCGGCCCTGGACGTCGAAGTAGCGGGCGGCGAGGTCGCCCACCGGCTCGGTCGCCCAGAACTCCTTCTCCTCGAGCGGCGAGAGCTGCATGGAGCTGAGGATCGCCGAGGAGGAGCCGTGGCTCGGGGTGCCGATGCCGACGAAGGCGAGGTCGGCGGAGCGCGCCACGTCGAGGGCCTCGAGGATCGACGGCTCGGCGAGCAGGGCGTCGCGGGCGACCTCGGAGCCCAGGGTGGCCGGCGCGTGCAGGGAGACGTACTCGGCGCCGAGCCGGGTCGCGAGCTCGCGCACCAGCTCGGCACCGCTGATCTCGTTGCTGATCGAGGACAGCCCGCCGACGAGCTGGGTGAGCCGGATGTTGTAGTCGCGCTGGACCTCGGTCGCGTAGACCATCGCCTGCAGCGCGTGGCCCCAGGAGAGCGCCACGGTCATCGAGTCGGAGATCAGCTCGGTGAGCAGCGCAGCCGCCTGGGCGCCGACCTGCTCCTCGACCTTGACCGAGGCGGCCGCGTCGCGCTGGGCGACCCGGACGTCGGTGAGTCCGAAGCGGTTCCGCAGCTCGGTCTCGAGCGTGGTCACCCGCCCGGACGGGTCGTGCACGGTGATCGTCACGATGCCCTGGCGCTGCGCCTCGGTGAGCATCCGCGAGACGTTCGAGCGGCTGGTGCCGAGCTCCCGCGCGATCTCTGCCTGCGACCGGTTCTGCAGGTAGTAGAGGCGCGCTGCCGCCAGCAGGGTGCTGGGATCTCGAGGAGCAGGCATTTTCACCTCTGTGCGTATAGTAGTCACATTTGTTCGATCATCTAACCCTGTGACCCAGGTCACGTCAAGCACCTCCGGGCCATGGATCGCGGTCATTGCGCCAGCGCCGCGTTCAGGGTTTCGGCCAGCGCCGCCGGCGTCGTGACGTGGGCCAGCCGGGCGCGCAGGTCCGCCTTCTGCAGCACCTTCAAAAGCCGGCCGAGCACCTCGACCTGGGCACCGGGCTCGTCGACGAGCAGCAGGACCACCAGCTCGGCCGCCACCTCGCGGCCGGAGCCGCCCATCTCGGCGAAGCCGACCGGGTCAGAGAGCAGCGCGGCGGCCAGGGCCGGCCGGACCACGTGCACGGTGTCGGTGTGCGGTATCGCGGACGGCAGCGGTGTCGGCAGCCCGGTGGGGAAGCTCCGCTCCCGCTCCAGCAACGCCTCGGTGAAGCTCTCGTGGACGTAGCCGGCCGCCAGGGCGGACCCCGCGAGGAGCTGGAGCAGCTCCTCGCGGGACCCGGCGGGCGGACCGACGTGACTGAGCTGCTCGGCGAAGACGAGCGTGGTCGCGTCGGTACCGCTCACGCCGTCTGCACCGCCGTCGCTCCGGCGGCCTCGGTCTCTGCCTCGGCCCGGTCACGCGCCATCACGATCCGGCGTACGACCAGGGCGAAGACCAGGGAGAGCACCGCAGCCACGCCCACCGCCACGGAGCCGAGCTTCGCGGCCCCGAAGAGGGCCCCGGTGAGCGGGTTGGCGCCGTCGACCAGCGAGGAGACCTGCGAGGCGCCCTGGGTGTCCTTGAAGCCGGAGTCCAGCGCGACGCTGGTGAACGTCGCGGCGACCCCGGTCGCGATGAACAGGCCGCCACCGATGACGATCAGGCCGCCGATGACCGAACGGATGATGTTGCCGCCGAAGATCGGGACCATGATCGCCACGATGAACGGGATGGTGGCCAGGTCGACGAGCGGCAGCACCTTGTTGCCCAGCGGTGCCAGCGCCACCGCGGCGACCAGGGTCAGCGGCACCAGCAGCAGCGAGGTGGCGATGACGGCGGGCTGCCCGACGGCCAGCGCCGAGTCCAGGCCGATGTAGAACTTGCGACCGGGGAACCGGCGCTGGACGAACTCACGGGCCGCCTCGGACACCGGGATCAGGCCCTCCATGAGGATGGAGACCATCCGGGGCAGGATCACCATGATCGCGGCGATGCTGACCGCGAGCTGGAGGATCGCGATCGAGTCGGCACGCGGGTCGTCGATGCCGTAGCCGAACAGGCCGAGCAGCAGGCCGATCCCGAAGCCCAGGAAGAGCGTCTCGCCGAAGATCCCGAAGCGACGCTGGATCGAGTCGGGGTCGGCCTTGAGCGAGCGCAGGCCGGGGGTCCGGTCGAAGAGCCAGTTCAGCGGCAGCGCGAACAGCACGTAGGGCGCGCTGGTCCCGTGCGGGAAGGAGATGTCGGGGAAGTTGAAGTACTTCTGCACCAGCGGCGCCGACCAGTCCGCCAGCGCCAGGGTGATCACCATGGCCGTGCCGGCCGCGACGATGCCCAGCCAGAAGCTGTCGGTGATCGCGGCCACCAGCGCCCCGCTCAGCGCGAAGTGCCAGTAGTTCCACAGGTCGATGTCGAAGGTGCGGGTCAGCCCGGTCAGGAGCAGCACCACGTTCAGCACCAGGCAGACCGGGATGATGATCGCCCCGATGCTGGAGCCGAACGCGATGGCCGCACTGGAGGGCCACCCCACGTCGACGATGGAGAGGTCGACGTTGAAGCGAGCCGCGAGCGCCTCGGCCACCGGGCTCACCGACCCGAACAGCAGCCCGATGACCAGGTTGATGCCGACGAAGCCGACCCCGATGAGCAGACCGGATCGCAGTGCGCGGCCGAACTTCTGACCGAGCACCATCGCGAAGATGGTGATCAGGACCGGGAGTGCGACCGACGCTCCGAGATCGTTGAGATACGCCGAAACGGTTTCCATGACGCTCCTTGCGGATGGGTGGGTGAGAAGGGTGGGACCTCGGGTGTGCGCGGATCAGTCGCGCAGCGCGGCGACGATCTGGTCCAGGGTGCTGTCCAGGCCCATGCCGGTGAGGAACGGCAGCCCCGCGATCACCGGGATGGTGACGTCGGCAGGCACCTGGGTGGTCGCGACGATCAGGTCGGCGGAGGCATGGCCGCCGAGCAGGTCCATGACCTTCCCCTGGCGGACGTCGACGTCGACGCCCTGGGCGGCGCAGTGCTCCTTGATCTTGGTCGCGACGACGGTCGATGTCGCCACGCCGGTGCCGCAGATGACCAGTACCTGCTTTGCCATGTCGTTCCTCTCGGGGGTGCGGATGATGGGTCAGCCACTCAGTCTGGCGGCGAACTCCTCCAGAAGCCGTGCGCCATGCGCGCCGTCGCCGACCCGGTGGTCGACGGTCAGTCCGGCGGTCAGGCTCAGCGCCACCCCCAGGCCCCCCGGCACGGCGACCGGGCGCGGCTTGATGGACCCGAGCGCCAGCACGCTGGCCTGGGGCGGCGTGACCAGGGCCTGGAACCGGTCGACACCCATGCCGCCGAGGTTGGACAGCGAGCCGTTGGCGAGCGTGAGGTAGGACGGGTCCAGCCGGCCGGTGTGCGCGGCGCTCACCACGGCCTTCACCTCACGGTCCAGGTCGTGCGGGTCCCGGGTGTCTGGCTCGGTGAAGACCGGCACCAGCAGCCCGCCCGCGGTGGCGACCGCGAGCGCGACGGCGGGCGGGCCGCTCGGGACCGCGCCGCCCTCGGCGTCCCAGCGGCACAGCAGCTCGGGCACCTGTCGCAGCGCGGCGGCGTAGGACTGCAGCAGCACCGTGGTCCACGAGACCCCGTCACGCTGCCGGTCGGCGGTGTCGAGGACGACGTCGCGCCAGACCGTGAACTGCGGTACGACGGCGCTCTCGGTCATCTTGCGCGCGACCGCGGCGCGGATCATCGCGCTGCGGTCCGCCTTGGCGCCGGAGGCCTTCACCGGCGCCGCCGGCGCGGCGACGGCAGCGGCGGCAGCGGGGCGGTCGCCGTTCGGGGTGGCCGCGGCGCCTGCGGATCCGGCCGGGGCCGCCAGGCGGGCCTCGACGTCGGCCATCGTGATCAGGCCGGCCGATCCGGAGCCGGAGATGCTCGCCAGGTCCAGACCGTGCTGCCGCGCCAGGGCCCGGGCCCGGGGGATCGCCGCCGGCGGCCGCTCGTCGGCCGGGGCCGGGGCCGCGGGGGCCGGGGCGGTTGCCGGCACGTCGAGCACCGGGGCGGCGACCGCGTCGTCCGGCACGACGGCGTCGGGCTCGGGCTCCTCGCCCAGCAGGTCCCCGAGCCCCAGGTCCACGTCGCCCTCGAGCCACGCGATCGGCTCGCCGACCGGGACCATCCCCTGCTCGACGACGATCTCGACCAGGGTGCCGGCGCTGGTGCTCTCGACCTCCATGTCGACCTTGTCGGTCATCACCTCGCAGACGACGTCCCCGGCGGCGATCTCGTCGCCGACCTTGGCCAGCCAGGAGGCGACCTCGCCCTCGGTCATCGTCATCGACATCTTGGGCATGCGGATGGGGATGCGCGGCATCTCAGGAGTCCTTCACCAGGGAGCGGGCGGCGTCGATGATCGCGTCCACCTGCGGGACGGCGGCCGACTCCAGCTGCGGGGCGTAGGGGATCGGGATGTCGAGCCCGCTGAGCCGCCGGACCGGGGCGAGCAGCCGGTAGACCGCGGAGGACTCCACGACCCGGGAGGCCACCTCGGCCATGAACCCGACGTGGCCGGGGGCCTCCTGCACCAGCAGCGCCCGTCCGGTGCGGGAGATGTCCTCGAGGATGGGGGCGTCGTCGAGCGGGGACAGGGTGCGCGGGTCGATCACCGAGACGTCGATCCCGTCGGCGGCCAGCTGCTCGGCGGCCTCCAGGCTGCGCGAGACCATCACGCCGGTGGCCACGATGGTCACGTCGCGGCCGCGGCGGCGTACGGCCGTCTTCCCCAGCGGGATCCGGCCGGCGCCCTCGGGGACCGGGCCCGAGGTGCGGTAGAGCAGCTTGTGCTCCAGCACGATCACCGGGTTCGGGTCGTCGATCGCGGAGAGCAGCAGCCCCTTGGCGTCCTCGGCGGTCGCGGGCATGACCACCTTGAGGCCGGGCACGTGCGCGAACCAGGCCTCGAGGCTCTGCGAGTGCTGGGCCGCGGCACCGGTGCCGGAGCCGAGCGGGGCGCGCAGCACCATCGGCACCTCGGCGGCGCCACCGAGCATGAAGTGGATCTTGGCGGCCTGGTTGACGATCTGGTCCATGGCCTGGCAGGTGAAGTCCGAGAACTGGATCTCCACCACCGGCCGCATGCCGGCCAGCGCGGCGCCGACGGCCGCGCCGACGATGCCGAGCTCGGAGATCGGGGTGTCCCGGACCCGCTCGGCCCCGAAGCGGTGGTAGAGGTCGCCGGTGACGCCGAACGCACCGCCGTACACGCCGATGTCCTCACCGAGCATGAACACCCGGTCGTCGGCGGCCATCGCCTCGGCGAGCGCCTCGCGGACCGCCTCGGCGTAGGTGATCACCCGGTCGGTCGTCGCGGTGGGGGCGGTGCCGGTCAGGTCGGGGGAGGGGTAGGTCGTGGTCATGGCTGCCTTTCAGGCGGTCGCGAAGACGGCTTCGAGAAGGTCGTCGGGGCTGGCGTCGGGGCGGCGTTGGCGGCACGGACCGCCGTACGGATGTCGGCGGTGGCGCGCGCGCGGATCTCCTCCACGGCGGCCTGGTCGAGCACGCCGCGCTCGAGCACCACGGCCTCGAAGCGGAGGATCGGGTCGCGCTCACGCCACTGCGCGATCTCCTCCTTGGTCCGGTAGAGGTTCTTGTCGGACTTGGAGTGGCCCTTCCACCGGTAGGTGACGGCCTCGACCAACGTCGGCCCGCCTCCGCTGCGGGCCCGGTCGACGGCCTCGCTGACCGTGGCGTGCACGACCTCCACGTCGTTGCCGTCCACGGTGACGCCCGGGATGCCGTAGCCGAGGGCACGCTCGGAGATGTTCTCGATGGCGAACGACTTCTCGGTGCTGAACGACATGCCGTACTTGTTGTTCTCGCAGAGGAAGACCACCGGGAGCTTCCAGATCGCAGCCAGGTTCACCGCCTCGTGGAAGGCGCCCTCGTTGGCCGCCCCGTCGCCGAAGAAGCTGACCACCACCCGGTCCAGGCCCTGCATGCGGTAGCCGAGCGCGGCCCCGGCGGCGATCGGGATCCCGCCCGCGACGATCCCGTTGGCGCCCAGGTTCCCGGTGGCCACGTCGGCGATGTGCATCGAACCGCCGCGGCCCCGGCAGTAGCCGGTCTCCTTGGCCAGAAGCTCGGCCATCATCCGCTCGAGATCGGCGCCCTTGGCGATGCAGTGGCCGTGGCCGCGGTGGGTGGAGGTGATCGCGTCGTCGTCACGCAGCGCGAAACAGGTGCCGGTCGCGGAGGCCTCCTGGCCGATCGAGAGGTGCATCGTGCCGTGCATCAGCCCGCGGGCGAACAGGTCGTCCACGGCCTCCTCGAAGCGGCGGATCAGCCACATGGTCTCCAACGTGCTGGTCGCGGTGGCGGCGTCGTCGCCGAGGCGTGAGGTCATGTCGCGGTGGTCCTATCTGCACATATGTGCATACGGTTTTCACGAATGACCACACCGTAGTGACGTGGATCACGGGTTGGCAAGAGCGTCTCGGAAATCCGTCCCGTTCCGGTCGTCCCGATGCTCCGCGACCGCTCTGTCCCCTGCCCGGGCCGGGAGCACAGCAGGAGACATTCGGCCCTCCCCGTGCGGGGGCCCGTCGTGCCTCAATCAGCTGTCGGCACCCGCCGACACGTTCCTCACCGTCCGGGGGTCCCACCATGCGTCGTCTCACACCACTGCTGGCCGTCTCGGCCGCACCGCTCGCTCTCCTCGCCGTGGCGCCGTCCGCGCCCGCTGCCCCCGCCGGGGTCTGCGCCGGCGTGCGGCACTGCACGGTCGTCGCCCGGGTCGACGTCGACGGCGACGGGCGCCGGGACGCCGTCGGCCTCGTCCGCCGGGGCGGGGAGGGCGCGCCGGTCGGCGCGGTCGTCGTGCGGGTCAGCACCGCCGCCGGGACGACGGCGACGGCGCACCGCCGCACCGAGAACTGGAGCGGGTCGCTGTGGCAGGGCGCCGCCGACGTCGACGGCCGGCCGGGCCGGGAGCTCTTCGTGGGCTACACGCAGGGCGCCCACGCCGAGCTCTTCCACGCCCTCACCTGGAAGCAGGGGGACCTGCGCACCCGGCAGGCCCCGGGCCGCGGCATCCAGTGGCTGGTGGACGGGGCGGCGCAGTACGTCGCCGGCTGGCAGCAGCGTGCCACCGACCCGCCGGGCACGATCCGGCAGCGCCGCGCCAGCCTCGACGCCTCGCTCGACAGCTGGACCGGCACCGTGAAGACCTACCGGTGGAGCGCCGACGGCTGGCAGCGGATCCACGCGGTCACCCGTACCCTCACCAACGAGCAGGCCGCACGGTGGGCCGGCTTCCGGATCCCCGGGCTGGAGACCTTCTGACCGGGGCCTGATCGGGGCTGTGCGCGACGGAGGGGCTAGAGCAGGTCGGAGCCCGCTCCGGAGTGCGGCCACGCCGTCGCGATGACCAGGGCGGTCGCGATCGCGGCGACCCCCTCCCCGCGGCCGGTCAGCCCGAGCCCGTCGGTGGTGGTCGCCGAGACCGTCACCGGGGCCCCGGCCGCCGCCGACAGCGCCGCCTCGGCCTCGGCCCGGCGGCTGCCGAGCCGTGGCCGGTTGCCGATCACCTGGACGGCCACGTTGATCACGTCGAAGCCGGACTCCCGGACCCGGTGGGCGGCCTCGGCCAGCAGCCGCACCCCCGCCGCGCCGGCCCACTCGGGCTCGTCGGTGCCGAAGTTGCTGCCCAGGTCACCCAGGCCGGCGGCGGAGAACAGCGCGTCGCAGCAGGCGTGGGCGACCACGTCTCCGTCGGAATGGCCCGCCAGCCCCACCGGCTCGTCGGGGAACCACAGCCCGGCCAGGTGCATCGGGAGATCGTCGGCCAGACGGTGCACGTCGGTGCCGATGCCGGTCCGGGGCAGGTGAGCGCTCACGCCTCAGATCATGCCGCAGGCCCATCTAGGGTGGGTCGGTGACCGAACAAACGGGTGTGAGCCCGTCCCTGCGCTACTCCGCGCTCGCCGGCGCCGTGGCCGGCCTGTCCGGGATCGCGGTCAGCCACCTGCTGACCAACGCCCTCAACGCGCGGGCCACCCCGGTCCAGGCGGTCGCCGAGTCGGTGATCTCCCTGACGCCCGGACCGGTCGCCGAGGCGCTCATCTCGGTGGTGGGCCGCAAGGACAAGCCGATCCTGGTGGCCGGGGTCACCCTGGCGGTGATCGGGCTCGGCGCGGTCGCCGGAATGCTGACCCGGCGCTCCCGGACCGGCGCCCAGCTGCTGCTCGCCGCGATGGGGGTCCTCGCGTTGCTGGCCCTGATGAGCGGGTCCGACCTCACCGCCGCGGGGCTGATCCCGCTCGCGGCGGGCGTGGCCACCTGGTTCGTCGTGCTCGCGGTCCTCGTGGACGCCGTGCCCCCGGAACCCACGCAGCCCCCTGAGCCCCCTGGGCCTGCGGGGGCCGCCGGGGCGACGGTGGCCGGCGCGGGCGGGGCAGCGGCCGGAGAGCCGTCGCGGCGCAGCTTCCTGCTCAAGGCCGGCGGGGTCACCGTCGCCGCGCTCGTCGTGGCCGGCGGCGCCCGGCTGTTCGGCCAGGGTCGGCGCGCCGTGGAGACGGCCCGACAGCTGCTCCGGCTGCCGGTCAGCGACGGCACCGTGCCCGCGGAGGCGACCCTCGAGCTGAAGGGCGCGACCCCGTGGCGGGTGCCCAACGCGGACTTCTACCGGATCGACACGGCGCTGGTGCTGCCGGCGGTGGACCCGGCCGAGTGGCGGCTGCGGATCCACGGGATGGTCGAGCGGGAGCTGGTGCTCACCTACGACGACCTGCTGGCCCGGAACCTCACCGAGGCGTGGGTGACGCTGTGCTGCGTCTCCAACCCGGTCGGTGGCGACCTGATCGGCAACGCCTGGTGGAGCGGGGTCCGGGTGGCCGACCTCCTCGCCGAGGCCGGGGTCTCGTCCGACGCCGACGCGGTGCTGCAGACCTCGCAGGACGACTGGACCTGCGGCACGCCGATCGAGGCGCTGACCGACGGCCGCGACGCGCTGCTGGCGCTGGCGATGAACGGCGAACCGCTGCCGATCGACCACGGGTTCCCGGTCCGGATGGTGGTGCCTGGTCTCTACGGCTTCGTCTCGGCGACCAAGTGGCTGGTCGACCTCGAGGTGACCAGGTTCGAGAACTTCAGCGCCTACTGGACCGAGCGGGGCTGGTCGGCCCGCGGCCCGGTCAAGACGCAGTCGCGGATCGAGGTGCCCGCCAACGGCGCCACCGTGGCGGCCGGCCCGACCCGGATCGGCGGTCACGCCTGGGCCCAGCACACCGGCATCGAGAAGGTGGAGTACCGCCTCGACGGAGCCGCCTGGCAGCGCGCGGAGCTCGGCGGCGTGCCGAGCCTGGACACCTGGGTGCAGTGGGCCGCCACCGTCGAGCTCGCGCCCGGCGAGCACACCCTGGCGGTCCGGGCGACCGACCGGTCCGGCTACACCCAGACCTCGGCCCGCACCGACGTGGTCCCCGACGGCGCCGCCGGCTGGGACAGCATCGACGTCACCGCCCAGTGACCGCCCAGTGACCGGCCAGTGACCGCCAGCGGCTCCCGTCCGGGAGGCCACGGGGCGACGGTCACCAGCGGGGGCTGGCCGGATCCGGGTGCGCCGGCAGGGGCACCTCGGGCGGATGGACCACGTAGGCCACCCCGCCGGAGCCCTCCTGCCAGGCCCGCTCGAACTGGGCGCGGTCGTAGACCACCCGCACCTCGTCGTTGCTGGCGATCTCGTGCGAGGCCGGGTCGTTGCAGACCACGTGGCCCTCGGGGTCGAAGCCGATGATGGTCAGCAGGTGCCCGGTGGTGTCGTAGCCGGCGCCGTCGAGCTCGTCGCGCTGGAAGGTGACCGAGACCGCCAGCGGGATCCCGGCGGCAATGAACAGCTCGGCCTCGTCCAGCGAGCGCAGCCGGGTCACGAACGCCTCGGCGCCGTAGCGGGCGGCGTAGGCGGCGTTGAACGACCAGTTCCCGGCGCCGCCGTACGCGCGGTCGAAGACGTGCCAGGCGGCGAAGTTGACGAACCGGTCGGGGAACGAGGGGTCCACCCACGTGAGCTCCTCCGGCTTCGGGCCGAGCCCCCAACGGGCCAGGAGCATGGTCGTGGAGGTGGGCGAGCACCAGGCCGCCCCGCCGCTGTCCCACTGGGGGTACTCGCCGCGGTGCAGCTGCTGGGAGTACGGCGGCACCGGGAGCTCGAGCCCCCGGGCCGGCCCGGAGGAGCCGCGGGGCGCGGCGGCCGCAGCCGGCGGACCCGGACGCTCGTCGGCCACCACCGCGCCGAGGAGCCGGACCGTGGGGACCGCGACGCTGTCCGGGCGCCGGTGCAGCAGCACCCGCAGCTGGTAGGCCGACCAGGTCACCGCCTCCGGGGCGATGAGCTCGTCGACGCGCACCCCGGCGCCGGCGTCGGCCTGCCCGGTCGTGGAGGTGCGGGCGATCTCCGCGTTGGTCTCGGCCCACCGTCCCAGGGAGTACCACCGCGTCCAGGTGGTCCCGTCGACCGAGGTGCGCGCCTCCACCTCGAGCCAGCTGTCGCCGGGCGTCGCGGCGTTCCACGACGGCACCAGCGAGGTGAACCGGTGGCCGGGACGGACCTCCGGGCTCACCCAGGCCGCCCAGGCGTAGCGCCGCTCCGGCTGCTCGATCCCGCCGGGGCCGACGGCGCTGGTCGGGTGCCGGCGGGTGCCCACCGGGTCCGCGAGCACCAGGCCGGCCGGGGTCGCGGCCGTCCCGAGATGGGTGCCGCCGGCGAGGTCGGCCACCCGCCAGGCGCGGAAGGTCGCCGGGCCGCTCACCAGCTCGTCGCTCCCTGGCGCGAGGGCAGCGGGTGCGCGGCGTCGCGGACGACGTACGCCGTCCCGCCGGAGCCGCCGTCCGCACCGCGCTTGAGCCACGCGTCCTCGAACTGGCCGCGGTCGTAGGTCCGGCGCACGCCCGCGTTGGTGGCCGCGGCGGGGTCGTTGACGATCACGTCGCCGTTGGCGCGGAAGCCGACCACGACCAGCAGGTGGCCGCGGGTGGAGCTGATCGGCGCCCCGGTGAGCTGGCCGCTGCCGAAGGTGATCGAGGTGATCACCGGGATGCCGGCCGCGACGAGCCGCTCCACCCCGACCAGCGAGGGGAACCGGGTGACGAAGGCCTGCCGGACCCGGGTGGCGGCGTAGGCGGTGTTGAACGGCCAGTTGCCGGTGCCCTGGTAGGCGTAGTCGTAGGTCGACCGCGCCACGGTGTCCACGACCCGGTCCGGGTGCGAGCTGCCCGCCCAGGCGGTCTCGGCCGCGGTCGGCTGGGCGCCGTAGTAGCCGAGCACCATCGCCAGCGAGGTCGGCGAGCACCAGGACTCGCCGCCGCCGCCGTACTGCGGGAAGTCGCCCTGGTGGGTCATCTGGGAGAGCCGGGGGACCGGCAGCACGACCTGGCCCGAGACGCCGGTGGCGCTGGTGCTCACCCCGGTGACGGAGGGCAGCCGTGAGGCGACCCCGCCCACCGCGTCGACCTTCGGGGTGAGCGAGGTGCCGGAGCGCCGGTTCAGGGTGACCCGCAACGCCCAGGAGGTGAACGCGGTGTCCGCCTCGAAGGTGTCCACGGCGACGTCGGCGAGGTCGTCGCCCTGGCCGCCGACGGAGATACGCCGGAGCTGGCCGTCCCCGGAAGCCCAGCGGCCGAGCAGGTCCCAGCTGCTGGTCCGGCCGTCCGCGGTGCGGCCGCGCAGCTCCACCTCGACGAAGGTCCCCTCCGGGGTCACCGCGTCCCAGGAGGGGATCACCTCGGTGAGGTCGAAGCCGGGGGCCGTCCAGGCCGAGACCCAGCGGCCCCGGTCGTACTGCCGGCCGCCGTAGCTGCGGGTGCCGGTCGGGGCGTCCAGCCGGAGCCGCCCGCGGGCCGTGCGCACGTGCGAGTAGCTGCCGGTGTCGAACTGCGCCCGCGAGTCCCAGGCGGTGTACCGCACCGCCCGCGACGGGGTGGTCGCGGCGGCCGGACGCAGCTCCACGCGGCCGGAGCCGGACCCGGTCGGCGAGCCGCCGACGAGGGGCGCGGCGCCGGTGGCGCCGGTCGCCAGGACGGTCAGCGACAGGGCGGAGGTCGCCACGAAGGCTGCGATGCGCACCGGCCGAGACTACGGGAGCGCTGTCCCAGGAGTGCCTTTGTTCCCCAATCTTCCCAACGCGCACAGGGGAGGCCGGCTCCGTGGCGGCGTCGGCCCCGGCAGCACGCCGATACCATGACCCGGTGACCCCGACCTCCGAGCCGCCCGCCGGGCCGCACCACCCCGCCCCTGCGGGGACGCTGCGGCTCTACGACACCGCCAGCCGGCAGGTCCGCGCCTTCGAGCCGCTCGAGCCGGGTCGGGCCGGGATCTACCTGTGCGGGCTGACGGTGCAGTCCGAGCCGCACGTCGGCCACGTCCGGTCCGCGGTGAACTTCGACGTGCTGCGCCGCTGGCTGCTCGCGAACGGGTACGACGTCAGCTTCATCCGCAACATCACCGACATCGACGACAAGATCCTGGTGAAGTCGGCCGAGCAGGGCCGGCCCTGGTACAACCTCGCCTACGCGATGCACCGCGAGCTCGACAAGGCCTACGACTCCCTCAACGTCGCGCCGCCCACCTACGAGCCGGCCGCCACCGGGCACGTCCCGGAGATGATCGAGCTGATCGGCCGGCTGATCACCCGCGGCCACGCCTACGCCGCCGAGGACGGCTCCGGCGACGTCTACTTCGACGTGCGGTCGTGGCCGGCGTACGGCGAGCTCACCGGTCAGCGGATCGACGACATGGAGGCCGCAGAGGTGGCCGCCGACCCGCAGTCGGTCGCCAGGAAGCGCGACCCGCGCGACTTCGCGCTGTGGAAGGGCTGGAAGAAGGAGTCCGAGCCGGAGACCGCGGCCTGGCCGTCGCCGTGGGGCCCCGGCCGGCCCGGCTGGCACATCGAGTGCTCGGCGATGGCGCTGAAGTACCTCGGCACCGGCTTCGACATCCACGGCGGCGGCGTCGACCTGCGGTTCCCGCACCACGAGAACGAGCAGGCCCAGTCCCGGGCGGCCGGCTACGACTTCGCGCAGTACTGGATGCACAACGCCTGGATCACCACGGCCGGCGAGAAGATGAGCAAGTCGCTGGGCAACTCCCTGGTGGTGCCCTCGGTGCTGGAGCGGGTGCGCGCGATCGACCTGCGCTTCTACATCGTGGCCGCGCACTACCGCAGCCACGTCGAGTTCAGCTTCGAGGCGCTCGAGGAGGCCGCGGCCGGCTTCGCGCGCGTCGAGCACTTCCTCACCCGGGCCGCGGACGTCCTGGACCTCGACCCCGCCGCGGTGCCGACGTCGCCGGAGCCGGTCGACCCGGGCGGGCTCGCGGCGACGCTGCCCGGACCGTTCGTCGCGGCGATGGACGACGACCTCGGCACCCCGGCCGCGGTCGCGGTCATCTTCGAGACCGTCAAGCGGGGCAACAAGCTGCTCGACGCGGGGCCTTCGGAGGACCTGCTGCTCGCCGCCGTGCACGTCCGCGGGATGCTGGCGGTGCTGGGGATCGACCCGTTCGACCCGCACTGGTCGGCGGGCGGCTCCTCGGCCCGCGAGGAGAAGCTCACCGCCGCCGTCGACAGCCTGGTGGCGGCGCTGCTCGAGCAGCGCACCACGGCGCGCGCGGCGAAGGACTTCGCCGCCGCGGACGCGATCCGCGAGCAGCTGAAGGCGGCCGGGATCGAGCTCGAGGACACACCGCAGGGGCCCCAATGGTCCCTCTGACCCACGCACCACGATCACCGAAGGACAACTGATGGCAGGCAACTCGGCGCGGCGCGGCGCGGTCAAGCGGACCGGCAAGGGCAACCCCACCGCAGGCTCCGGAGGCCGCGTGAAGCGCGGCCTCGAAGGCAGGGGTCCGACGCCGAAGGCGAAGGACCGCCCGAACCACAAGGCGTACAAGGACCAGGTGCGGACCGACCGGAAGTCCTCGGCCCGCCCGCAGCGCAAGAAGACCGGCGACTCCGAGTGGATCGCGGGCCGCAACGCGGTCGTGGAGGCGCTCCGCGCCCAGATGCCGGTGACCACGGTGTACGTCGCCGAGGGCGCCGAGCGCGACGGACGGCTCCGGGAGGTGTTCCGGGTGGCGGCCGAGCGCGGGATCTCGCTGCTCGAGGCGCCCCGCAACGAGCTCGACCGGCTGACCGGCGGCGCGGTGCACCAGGGGCTCGCCGCCCGGGTGCCGGCCTACGAGTACGCCCATCCCCAGGACCTCCTGGACCGCGCCGCGGAGCGCAAGGAGCCGGCGCTGATCGTCGCGCTCGACTCGGTCACCGACCCCCGCAACCTCGGCGCCGTGGTCCGCTCCGCCTCCGGGTTCGGCGCGCACGGGGTGCTGATCCCCGAGCGCCGGGCGGCCGGGATGACCGCCTCCGCGTGGAAGACCTCCGCCGGGGCCGCGTCGCGGATCCCGGTGGCCCAGGCGACCAACCTCACCCGTCAGCTCAAGGCCTACCAGGAGGCCGGCTGCATGGTGGTCGGGCTGGCCGCGGACGGCGACGTCTCGCTGCCCGACCTCGAGCTGGCCGAGGGCCCGCTGGTCGTGGTGGTCGGCTCCGAGGGCGACGGCCTGTCCCGGCTGGTGGCCGAGACCTGCGACCAGCTGGTCTCGATCCCGATGGTCAACGAGCTCGAGTCGCTCAACGCCGGGGTCGCCGCCTCGGTGGCGCTCTACGCCATCGCGCGCCGCCGCGGCGCGATCTGACCGACTGGTCGGCTCAGCGGGTGACCGGGTCGTCCGCTACCGCGCCGTCGGCCCCTGCGGCGTCCTCGTCGTCGGGTCCGGGGCCGGTGGCCAGTGCCTCGTCGGGCCGCCGGGCGAGCACGTCCTGGACGTAGGACGCCGCCGCCTGGAACAGGGGCACGGACCTCCCGGCCCGTTCGGAGAGGTACCACCGGTGCTCGAGCACCTCGTGGAACATCTCGGCCGGCTCGAGGCGGCTGCGCAGCTCGGCGGGGATCATCGCCGTGATCGGCTCGTAGATCTCGGTCATCCACCGGTGCGCGACGACGGCCCGGTCCTCGCCGCCGAGGTCGAAGTGGGCGGTGTAGGTGGCCAGGTCGTTGAGCAGCCGGCGGGCCTGGTTGTCCTCCACGTGCAACCCGGTCAGGCCCTGCAGCTCGCGGGCGTGGTGGCCGGCCTCGACCACCTTGGGCTGGACCCGCACCGTGGCGCCGTCCCAGTCGGTGACGATGTCGAGCTCGTCGATGTCGAAGCCGAGGTCGTTGAGCCGCTCGATCCGCTGCTCGATCCGCCAGATCTCCTGGGTGCCGAACTCCTCGGTCTCGGTCAGCTCCGCCCACAGCGCCTCGTAGCGGGTGCGGACCAGCTCGGCGATCGCGTGCGCGTCCACCGACGCGTCGAGCAGGCTGCCGGCCTGGAGGTCCAGCAGCTCGCCGAAGATGTTGGTGACCGCCACGTCGATGTCGTAGTCGCGCTGGCCGCGGCTCAGCACGTTGTGCAGCTCGCCGGTCTCGGCGTCGACGAGGTACGCCGTGAACTCGCCCGCGCTCCGGCGGAACAGCACGTTCGACAGCGACACGTCGCCCCAGTAGAAGCCGGCCAGGTGCAGCCGGACCAGCAGCACCACCAGGGCGTCGACCAGCAGGGGCAGGTTCTCCGAGGGCAGCCCGTGCGAGAACAGCGACCGGTAGGGGAGCGAGAAGTGCAGGTGCCGGGTGACCAGGCAGGGCTCGATCTCGTCGCCGTCGCGGCCGATCCGGCCGTCGACCACCCCGACCGGCTCGACGGCGGGCAGCCCCAGCCGGCGCAGGTCGCGCAGCAGGCGGTACTCCCCGAAGGCGTAGCGTTCTCGGGTCTCCTTGACCGCGTAGACGTCCACGCCGAGGCGCACGATGCGCACCACGTGCCGGGAGATGCCGCGGGGGAGCTGGATGACGACGTCGTCGCCCCACTGCTCGAGCGGGGTGTCCCACGGCAGCGTCACCAGAGCGGGGTTCGGCCTCGTCGCAACGATCCGTAACGCCATGCCCGGCAGCCTAGTGGCCCGCGAGCGCGACTTCTCGGCCGTCCAGCCCGGTGGGCCGCTCCGGCCCGGGACCTGAGCCTCTGTCGCTGTCCGGGCTGCGGGGCTGTGATCGGAGGACGAAGGGCCGGACGGCCTCAGGGGCGGCCAGGCGGCCAGGACGGAGGGGCGAGCAGATGTCACGAGCACTCAGGGCAGTGGTACTGGTGATGATGGCGATGGTGCTGGTCTGGGGCGGCCCGGCCGGCGCCGCGGCGGGAAAGATCACCCATCAGCGGTTCCACGGGGCCGTTGCCGACGCCGACTGGTTCGTCGCCACCGACACCAGCGTGCGGGACACCTACGTCAACGCCACGCACGCCAAGAAGGGATCCAGCCTCTACGTGGTGCGGTTCCGCGCGCGGCTCGACAGCAACGGTGAGTTCGCCGGCGCCAAGGAGACCATCATCGACGTGACGACCGGGTTCACCTTCGACATCGACGCCGCCAAGCTGTCCAGCGCGAAGGTGACCGGCACCGATCTGCCGGCCAGGACCTGCTTCTACGACGCCAACTGGGACCAGCCGAAGCCGTGCCAGGACGGCACCCTCGACCTCAAGGCGTCCTGGACCGGGCAGGGCTCGATCACCCGCGGGGTGACCAACGAGCACGTGAAGGGAGAGGGGTTCAGCTACTCCTACCACTCCAACGGCAAGAACCGTGCCGCCACCGCCAAGGGATGGCTGGGCACCCAGCGGCTGCGTGCCGCCGCGCTCGACTTCGGCCAGCTCGCCGTGGTGCGCGAGGGCTCGAGCTCGTTCTGCGTGGGTGCGAACTGCCAGTAGCCGGACGGATCGACCCGGACATGACTGTGCGGGTGCGACCGGCGTCTGCACGCGGCCGCACCCGCACAGCGGGAGGAGCGAGGGGCTACTTGAAGGCGTCCTTCACCTTCTCGCCGGCCTGCTTCAGGTCGGCCTTGCTCTGCTCGCCCTTGCCCTCGTTCTCCATCGACTTGTCGCCCGTCGCAGAGCCAAGCTTCTCCTTGGCCGATCCGACCAGGCCCTCGGTCTTGTTCTGCATCTTGTCGTCGGCGCCCATGTGGTGCCTCCTTCGTCTCGGGAACAGTCCCGTCGTACCCACATGCGGCCGGACCACACCTGTCTCATTACGATGGAAGCCGTCACGTCGCCGCTTTAGCTCAGCTGGTAGAGCACTCGCCTTGTAAGCGAAAGGTCGTCAGTTCGAACCTGACAAGCGGCTCCAGCCCCCGGGGCCTTGGCCTCACGCGCCCGGCTGGAGGTAGACCGCCCCCGGCCCGCGCGAGGCGGCCTCGTCGCCGGCGTTGCGCAGAGCGCAGGTGCGCAGGCTCAGACAGCCGCAGCCGATGCAGGAGTCGAGCTTGTCCCGCAGCCGCTCGAGCCGCTCGATCTGCTCGTCGAGCCTCGGCCGCCACGACCGGGACAACCGCGACCAGTCCGCCTTGGTAGGAGTGCGCCCCTCCGGCAGCGTCGCCAGCGCCTCGGCAACCTCGTCGAGGGTGAGGCCGACCCGCTGTGCCGACCGGACGAACGCCACCCGGCGCAGCGTGGGCCGGAGGTAGCGGCGCTGGTTGCCTGCCGTGCGCACGGAGGTGATCAGCCCGAGGTCCTCGTAGTAGCGCAGCGCGGAGGGAGCCACGCCACTGCGCTCGGCGAGCTGGCCGATGGTGAGGTGGTGCGGCTGCGACACGTCGTCAGAGTAGCCCTTGACCTCAAGTGGACTTGAGCTTGCACGATGGGCTCCATGACCACCACCACAACCGCCGGGCGCACACGACCCGGCTACGACGACCTCCCCCGTCTGATGTGGCTGATGACCGGCGACGAGAAGCACACCGCTGCCGCCACCTCCACGCTGGACGTGATCTGGGTGCTCTACGACCGGGTGCTCCGGGTGGCGCCCGAGCCTGGGTGGCTGCCGGACCGCGACCGGTTCCTGCTGTCCAAGGGGCACGGGCCGATGGCCTACTACGCCGTCCTCGCCGCCCACGGCTTCCTGCCGGAGGAGTGGCTGGCGGGCTGGGGGCGCTTCGACTCGCCGCTGGGCTACCACCCCGACCGCAACCTCGTGCCGGGCGTGGAGATCTCCAGCGGGTCCCTCGGGCACGGCCTGCCGATCGCGGTGGGCACGGCGCTCGGCCTGCGGGCGCAGGGCCTCGACGCCCGCACCGTCGTCCTCGTCGGGGACGCCGAGCTCGACGAAGGCAGCAACCACGAGGCGATCGAGCTCGCCGGAGCGCTCGCGCTGGACCGGCTCACCGTCGTCGTGATCGACAACAGATCGTCCACCTGGAACCGGCCCGGGCTGATTGAGGGCCGCTTCTCCCACGAGGGCTGGGAGGTGGTGACCGTCGACGGCCGGGACCACGATGCCTTGGAACGTGCCCTGCACTCGTCGACGGGTCGGCCCACCGCGGTCGTGGCCGAGGTGGAGGAGAAGTCATGAGCGACCCCCGTCAGACCTTCGCGCGCGCCGCCACCGCACTGCTCGACGAGGACCCGTCGGTGGCACTCGTCTACGCCGAGATCAGCGGACAGTTCTTCGCCGACGCCGAGCGGAGCCACCCCGACCGGGTGATCAACGTCGGCATCCGCGAACAGCTGCTGGTCAACGTCGGTGCCGGACTGGCCCTGACCGGGATGCGTCCGATCGTGCACACGTTCGGCTCGTTCCTGGTGGAGCGCGCCTTCGAGCAGATCAAGCTGGGCTTCAGCCACCAGGACGTCGGCGGCGTCCTGGTCGGCTCCGGGGGCTCGTTCGACGCCGCCTCCGCTGGTCGGACCCACCAGGCGCCCGGCGACGTGGCCCTCATCGACACCCTGCCCGGCTGGACCGTCCACGTCCCCGGTCACGCCACCGAGGTCGAGGACGCCCTGCGGCTCGCCGTGGCCGGCAGCGGCCGTGACTACGTCCGGGTCGTGTCCCAGCAGAACACCGAGGCGTTCCCGGTGCGACCGGGTCGCTTCCACGTGCTGCGACGGGGCGCCGGGCCGACGGTCGTGGCGGTCGGCCCAGTCCTCGATGCGGTGGTCGCAGCGACCGGGGGGCTCGACGCCACGGTGCTCTACGCGAGCACGGTGCGGCCCTTCGACGGCCGCGGCCTGCGTGAGGTGCTGTCCGGTCCCGAGGTGGTGCTCGTCGAGCCCTACCTGGCCGGGACCTCGAGCCGGGTGGTGTCGGACGCACTCGTGGACGTACCCCATCGGCTGCTGGCTCTCGGCGTCGGTGCGGAGGAGCTGCGCAGGTACGGCACCCCGCGGCAGCACGTCGCGGCGCACGGCCTGGACGCGGCGGGGATCCGGGCGTCCCTGGAGGTGTTCCTCGGGCAGAGCACTCGCCTCGCACGCGAGAGGTCCTCGGCTCGAACCTGACAAACGCTCTCAGCGCAGCCGGACGGCCTCGAAGGTCCGCGAGGGGGAGGCCAGCTCGTCCTGGGTCTGGATGATCCGCATCTCCCGCTCGCCGGCCTCGGCGGTCGCCGCGACCACCGCGAACACCGAGGCGGTGGTGCGCGCCAGCGCCTCGTCGAGCCCGCGCCCCTGCCCGTCGAGGAGGTTCGCGAGGAACACCGCCGCAGTCAGGTCGCCGGCGCCGGGCGGGCTCGCCTCGAGCCGCGGGAACCGGGTGCGCCAGGCGCCGTCGCCGGAGACCGCGACCATGTCGAGCATGTCGGCGGGGGTGTCCTCGAGGATCACGCTGGTGACCAGCACGGTGTCCGGACCGCCGGCTCGCACGGCAGCCACCGCGTCGAGGAGCTCGTCGTACGTCGTCGTGGTGACGCCGGCGAGGAAGTCGAGCTCGAAGTGGTTCGGGGTGATCACGTCGGCCGCGGGCACGACGCGGTCGCGCATGAACTCCGGGATGCCGGGCCGCACGAACATGCCGCGGCCGACGTCGCCCATCACCGGGTCGCAGCAGTAGATCGCCGACGGCGACTCGGCCTTCACCTTGGCCACCGCGTCGAGGACAACCGCGCCGACCTCCTCGGCGCCCTGGTAGCCCGACAGCACCGCCTCGCAGCGGGCGAAGGCGCCGCGGTCGCCGACGCCCTCGATCACCGCGGCCACGTCGGCCGGCGCGAGCAGCGGGCCCTTCCAGTCGCCGTAGCCGGTGTGGTTGGAGAAGTGCACGGTCATCACCGGCCAGACCACCTTGCCGAGCCGCTGCAGCGGGAAGAGCGCGGCGCTGTTGCCGGCGTGACCGTAGGCGACCAGGGACTGGATGGAGAGGATGCTCACGGGGCCATCCTGCCCGACGGCAGGTCCCGCGCCTCCGGCCCGTCGTAGTCGGGGAGCAGCGGCGGCGGCAGCGGGCCCTTGATCCGGCGGCCGCCGGACCGCTCCTCCCAGGCGTGCGCCAGGATGCCGACCGAGCGGGACAGGCAGAACAGGCCCCGGCTCAGCTCGGGGTCGAAGCCGAGCTCGCCGTAGACGATCGCGGTGGCACCGTCGATGTTCATCGGCACCGGCCGGTTGCGCCCCGCGGCCAGCTGCCGCTCCAGCTCCAGCGCCGCGGCCAGGTGCCGCCCGGTGACGTGGCCGGCGTCGGCCGCCGCCCGCACCGCCGCGACCAGCGGGTCGCGACGGGGGTCGACCGGGTGGAAGCGGTGCCCGAAGCCGGGCACGTGCTCGCCTCGGGCCCGGTGGTCGGCGAGCTCCGCGGCGACCGTCTCCTCGAGCGGTACGGCGTCGTGGCCGGCGAGCCGGTCCAGGAGCGCGAGGCACTGCTGGCCGGCGCCGCCGTGCACGTCGCCGAGCAGGTTCACCCCGGTCGCGACCGCGGAGTTGAGCCCGACGCCGCAGGTGGCGGCCATCCGCGCCGCGGCGATCGAGGGAGCCTGCGGGCCGTGGTCGACCGCGGCCACCAGCGCCGCCTCCAGCAGCTCGCGCTGGGTGGTCGTGGGCAGGTCGCCGCGCAGCATCAGCCAGATCGTGTCGACCAGGCTCACCGAGCCGATGAGCTGCTCGACCGGGTAGCCCCGCAGCCGGATCACGCCCGGCTCGATGTCCGAGACGGCCGTGGCCCACCACCGGGTGGTGTCCTCGGTGGAGGTCGCCGCGTGGGCGCTGTGCCGCGGCGTGCTCACACCGCACCCGCCTCGTGCAGCGCGGCGATCTCCGACGGGGCGTAGCCGAGCTCGGCCAGCACCTCGTCGGTGTGCTCGCCGAGCACCGGTGGCGGCGACGACGGCGGCACCGGCTGCCCGTCCACCCGGGTCGGCAGCCCCAGCAGCGACAGGTCGCCGGCCGCGGAGGCCACCGTGCTGACCAGACCGCGGTGCCGGACCTGGGCCGAGGCCAGCGCGTCCGGGACGGAGACGACCGGGCCGGCGGGCACACCGGCCCGGGTCAGCAGCGCGTCCCAGTGCGCGGCCGGACGGCAGCGCAGCGTCTCCTCGAGGGCCGCGGTGAGCTCGGCCCGGTGCGCCTTGCGGTCCTCGCGGGTGCCGAACCGGGGGTCGTCGAGCAGCTCGGGGCGGCCCACGGCGTCGCAGAGCCGTTCGAACTGCTGCTGGCGGTTCGCCGCGATGTTGAGCGCGCCGTCCGCGGTCCGGAACGTCCCCGACGGCGCGGAGGTGCGGTTCTCGTTGCCCATCGGGGCCGGCTCCCGGCCGGCGACGAGGTAGTCCGAGACCACCCAGCCCATCGTGGTCAGCGCGGCGTCGAGCATGCTGACGTCGAGGTAGGCGCCCTCGCCGGTCCGCTGCCGGCGTACCAGCGCGGCGGCCACCGCGAACGCCGCCGCCAGCCCGCCGATCGAGTCGCAGACCGGGTAGCCGACACGGAGCGGCCCGCCGGCCGCCGTACCGGTGACGCTCATGACGCCGGCCATCCCCTGCACCACCTGGTCGTAGGCCGGCCGGTCGCTGTCCGGTCCGGTCGCGCCGAACCCGGAGACCGCGCAGTAGACGAGCCCCGGGAACTCCGCGCGCAGCTGCTCGGCCGCGAACCCGAGCCGGGCCAGCACGCCGGGGCGGAAGTTCTCCAGCAGCACGTCGGCGATGCCGAGCAGCCGGCGGAAGACCTCGCGGCCGCCGTCGCTCTTCAGGTCCACCGTGACCGAGCGCTTGCCGCCGTTCTGGGCCAGGAATGACGCGCCCAGGTTGCGTGAGCTCAGCCCGGGGTCGGCGCCGAGCTGGCGGGCGAGGTCGCCGGTGCCGGGCAGCTCGACCTTGACCACGTCGGCGCCGAGCAGGGCGAGCTGGTAGCCGGCGACCGGGCCGGCCAGGACGTTGGTGAGGTCGAGCACCCGGACCCCGTCCAGCAGGCCGCTCATAGGAACGCCCCGACCGGACCGAGCCCGACCCGGCTGATCGCCTGCGCCGCGGCGCGGACCGCCTCGACGTAGCCGGGGACCCGCTCGTCGGTGAACCGTGAGGTGGGGCCGCTCACCGACAGCGCCGCCAGCACCCGGCCGTCGGCTCCCGCCAGGGGAGCGGCCACCGCGGACGCCCCGAGCTCCCGCTCGCCGTGCGAGACCGCCCAGCCGCCGGACCGGACCGCGTCGACCTCGCGCACGAGCGCGGCGCGGGCCGCCGGGTCGAGGCCGGGATCCCCGCCGGCGAGCTCGTCGAGCAGGCCGGGCGGCGCGCCGGCGAGCAGCACCTTGGCCGTCGCGCCGCGGCCGAGCGGCAGCGGCACCCCCACCGGGACCACGCTGCGGACCGTGGCGGTGCCCTCCTCCTGCGCGACGCAGACCCGGTCCAGGCCCTGGCGGACGTAGACGTTGACGGTCTCGCCGCACCGGTCCACCAGCCCGCGCATCTCCGCGCGAGCCGCGGGGGAGACCTGCCACATCTGCTCGGCGAGGCGGACCCAGCGCAGCAGCGCCGGTCCGCAGGAGTACGTCGTCTCGGCGACCCGGCTGACCAGGCCCCGGCCCTCCAGCGTGGCGAGCAGCCGCACGGCCGTGGTCTTCGGCAGTCCGGTGCCGTCCACGACGTCGCGGACCGTCCGGGTCGGGTGCCGCTCGTCGAACAGCGCGAGCACGTCGATCGCGCGCTGCAGGCTGCGCACCCCGGGCTCGGGAGTGGCCGGCAGCGAGGGGGGCATGCGTCCTCCGGTGGTCCGTCAGGTGGTTCGGATGAACCACTCTACGGGTCGGCGGTAGATGCTTGCCAGCGCTGAGCCGCGACCACAAAGACCACAAGCTGACTGATGGCCGCAACGGCTCGCTGCGGCGAGAGCCCGCCTAGCGTGACGGCGGTCACCTCCCGTGACGACGAACACATCGACTCGATCCCCTGAGAAACAAGGAGGAACCCGATGCGCGCCAACCGCCGCTCGGTCGTCCGCCGGACCGCGCTCGCCGCGACCGGCCTCACCACCACCCTGGCCCTGGCCGCCTGCAGCCAGTCGGCCGGCGGCAGCCAGGACACCTCCGCCGAGGAGTACCCGTCCAAGACCATCCAGTTCATGGTGCCCGCGGCCGCGGGCGGCGGCTGGGACTCCACCGCCCGGGCGATGCAGAAGGTCATCGAGTCCGAGGACGTGGTCTCCGAGCCGGTCGAGGTCTTCAACGTCGAGGGCGGCGGCGGCGCCACCGGGCTCTCCCAGCTCCAGAAGAGCGAGGGCGACCCGCACGCGCTGATGATGACCGGCCTGGTCATGATCGGTGCGCTCGAGCAGGCCGACTCCCCGGTCTCGCTGGAGGACACCACGCCGATCGCCACGCTGACCAGCGAGGCCGAGGCGTTCGTGGTGCCGGCGGACTCCGAGTTCACCTCGATCGAGGACGTCGTGAAGGCCTACCAGGAGGACCCGTCCTCGGTGACCTTCGGCGGCGGCAGCGCCGGCGGCTCCGACCAGCTCGTGGTCGCC
Organism: Nocardioides mesophilus; assembly: GCF_014395785.1. Lineage (GTDB taxonomy): Bacteria > Actinomycetota > Actinomycetes > Propionibacteriales > Nocardioidaceae > Nocardioides_B > Nocardioides_B mesophilus. The sequence goes on along the minus strand of NZ_CP060713.1, from coordinate 1,149,840 downwards.
GAGCTGCTCAAGGAGGCCGGCGCGGAGCCGGGCGAGATGAAGTACGTCGGCTACTCCGGCGGCGGCGAGGCCACCGCCGGCGTGCTCTCCGGTGACATCGCCGTCGGCGTCTCGGGGGTCAGCGAGTTCGAGGGTCAGATCGAGTCCGGCGACATGCGGCTCCTCGCGGTCAGCACCGCCGACCCGATCGAGGTCGCCGGCGAGGAGGCGCCCACGCTCGCCGACGCCGGCTACGACGTGGACTTCGCCAACTGGCGGGCGCTGGTCGCGGCCCCCGGGCTCTCCGACGAGCAGGTCGACTCCGTGACCGCGGTCATCGACGAGATGCACGGCACCGACGCCTGGAAGGAGCAGCTCGAGGCCAACGGGTGGGGCGACTTCTACAAGACCGGCGACGAGGCCCAGCAGTACTTCGCCGACGAGATCGAGCGGGTCGGGGCCCTTTACGAGGACCTCGGGCTGTGACCGACGCACGACCCGACGCCTCCGGCGTCGAGCAGCCGGCCCCCGGTACTCCCGGGGGCCGGCCGGCCGGCGCCACCACCCAGGCGGCCGGAGCCGAAGCGACCCCGGAGACCGGGTCGCCCTTCATCCCGCTGGTCGCCGGGGCGGGGCTGTTCTCGATCGGCGTCGTCCTGCTGACGCAGGTCTTCGCGATCGACGCCGACGGCTACTCGCTCGCCGGCCCCCGGTTCTTCCCGCTGGTGGTGCTGACCCTGCTCACCGCGCTGTCCGCGGTCTACATGCTCCAGCAGGCCCTGGCGATCGCGCGGCGCTCGGGGCTGCGGCCGGTGGAGCCGTTCCGCCACATGCCCGCCGCCGCCGCGCTGGTGGCGCTGCTCGTCGTCTACGCGTTGGTGCTGGGCACCGTCGGCTACGTGCTGGCCACCAGCGTCTTCTTCATCGGCGCCGCCCGGGCGATGGGCTCGCGGCACCTGACCCGCGACGTGGTGATCGGCATCGGCCTCTCGCTGCTGGTCTACCTGGTCTTCACCCGCGCCCTCGGCGTCTTCCTCCCTGAGGGGGTGCTTCCGCTGTGAGCTCCTTCGGCGACCTGCTGGGCGGCTTCGCCACCGTCCTGAGCCCGGAGAACCTGCTGTTCGCGATCATCGGGGTCACGCTCGGCACCCTGGTCGGCGTGCTCCCCGGCATCGGCCCGGCGGTCACCATCGCCCTGCTGCTCCCGGTGACCTACGGCTTCGAGAGCCCGATCCCCGCCTTCATCATGTTCGCGGGCATCTACTACGGCGCGATGTACGGCGGCTCGACCACCTCGATCCTGCTCAACACCCCCGGCGAGTCCGCGTCGGTGGCCACCGCCATCGAGGGCCACGAGATGGCCAAACGCGGGAACGCCCGGGCCGCGCTGGCCACCGCGGCGATCGGCTCGTTCGTGGCCGCGGTGATCTCGACGGTGCTGCTCGCGCTGGTGGCCAAGCCGATCGGCCACCTGGCGGTCTCGTTCCGGGCCACCGACTACTTCGCGCTGATGGTGCTCGCGCTGGTCACGGTCACCGCGCTGGTCGGCAGCTCGCTGGTGCGCGGCCTGATCTCGCTGCTGCTCGGCATCACCGTGGGCTTCATCGGCCTCGACGCGATCTCCGGCCAGCCGCGCTTCACCTTCGGCACCCCCACGCTGTTCAACGGCATCGACGAGGTGCTGCTGATCATCGGCCTGTTCGCGATCGGGGAGACCCTCTACGTGCTGTCCCGCGGCCTGACCCGGCCCGGCCAGGTCACCCCGCTGGAGCCCCCGCAGCAGGGCGGCTTCATGTGGCTCAGCCGCGAGCAGTGGCGCCGCTCCTGGGGCCCGTGGCTGCGCGGCGCCGGCTTCGGCTTCCCGTTCGGCGTGCTGCCCTCCGGCGGCGCCGAGCTGCCGACGTTCCTCTCCTACTCCTACGAGAAGCACCGCTCCCGCGGTCGCGCCGAGTTCGGCAAGGGTGCGATCGAGGGCGTGGCCGGCCCGGAGGCCGCGAACAACGCGTCGTTCTCCGGCGTGCTGGTGCCGCTGCTGACGCTCGGCCTGCCGACCTCGGCGACGGCCGCGGTGATGCTGGCGGCGTTCAAGATCTTCAACCTGCAGCCGGGTCCGCAGCTCTTCGACGACGCGCCGGACCTGGTGTGGGCGCTGATCGCGTCGCTGTTCGTCGGCAACGTGATGCTGCTCGCGCTGAACCTGCCGCTGATCCGGGTCTGGGTGAAGGTGCTGCAGATCCCACGGCCGGTGCTCTACGCCGGCATCCTGGTCTTCGCCACTCTCGGCATCTACTCGGTGTCGGGCACCGTGACCGACATCCTCATCGCCTACGCCATCGGCGTGGTCGGCTTCCTGATGCGCCAGCTCGACTTCCCGATCGCTCCGACCATCCTCGGCGCGATCCTCGGCCCGGAGCTGGAGAACCAGTTCCGCCGGGCGCTGTCAGTGGGCAACGGCGACCTCAGCGTCTTCGTCACCCGGCCGCTGTCGCTGGCGATCCTGCTGCTGGCGCTGCTGGCCCTGCTGCTGCCCTACACCCCGGCCCTGGTGGCGCGGCTGCGCGGCAAGGACCCCGAGGACGTCCGCAAGCTCGCCTTCGCCGACGAGGACTGAGCCCGACCCGGCCTGCCCCCCGGAGCCGCGTGCCGCACGAACCCATCGCCCTTCACGAGCCCACATGTCAGGAGAGACCGTGCCAGCCCAGGACCGGGCCACGATCGTGGTCGGCTACACCCCCACCCCGCAGGGCGAGGCTGCCCTCCGGGCGGCCCTCGACGAGGCCGGACGGCGCGGCAGCTCGCTGCACGTCGTCAACGCCAGCAGCGCCGAGGCGTACGTCGACCAGGGGCTCGCCGGGCCCGAGCAGCTCGACGACCTGCGCCGCCGGCTCGCGGAGTCGGGCGTGGCGCACCAGGTCGAGCAGAGCGTCGGCCGCAAGGACCCGGCGGAGGAGATCCTCGACGCCGCGGAGCGGCTGGCCGCGTCGCTGGTGGTGATCGGCCTGCGCCGCCGCTCGCCGGTGGGCAAGCTGCTGCTCGGCAGCACCGCCCAGCGGGTGCTGCTGCAGGCCGGCTGCCCGGTGCTCGCCGTCAAGGCGTGACCTGCTGCTCGCCCGGCTCCATCCCGAGCCGGGCGAGCAGCTCGCGCACCCGTGCGCTCTCCTCGTCGAGGAAGGAGCCGAAGGCGTGCCCGGTCAGGAAGGCGTCGGTCCAGCCGTTGGCCTGCTCGGCCTCGCGCCACGACGGCGAGTCGTGCATGCGGGTGACGATCGAGACCAGCCGGGCCCGCTCGCGCGGCGTCAGTCCCGGCGGCGCGACGAACCCGCGCCAGTTGGCGAACTCCAGCGGCACCCCGGCCTCCTGCAGCGTCGGGGCCTCGACGCCGGGCACCCGGTGCTCGCCGGTCACCGCGAGCACCCGGACCGCGCCGGCGCGGACCTGCTCGATGTTCTCCAGCACCCCGGAGACAGCCACGTCCACCCGGCCGGTGAAGAGCGCGGCGAGGAGCGGCCCGCCGCCGTCGTACTGCCGGTAGCGCACCTTGCGGGGGTCGATCCTCACCGCCTGGGCGAGCAGGTGGGTGGCGAGGTGGTCCGGGCCACCGGCCAGCGAGCCGCCGCCCACCACGATGCTGCCGGGGTCCTCGCGCCAGGCCCGCACCAGCGACCGCAGGCCCCGGTGCTCCGAGGTGGTCCGGACCAGCACGACCTCCGGCTCGCTGAGCAGGCGGGCGACAGGCGTGACCTGGTCCAGGTCGGCGGCGATGTCGTTGGTGTGCACGCTTCCGACCACCCCCAGGCCCATCATCATCAGCAGGTCGGGGTTGCCGCGCTCGTGGACGGTGCGGGCCAGACCGACGCCGCCGCTGCCGCCCTCGAGGTTGAAGATCTCCGGGCGCTCGGTGATGCCCTCCTGCTCGAGCACCACGGCCACGGTGCGGGCGGTGGTGTCGTAGCCGCCGCCGGCCGCGTTCGGCACCATGATCCGGAGCTGGTCGGTGGCCGAGGCCTCGGGAGAGGTGGCCGAGCAGCCGGCGAGCGCGACCGGGAGCACGGCGAGGACCACCGCGGCGCACCTGGCGATCTCTCGGGCGCGTCTCGACACCCGGGCAGCGTAGCGTCGTGCGCCGGCCCGCCCCGATGGGTGAGACTCGCCCCGTGAAGCTGCCGAAGCCCGCGCGGCCCCGGGTGCCCGCCAGGCCCCGGATCCGTCGTGTCTCCCTGGCCGGGCAGCTGCTCGGCCTGCAGGCGGTGATCGTGCTGCTGGTCGTCCTCGGCGTCACGCCGGTGACGCTGGTGCAGAACGACGTCGCGTTCCGACGCACCGAGAGCCGGCGGGTGCTGGCGACCGCCGAGACGGTCGCCGGCACCCGGGTGCTGCAGACCGGGCTGGCCTCGGGGACCGACGCCGGGGTGGCCGGGGAGGCGGAGCGGTCGCGCGCCAGCTCCGGCTCGTCGTACGTCCTGGTCACCGATGCTGCGGGGACCGTCGTGCACTCCTCGGACCCCGCGGACATCGGGCGCTCCGTGACCCGTCCCGGCGCGGGCCGCTCCTGGGTCGGGGTGGTCACCCGCGACGGCGGCCGGGCGGTGGAGGCGCGGGCACCGGTGCAGGCGGTGCGCAGCGGCGACGGGGTGGGGATCGGCGACGTGGTCGGCTACGTCCTCGTCGGCCGGGACTACCCGACCACCTGGGAGCGGCTGGGCGCGACGGCGCCGACGCTGGTGATCTACGTGCTGGTCGGCTCGCTGGTCGGCCTCGGCGGCAGCCTGCTGCTCTCGCGCCGGATCAAGCGGCAGACACTCGGCCTGGAGCCGGAGGAGATCGCCGGCCTCGTCGAGCACCGGGAGGCGATGCTGCACGGCCTGCGCGAGGGCGTGGTGGGCGTCGACACCGCCGGCCGGGTGACGCTGGTCAACGACGAGGCGGTCCGGCTGCTCGGGCTGCCGACGGAGGTGGTGGGCCGCCCGGTGCAGGAGCTGGCGCTGCCCGACAGCCTCACCGGGGTGCTCGGCGGCCGGGCCGGCGCCGACGACCTCGCGGTGGCCGCCGGGGGACGGGTGCTGGTGCTCAACCAGATGCCCGTGGTCAACCAGGGCACCCGGATCGGCTGGGTCACCACCGTGCGCGACCGCACCGAGCTCGTGGACCTCAACCGGCAGCTCGACGTCTGGCGGGGACCACCGACACGCTGCGCTCGCAGGCGCACGAGTTCAGCAACCGCATGCACACCATCGCCGGGCTGATCGAGCTCGGCGAGTACGACGAGGTGGCCAGCTTCGTCACCACCCAGGCGCGGGCCCGGGCCGGCTGGGTGGACCGCGTCGTCGCCCGGGTGCAGGACGCCTCGGTCGCCGCACTGCTGGTCGCGAAGGGTAGCCGCGCCGCCGAGCTCGGCGTCACCCTCGACCTCGACGACGACACCGCGCTGCCGGCGGTCGAGGGCGCGCTCTCGGCGGACATCCTCACCGTGCTCGGCAACCTGGTGGACAACGCGATGGAGGCCGTCGCCGCCGGTCGCGGATCGGTCGGTGTCCGGCTCGTCGTCGAGGACGGCGCGGTCCGGGTCCGGGTCACCGACGACGGTCCGGGGGTGCCCGACGACCTGGCCTCACGCGTCTTCGACCAGGGCTTCTCCACCAAGCCGACCTCGGACCCGGGTGGCCGGGGCTGGGGGCTCGCGCTGAGCCGGCTGGTCTGCGAGCAGCGCGGCGGGGGCGTCCAGGTGGAGCGGACCCCGCGGGGGCGTACCGTCTTCACGGCCGTGCTGCCCCTGACCTCGCCGGTGTCGCCGGCGCCACGACCCGAGGAGGTGCCGTCGTGACCCCGCCGCTGCGGGTGCTCGTCGTCGACGACGACTTCATGGTGGCGCGTGTGCACCGCAAGTTCGTCGAGCGGGTGCCCGGCTTCGAGGTGGTCGCCGAGGCGCGCTCGGGGGAGGCGGCGCTGGCGGCGGTGCGCGAGCACCGGCCCGACCTGGTGCTGCTAGACATCTACCTCCCGGACATGACCGGGCTCGAGGTGCTCCGCAGCCTGCGCGCGCAGGCCGACCCGGTCGACGTGCTCGTGGTGAGCGCGGCCCGCGACCTCGAGACGGTGCAGGAGGCCTTCCGCGGCGGCGCCGTGCAGTACCTCATCAAGCCGTTCACCGCCGAGGTGATGCGCGAGCGGCTGACCGAGTTCGCCCGCCGGCGCCGCTCGGTGCAGGCGGCGGCCACCCAGGGCGACGGGGAGATGGCGCAGCGCGAGGTCGACGCGCTGTTCGGCGGTCAGCGCGCCGCCCGGCCCGGCGGCGCCGACCTGCCCAAGGGGCTGACCGTGCAGACGCTGCAGCTCGTCGCCCGGGCGCTGAAGGAGCAGGGCGCGGCCGAGCAGCCGACGCTGAGCGCCGCCGAGTGCGCCGAGCAGGTGGGGCTCGCCCGGGTCAGCGTCCGCCGCTACCTCGAGCACCTCGCGGAGACCGGCCGTGCGGAGGTCGGGCTGCGCTACGGTCAGGCGGGCCGCCCGGAGCGGCGCTACCGCTGGCTGGGCTGAGCCGTCGACGGCAGCGGCGGGCGCTCAGGCCACCTGGAGGGACCGCTTGGACAGGCCCATCCAGTAGCCGTCGATCAGCTGCTCGCCCGGGGTCTCCGGGTCCGCCGCGGCACCCAGGGTGATGAACAGCGGTGTGTAGTGCTCGACGGTCGGGTGCGCGTAGGGCATCCCGGGCGCCTTGCTGCGGAAGGCGGCGAGCTCGTCGACGTCGCCCCGGGCCAGCGCCTCGGCGGCCCACGCGTCGAACTCGGTGGACCACCCCGGCGCCGCGGCCTCGATGCGGAACTCCCGGAGGAACGGGAGGCCGTGGGTGAGGAACCCCGAGCCGACGACGAGCACGCCCTCGTCGCGCAGCGGGCGCAGCCGGCGGCCGATCTCGAGCAGCCGGTAGGGGTCCTGGGTGGGCAGCGACATCTGCAGCACCGGGATGTCGGCGTCGGGGTACATGATCTTCAGCGGCACCCAGGCGCCGTGGTCGAGCCCGCGGCTCGCGTGCTGGTGGACCGGCTCGCGGTCGGGCATCATCGCGGCTACCCGGCGCGCGAGCGCCGACGCGTCTGGTGTCACGTAGGTCATCTCGTAGTAGCGCTGCGCGAAGCCGCCGAAGTCGTAGACCAGCGGGGTGCCGGCGGCGGTGGCGGAGAGGCTGACCGGGGCGGACTCCCAGTGCGCGGAGACGATCAGGATCGCCGTGGGCCGGGGCAGGTCCCGGGCCCAGGACGCCAGCTGACCGCTCCACAGCGGGTCGTCGAGGAGCGGCGGCGCGCCGTGCCCGATGTAGAGCGCGGGCATCCGGGCAGGCCCGGTGGCCGCAGGGATCGTGGCGGCGGGCGAGGCGTGGTCGGTGGGGTGGTTCTGGTCGGTCATGGCTGCTCCTCGGGGTTCTGTGAGCAGGCTACTCCGAGAAAGTTGAAGCATCAAGTATCGGGGGCTATGCTGCGGCCATGACCCGATGGCTGACCGACAAGGAGCTCGACGCCTGGCTGAAGCTCGCCGGCGTGATGCTCAAGCTCGGTCCGACGCTGGACTCCCAGCTGCAGCGCGACTCCGACCTCACGCACTTCGACTACCTGTGCCTGGCGATGCTCTCCGAGGCCGAGGACCACACCCGGCGGATGAGCGACCTCGCCGCCACGACCAACGCCTCGCTGTCCCGGCTCTCGCACGTGATCAGCAAGCTCGAGAAGAAGGGCTGGGTGCAGCGCCGCCCGTGCCCGGACAGCCGCCGGGTGACGCTGGTGACGCTGACCGACGAGGGTTGGGAGGTGCTCCGCAAGGCCGCCCCCGGTCACGTCGCCACGGTGCACTCGCTGGTCTTCGAGGACCTCTCTCCCGAGGACGTCGCCGCGCTGGAGCGGGTCGCCGGCCACATCGTGGAGCGGATCGACGCGGCCGGCGACCTCGACTCCCGCTGCTGAGGGCGCCCGTCAGGGGAGCGCCCAGTCGACCGGGCTGCCGCCCTGCCGCACCAGCAGGTCGTTGACCCGGCTGAACGGCCGCGAGCCGAAGAACCCGCGGGAGGCCGACAGCGGGGACGGGTGGGGCGACTCCACCCAGGGGACCTCGCCCAGCACCGGCTTGAGCCCCTGGGCGTCACGGCCCCACAGGATCGCCGCGCACGGACCGCCGCGCCCGGCCAGCGCCACGATGGCACGCTCGGTGACCTGCTCCCAGCCCCGGCCCCGGTGCGAGGCCGGTGTTCCCGGGGCCACGGTCAGGACCCGGTTCAGCAGCATCACCCCCTGCTCGAACCAGGGCGTCAGGTCACCGTCGGTCGGCGGCGGGCAGCCGACGTCGGCGACCAGCTCCTTGAAGATGTTCACCAGGCTCTTCGGCAGCGGGCGCACCCCGGGCGCGACCGAGAACGACAGCCCCACCGGGTGGCCGGGCGTCGGGTACGGGTCCTGCCCGACCACCAGCACGCGCACGTCGGCGAGGGGCCGGCTGAAGGCCCGCAGGATGTGGTCGCCGTCGGGCAGGTAGCGCCGCCCGGCCGCGACCTCGGCGCGGAGGAACCGGCCCATCCGGACGAGGTCGTCCTCGACCGGGGCGAGCGCCTCGGCCCAGTCGGCGGCCACCAGCCCCCGCGCGACCAGCTCCGCGAGCGTGCTCATGCGCCGGCCAGCCGGCGCAGCGCCACCTCGGCCAGCCAGGCGGCGGCGTCCGGGAGGACCGAGTCGTCGAAGGCGGCGCGCGGCGAATGGTTGTCGGGGGCGGTCAGCGGGTCCGGCCCAGGACAGGCGCCGAGGTTGAAGTAGGCGCCGGGCACCTCGCGCAGCACGAAGGCCATGTCCTCCGCGCCCAGGTCCGGGTGCGGCATCGTGGTGAAGCGCGCGGCGCCGAACAGGTCGAGCACCGTGCGGTGGGCGAGGGCGTACTCCGCCTCGTCGTTGACGGTCACCGGGTAGCCGCGGACCTGCTCGACCTCCACCTCGAGGTCGTGCGCGGCCGCGATGCCGGAGACGGTCCTGGTGATCGCCGCGTGCACGCGGGCGCGGGTCGGCTCCGACAGGGTGCGCACCGTGGCCTCGAAGTAGGCCTCGTCGGGGATGATGTTCTCCTTCGTGCCGGCGGCGATCAGTCCTACGTTGACGACGACCGGGTCGAAGACGTCGGCGGTGCGGGCCTTCATCGCCTGCAGCGCGAGCACCATCTCGCAGGCGGCCGGGATCGGGTCCTTCGCCCGGTGCGGCGCGGAGCCGTGGCCGCCCGAGCCCAGCACCCGGACGTGCACCTCGTCGGCCGCCGCGAACAGCGGGCCGGGGCGCGCGAACCACTGTCCGGCCGGGTGCTCGGAGGACATCACGTGCAGGGCGTACGCCGCCTCCACGCGGGCGCCGGCGACGTCCAGCAGGCCCTCGGCGAGCATCGGCTCGGCGCCGCCGGGGCCCTCCTCGCCCGGCTGGAACATCAGCACCACGTCGCCGGCGAGCCGGTCGCGGACCCGGTGCAGGATCCGCGCGGCACCGACCAGGGCGGCCATGTGCAGGTCGTGGCCGCAGGCGTGCATGACGCCCTCGTGCTCGGAGGCGTGGTCGGACGCGACCTCCTCGGCGACCGGCAGCGCGTCCATGTCGCCGCGCAGCAGCACCACCCCGCGCGAGCCGTCGTCGCGGGTCGCCCGGCCGCGGAGCACCACGGTGAGCGAGGAGAGCGTCCGGCCGCGGTGCACCTCGACGTCGAGGCCGGCGAGCTCCTCGAGCAGCAGCTGCTGCGTCTTCGGCAGGTGCAGGCCGATCTCGGGGATCCGGTGCAGCCGGCGGCGCAGCGTCACCAGGTCCGGCCCGAGCTGCTGGGCGATCTCGACGGTCTCGGCGCTCACGAGCCGGACTCTCTCACAACCTGGTCCGCCTGCTGCACGGACGGGCCGGGCCGGATCACTGGTCGCGAAGCAGGGCCTCGAGCCCGTCGGCGACCGCGCGCATGCCGCTGAGGAACGGGTGGTAGGCGAGCGCGCTGCCGGTGTCGGTGCGCCGGCCGTTGACCCACGGCTGGTCGCTGCACACGTCGTGGCCCTCGGAGGCGGCGTACATGTCGAGGAACTCCACCCCGGTACGGCGTGCCGCCCCGGCCAGCGCCGCGTTCAGCGACCGGATCACCCGGTCGCCGAAGGCGAGGTCCCCGGTCGCGAACGGCAGCCGGCGCGGGCAGGAGCCGTCGGTGGGGGCGATCCGCAGGTAGCCGACCAGCACCACCCGGGCGTCCGGGGCCCGCTGCTGCACCTCCTCGACGGCGTCGGCGACCCGCTGCCCGATCCGGGCCGTGGTGCTCCGCAGGTCCTCGCCACGCCGGGCCAGCTCGTCGGCGCACGGGCTGCCGGCCGGGTCCTGCGCGCGCAGCCGCGGGCAGAGGTTCACCAGCGTGGAGAACAGGTCGAGGTCGTTGCCGCCGATGCCGAGCGTGACCAGGGCGGTGCCGCGGCGAAGCGCCCTGAGCTGCGGGGGGACGGTCGTGTCGTTCACCGTGCGCTGGCGGCCCACCAGGTCGGCGGTGTCCGCGCCGCTGCAGCTGACGTCGGTGAGGTCGAGGCCGAGGTCGGCGGCGAGCAGCGCCGGGTAGTTCCGGTCCGAGCGGAAGCAGCCGGCCGCCACGTCGGTGGTGGGGATCAGCGGCCCGGCGGTGAACGAGTCGCCCAGGGCGACGTACTGCTCGGTCCCGGGCTGCACCGTGCCGCCGGCGGCTGGTGAGGGTGCCGAGGACGTGCTCCCGGTCGCCGGCGCGTCGGCGGAGGGGGAGCCGCTGCACCCGGCCACGGCCAGCGCGAGGACCAGCAGCGCGGGGGCGAGCCGGTGCATCGACGTACCTCCTGGGGGAGACCAGCGGGGGATCAGCGGGGGTAGCGGTCGGCGAGGTCCGCGCGGACCACGCGCCCCCGGGCGACCAGCCGCAACAGTACGGAGGCGGTCAAGGCCTGGCCGGCCATCAGGCCCAGCAGCACCAGGATCTGCGCGGCCCCGGCCTCCAGGGCGGTGCCGCCGCCGAGCAGCACTCCGATGAACGCGCCGGGCAGCGTCACCAGGCCCACCGTGCGGGTCTGGTCGAGCCCGGGGACGAGCGCCTCGCGGGCGGTCGGCGCGATCACCTCGTACGCCGCCGCGGGGCTGCTCAGGCCGAGCGCCAGGGCGGCCTCGTAGGAGCCGAACGAGCCGGTGATCTCGTCGTAGGCGCGCCGGCCGGTCAGGGTGGCGGCGGTCATCGTGTTGCCGATGACGATCCCCGCGATCGGCACGATGCCGGGGCCGTTGAACGGCACCACCCCCGAGCCGAGGATCAGCACCAGCACCGGCACTGCGCCGGCCGCGATCGCCAGCATCACCCAGGGCAGCTGCGCCCGGGGTGCCCGGATCCGTCCGGTGGAGGTGAACGAGGCGACCACGAACATCAGCGCCACGAAGGCGAGCGACCACGCCAGCGAGCCCAGCGCCGCCGCGATCACCAGCGAGACGACCGCGAGCTGGACCACCGCGCGGGACGCCGCGACCAGCTGGTCCCGCTCCACGCCGAGCCCGCCGATCCGCGAGGCCAGCACGGCGACCACGACGAGGGCGACGAGAACGGCCGCGAGCCGCCAGTCGGGCGCGGGCGCGGTGGTGGCGGCCGCGACGGGGGCGGTCAGGGGGAGCACCGGCTCAGGCTACGGGCGTGAAGCGAGCCCTCGGCTGCCGGAGGAGGTGTAGCGGCGCCGCGGGTTCGTGCCGATCGAGTCCTCGGTGCCCGCGGCCCCGGCGCCGGAGCCCGTCCGCTTGGTGCTCGCCTTCTTGGCTGCCGCCTTCTTCGCGGTGGCCTTCTTGCCGGTCGCCTTCTTGGCCGCCGGCTTCTTCGCCGCCGCTCTCTTGGCTGCCGCCTTCTTGGTCGCCGGCTCCGGCTCGGGGGAGGAGTGCGCGGCGATCCACTCGTCGAGCAGCCGCCAGGTGGTGGTGCGGGCGGCCCGTCCGGTGAGCATCCCGAGGTGGCCGCCGGGCACGACCTCGAAGCGCAGGTCCTCGACGTGCGGCACCAGGTCGACGATCGGGCGGACGCAGTCCACCGGCGCGATGCCGTCCGAGGCGCCGCCCAGCGCCATCAACGGCACCCGCAGGTCGGCGAGCGCGATCTGCCGGTCGTCCATGGTGACGGTGCCCGAGGCGAGCTGGTTGCCCTTGAGGATCCGGTGGTAGAGCTGCCCGAAGGTGCGGCCGGGGTAGGCGATCATGTTCGCGGTGAACCGGTCCACCGCCTCGACCTGGGCGAGGAAGTCGGCGTCGTCGAGCTTGGCGGCGATCGCGATCGGCTTGGTGACCAGCTTGTTGAAGCCGGTGAGCTGGAAGGCCCGCCGCACCAGCGGCTTGGGGGCGCCGCCCATCAGCCGGTAGGCCTGCGTGACCAGCCCGGCCCGGTCGCCGGCCAGGCCCAGGAACGGCCGGATCGGCGCCACCATCGGCACCTGCGTGACGTCGATCGGGGAGCCGATCGTGGTCAGGGACGCGATCGGCAGATCGGGGCGGTCCGCGGCGGTGAGCAGCGCGAAGGTGCCGCCGACGCTCCAGCCGACCAGGTGCACCGGCCGGCCTCCCGCGTGCCGGCTGACCTCCTCGATCGCCGCCGGGATCACCTCGTCGACCCAGTGCTCCATCCCGAGCTTGCGGTCGGCGAAGGAGACCTCGCCGTACTCCACGAGGTAGGTGCGGCGTCCCGCGTCGACGAGGTGCTCGACCAGCGAGCAGCCGCGGCGCAGGTCGAAGCAGAGCGCGGGCGCGGCCAGCGGCGTCACCAGCAGCACCGGGTCGCCGTGCTCGCGTCCGCGGCTCCCCGCCGCGCGCGGCCGGTAGTGGTAGACCTCGCGCATCACCCCGTCGTCGATCAGCGTCCGGGGCATGGGGCGGAGATCGGCCAGGCCGCCGTACAGCAGCTTGTGGGCCACGTTCGCGGCAGCGGAGACGATCTGGTCCGGCTTGGGGATCAGATCCATGCCGACAAGTTACCAGCGGGTCACCTCACGCGGGAGGGGTTGTTCGGGCGATATCGACCACTGAGCACGCCGGCTCAGCCCAGGTCGAGCCGCTCCCGCATCCGGTCCAGCGCGCGGGCCGCGGACCGGCGCACCTGCTCGTCGGGATCGTCGAGCCCGGCCCGCACCGCCGGCACGTGCTCGACGTCGCCGCCGGCGCCGAGTGCCCGGAGCGCCGCCGAGCGCACCCGGGACAGCTCGTGGGCGGTGGCCGCGACACCGCGGTCGCCGGCCGGCAGCTCGCGCAGGGCGCTCACCTTCAGGCACATCTCGACGACCCGCCACGAGTCGTCGCCCAGCCCCGCGAGCACCGCAGGTGCCGCGGAGTCGTCCCACACGTACAGGAGCGCGCGGGCGGCCCAGACCCGCGGCCAGTACGGCGGCCAGCCGCCGGCGGGGTAGGCCACGCCGGGCCGGCCGGCCAGGTGCGGCAGCAGGTCGAGCTCCGGCCGGGGGTCGCCGCCGTCGAGCAGCTCCACGCAGCGGCGCACCACCTCCGCCCCGCCCAGCAGCCCGGCGAGGTCGTGGACCAGGTCGCGCGGCGCCGCCGTCAGGTCGCCGGGGGGCGGGAGGCTCACTCCGTGGCGTGCGTGGGCCGCACGTGCTTCTCGTGGTGCGGGCGCTCCATCGCGAGGGTGTCGAGGAACTTCTGCGCCCAGTCGGCGACGTCGTTCTCGATCACGGTGCGGCGCATCGCCTTCATCCGCCGGGCGAGCTCCTGGGGCCGGGCCCGCATCGCCTCGAGGATCGCGCCCTTCATGCCGTTGATGTCGTAGGGGTTCACCATGAACGCCTGCCGCAGCTCGCCGGCCGCTCCGGCGAACTCCGAGAGCACCAGGGCCCCGCCGCCGTCGTAGCGCGCGACGACGTACTCCTTGGCGACCAGGTTCATCCCGTCGGCCAGCGGGGTCACCACGCACACGTCGGCGGCGCGGAACAGCGCCGCCATCTCCTCCCGCGGCTGCGAGGTGTGCAGGTAGTGGATCGCGGGGCGGCCGAGCTGGCCGAGGTCGCCGTTGATCCGGCCGACCAGCCGGTCCACCTCGTCGCGGAGCCGGCGGTACTGGTCGACCCGCTCGCGCGAGGGCGTCGCGACCTGGACGAAGACGGCGTCCTCGACGGAGATCGCGCCCTCCTCGAGCAGCTCGCCGAAGGCACGCAGCCGGCTGTAGATGCCCTTGGTGTAGTCGAGGCGGTCCACGCCGAGCAGCACGTGTCGCGGGTTGCCGAGCTGCTCGCGGATCTCCTTGGCGCGCGCCGCGACCTCCTCGGTGCGCGCGAGCTGCTCCAGGCCCTTGGCGTCGATCGAGATCGGGAACGCGGCCGCCTCGACGGTGCGGCCGTCGGGCAGGTAGACCAGGTCACGGTGGGTCTTGTGGCCGACCCGCTGGCGGACCAGGCGCACGAAGTTCTGCGCGTTGTTCGGCCGCTGGAAGCCGACCAGGTCGGCGCCGAGCAGCCCCTCGAGCAGCTGCCGCCGCCACGGGATCTGCTGGAAGAGCTCCAGCGGCGGGAACGGGATGTGCAGGAAGAAGCCGATCCGCAGGTCCGGGCGCAGCTCGCGCAGCATCGCCGGCACCAGCTGCAGCTGGTAGTCCTGCACCCAGACGGTGGCGCCGTCGGCGGCGGCCGCCGCGGTCCGCTCGGCGAAGCGGCGGTTCACCCGCACGTAGGCCTCCCACCACTCCCGGTGGAACTCCGGCTTGGCGACCAGGTCGTGGTAGAGCGGCCACAGCGTCGCGTTGGAGAAGCCCTCGTAGAACTCCTCGACCTCCTGCTCGCTCAGCGGCACCGGGACCAGGGTCATCTCGTCCTCGACGAACGGCTCGATCTCCTCGTCGGTGCCGCCCGACCAGCCGATCCAGGCGCCGTCGTGGGCGCGCATCACCGGCTCGATCGCCGTCACCAGACCGCCGGGGGAGCGCCGCCAGTCCACCGAGCCGTCGTCGTGGACCACCCGGTCCACGGGCAGCCGGTTGGCCACGATGAGGAAGTCGGCGGTGTGCTGTGGGCTCACCGGACCAACCTAACCCGGAGCCCCGACCGGACCGCCATGGCCAACCGGCCCCCGTCCGTGCCCGGCCCGTCCCGGCCCGGCGGGCCGCCGGTCAGGGCGCGTCGGAGGGTTCGGCGCTGTCGCCGGCCGGCACCCCGTCGAACGGGGACGGCAACCGGTCCCGGGGCAGCGGCTCCGGACCGGGCTGCGCGGAGAGGCCGCACCCCGCGCTGCCGCACAGCAGCGCCACGCACACGGCGCGGACCAGCAGCCGTCGCCACGGCTGACGGGCACGGCCACGTGCCTCCTGCGGTACGCCGGCAGCGGCCCCGCCCCGGTGCCCGCTCACGGCCGCACCGGGAGGTCGACGACGAAGCGGGCGCCGCGCGGCTCGTTGGCCTCGGCCCAGACCCGGCCGCCGTGCAGGCGGACGTGCTCGAAGACCAGCGCCAGCCCGAGCCCGACCCCGTCGGGGTTGTCGGAGCGGTGCGCCACGCCGCGGGAGAACCGCTCGAAGATCCGCTCCTGGTCCGGCTCCGAGACCCCCGGGCCGGCGTCCTCGACCGCGATCCGCACGGTGTCCGGCTGCCGGCTCACCAGCACCCGGGTCGCACCGCCGGCGTGCACCTCGGCGTTGTTCACGAGGTTGGCGACCACCCGCTCCAGCCGCCGCCGGTCCACCGCGACGGTGACCTTGCGCGCCCCCGGCTCCACCTCGGTGACCGGCCGGCCGGCGCAGCGGTCGGCGACCAGGGTGACCAGGTCGCCGAGGGCCGTCGGCTCCCACCGCATCTGCGCCGCTCCCGAGTCGGCCCGGGAGATCTCCAGCAGGTCCTCGACCATCTGCGCGAACCGCTGCACCTCGTCGGTGAGCAGGCCGAGCACCTCGCGGCCCTCGGTGTCGAGCCGCGCGGCCCGGCCGGTCAGCAGCTCGGCGGCGTTGACCAGGGTGGTCAGCGGGGTCCGCAGCTCGTGGCTGACGTTGCCCGCGAACCGGGCGTCGCGCTCCACGCGGGCCTGCAGCCGGTCGGCGGTGCGGTTGAACGCGGTGGCGAGCCCCTCGAGGTCGGGGTCGCGGTGCGCCTGCAGCCGGGCGCCGAGGTCGCCCTCGGCGATCGCCCCGGCCGCCGCGGTCACCTCGCTCAGCGGGCGCAGCGCGCGGCGGCTCGCCCACAGCCCGAGCAGCAGCCCGAGCAGCGTCGTCATCGTGGCGGTCCCGCTGAAGGTCACCGCCAGGGTGGTCAGGACCTGGTCCAGCTCACGGAGGCTGAACACCTCGACGTAGGAGCCCCCGGTCGGTTCGAGCGGCAGCGCGATGGCCACCACCAGGCCCTGGCGGGTGCGGAACCTCTGCTGCACCGGCCGGCCGGCCTCGACCGCCGCCACGAACGACCTCGGCAGCACGTCCACCCCGCCGGGCAGCTGGTCGGCGAACCACCGCCCGTCCACCCAGGCGAGCGGGCTGGACGCCTCGCCGCTGGAGACCTCGAGCTGCTCGAGCAGCTGCGCGACGGCGGGCCGGGTCGTGGAGAGCGCGGCGTTCACGGCACGGGCGTTGAACACCGCCTGGCGCAGCACGGTGGCGTAGCGCTGGTCGGTGAGGTAGTTGCTGGCGATGGCGTGGGTGGTCACGGCCAGCAGCACCGAGAGCACCAGCGCACCGACCGCGAAGGCGGCGCTGACCCGGCCGCGCAGCCCGAACCGGAGCCGGGTCACGGCGCCAGCTTGTAGCCCAGGCCGCGGACCGTCACCACGTGTCGCGGGTTGCCGGGGTCCGGCTCGATCTTGCTGCGCAGCCGGCTGATGTGGACGTCGACGAGACGGTTGTCGCCGAAGTAGTCGTAGCCCCAGATCTCGGTCAGCAGCGTCTCGCGGCTGACCGGCTCACCGACCCGGCCGGCGAGCCGCTCGACCAGCCGGAGCTCGGTGGTGGTCAACGCCACCGGGTGGCCGTCGCGCAGCACCACGCCCTCCCGGGGACGGATCTCCAGGCTGCCCACGACGATGGTGGGCAGCTGCTGCTGCGAGGACCTGCTGCGGCGCAGCAGCGCCCGGATCCGCGCCGACAGCTCCTTGGCGACCACGGGCTTGGTCATGTAGTCGTCTGCGCCCGCCTCCAGGCCGGCGACGATGTCGTGGCTGTCGCCGAGGGCGGAGACCACGATGATCGGTACGTCCGAGGTCCGGCGCATCCGGCGGGAGACCTCGAAGCCGTCGAGGCCGGGCAGCATCAGGTCCAGGATCACCACGTCCACCGGCGACTCGGCGTGACGCTCCAGGGCGCCCTCGCCGGTGTCGGCCTCGACCACCCGGTAGCCCTCGTCGCGCAACGCGATCGCGAGCACCCGCCGGATCCGTGCATCGTCCTCGACGAGCAGCACTCGTCTCCCCTGGCCACGCATGGGCACCATCATGTACTGGATCCGGGCCGGCCCCCAGCCGGATCAGCTGGTGGGGACCACATGCATCTCCTCGGAGAACAGGCAGGCGTCCGGGTGGGAGGCCGAGCGCGGCAGCAGCTGCGGGTCCTCCTCGGCGCAGCGGTCCTGCGCCTTGAAGCAGCGGGTCCGGAACCGGCAGCCCGAGGGCGGGTTCGCCGGGCTGGGCACGTCGCCGTGCAGCAGGATCCGGTCCGACCGGCCGCGGTGCCGCGGGTCGGGCGAGGGCACCGCGGACAGCAGCGCCTGCGTGTAGGGATGGGTCGGGTGCTCGTAGATCTCCTCCTCGGTGCCGGTCTCGACGACCCGGCCGAGGTACATCACCGCCACCCGGTCCGAGGCGTGCCGGACGACCGAGAGGTCGTGGGCGATGAACAGGTAGGACAGGTCGAACTCGGCCTGCAGCGACTCCAGCAGGTTCACCACCTGCGCCTGGACGGAGACGTCGAGCGCCGACACGGGCTCGTCGCAGACGATGATCCGCGGCCGCAGCGCGAGCCCGCGGGCGATCCCGATGCGCTGGCGCTGGCCGCCGGAGAACTGGTGCGGGTAGCGGTTGAGGTGGTCCGGGTCGAGCCCCACCACCTCGAGCAGCTCCTGCACCTTCGCCCGGCGCTCGCCCTTCGGCGCCACCTCGGGGTGGATCTCGAACGGCTCCCCGACGATGTCGCCGACGGTCATCCGCGGGTTCAGCGAGGTGTAGGGGTCCTGCAGCACGATCTGGATGTCGCGGCGGACCTCCCGCAGCCGCTTGCGGCTCATCGTGAACAGGTCCTCACCGCGGTACGTCGCCGTGCCGGAGGTGGGCTCCTCGAGCCGGAGCAGCAGCTTGGCCAGGGTCGACTTGCCGCAGCCGGACTCGCCGACCAGGCCGAGGGTCTCGCCCGGGTAGAGGTCGAAGTCGACCCCGTCGACGGCCTGGACGTGACCGACCGTCTTCTTGAACAGGATGCCCTGGGTCAGCGGGAAGTGCTTGGTCAGCCCGCGGACCGACAGCAGCGGCTCAGGCGTCTGCGCGCTCGGTGTCATGGAGCACCTCCTCGTAGTAGTGGCAGGCGCTGCGCCGGTCGGCGGCGACCTCGTACAACGGCGGCTCGTCGGCGCTGCAGTGCGGGCGCACCCGGGGACAGCGGGGGTGGAAGCTGCACCCGGTGGGGACGTGGGTGAGGTTCGGAGGTGCGCCGCCGATCGGGGTGAGCCGGACGCCCTTCTGCTCCAGCCGCGGGATGGAGGCGATCAGCCCCTCGGTGTAGGGGTGCGCGGGCCGGGCGTAGAGGTCGTCGATGCCGGCGGTCTCCACGACCCGGCCGGCGTACATCACCGAGACCCGGTCCGCGACCTGTGCGACGACGCCGAGGTCGTGGGTGATCAGGATCAGTCCCATCCCGGTGTCGCGCTGCAGCTCGGCGAGCAGGTCCATGATCTGGGCCTGGACGGTGACGTCGAGCGCCGTGGTCGGCTCGTCGGCGATCACGATGTCGGGGGAGAGCGCGAGCGCCATCGCGATCATCACCCGTTGCCGCATCCCCCGGAGAACTGGTGCGGGTAGTCGCCCACCCGCTCGGTCGCCGAGGGGATGTGCACCCGGTCCATCAGCTCCGCGGCGTGCCGCAGGGCCTCGTCCTTGGAGGTGCCGCGGTGGGCGCGGAACATCTCGGCGATCTGCCAGCCCACCGGGTAGACCGGGTTCAGCGCGCTGAGCGCGTCCTGGAAGATCATCGAGATCCGCTCCCCGCGGATCCGTCGCCGCTGGTCCTCGGGCATCGTCAGCAGGTCGGCGCCCTCGAAGCGGACCGCTCCGCGGGTCACGAACGCGGGCGGTGAGTCGAGGATGCCCATGATCGCCTGGGCGGTCACGCTCTTGCCGGAGCCGGACTCGCCGAGGATGGCCAGCGTCTCGCCGCGGTTCAGCGTGTAGTCCACCCCGTCGACCGCGTGCACGACGCCGTCCCGGGTGCGGAACTCGACGGCGAGGTCGTCGACGTGCAGGAGGGGCTGCTTCGTGGGCTGGCTCATGTCACCTCAGCTTGGGGTCGAGGGCGTCGCGCAGCGCGTCGCCCATGAGGATGAAGCTGAGCACCGTCAGGCTCAGGAAGAGACCGGGGAACAGCAGCAGGTGCGGCGAGGAGAGCACCCGGGTGTCCGCCTCGCTGATCATCAGCCCCCACGAGATCGCCGGCAGCTGGAGGCCGACGCCGAGGAAGCTCAACGCGGCCTCGGCGGCGATGATGATGCCGATGTAGATGGTCGCGTAGACGATCACCGGAGCGATCGCGTTGGGCAGGACGTGCCGGGTCAGGATCCGCAGGTCGCCGGCGCCGAGCGCCTTGGCCGCCTTCACGTAGTCGGCGTCGCGCACGCTGAGCACCGAGGACCGGGTGAGCCGGGTCATCGTCGTCCAGCCCAGCAGCACCAGGACCACCACCACCCAGAACAGGCTCTGCTCGCTGACCACGCTGAGCACCACGATGGCGCCGAGGATGAACGGCAGCCCGAAGACGACGTCGGTGAACCGGGAGATGACGGTGTCCACCAGGCCGCCGTAGTAGCCGGCCAGCGAGCCGAGCACCAGCGCGATCAGCACGGAGAAGAACGTGACCACGGTGCCGATGACCATCGACACGCGGGCGCCGTAGACGACCAGCGTGTAGTAGTCGCAGCCCTGCAGGTCGAAGCCGAACCAGTGCTCGGCGCTCGGGGAGCCCAGCGAGCGCTCCAGCGGGCAGTTGCGCGGGTCGCCGTCGGTGAACAGCTGGGGGAAGGCCGCCATCACCGCGAAGATGACGACCAGGCTCGCGGACACCAGGAAGATCGGGTTGTGCCGCAGCTCGCGCCAGGCGTCCGCCCAGAGGCTGGCCTTGCGCCCGGAGAGCTCCTCGGACTCCTCCGGCGGGGCCGGCGCGGCCTGCTCGGTGGCGACGGGTGTGCGGGTCTCACTCATAGCGGATCCTCGGGTCGAGTACGGCGTAGAGAAGGTCGACGACCAGGTTGGCCAGGATGAAGACCAGCACCAGCGCGGTCACGATGCCGACCACGACGGGCCCCTCCTGGGTGCGGACCGAGAGGAAGACCTGCTGGCCGATGCCGGGCAGGTTGAAGATGCCCTCGGTGATGATCGCGCCGCCCATCAGCGCCCCCAGGTCGATGCCCAGGTAGGTCACCACCGGAATCAGCGAGTTGCGCAGCGCGTGCCGCCCGACCACCCGACCGCGGGTCAGCCCCTTGGCCGTCGCGGTGCGGACGTAGTCGGCCCGCAGGTTCTCCACGAGGCTGGTCCGGGTCAGCCGGGCGACGTACGCCAGCGAGATCGCGCCGAGTACCAGCCCGGGAGCAGGTAGCTGTACCAGCCCTGGGAGACCCCGGCGATCGGGAACCAGCCGAGCTTCACCCCCAGCAGGATCTGGGCGGTGAACCCGAGCACGAAGACCGGCACCGAGACCACCAGCGTCGTGCTGAGCAGCACCAGGTTGTCGATGTAGGAGCCCTTGCGCAGCCCGGCGAGCACGCCGGCGGCGATGCCGATCAGGATCTCGAACCCGAAGGCGACCAGGGCCAGCTTGACCGTGACCGGGAACCGCTCGGCCATGATCTCGGAGACCTCACGGCCGCGGAAGCTCTCCCCGAAGTCGCCCTGGACGAGGCCGGCCATGTACTTGCCGTACTGGACCAGCAACGGGTCGTCGAGGTTGTAGCGGTCCTGCAGCTCGGCGTAGACCGACGGCGAGATCGGCTTGTCGCCGGCCAGCGCCCGGATCGGGTCGCCGGGCAGCGCGTAGACGAGCGCGAAGATGATGAAGGTGGTCCCGATGAACACCGGGATCGCCTGGAGAAGCCGCCGCACCACGTAGCGACCCATGGGGGACCTCCTGGTCGAGAGCGAGTGGGAGCAGGGGAAGGAGCGAGAGGTGGTCCTCCCGGGCAGCCTGGGGAGGAGGGAGCGGCTGCCCGGGAGGGCCGGTTCCGGGGGTGCTAGCCGACGACCTCGATGTCGGAGACGTTCACCCGGGTGAAGGCGTCGATCACGACGTTCTCGACGTTCTCCGTGTGCGCGGCCTGGACCTGCCCGAACCACATCGGGATGTTCGGCATGTCCGCGAGGATCAGGTCCTCGGCCTGCTGGTAGAACTCGATGCCCGCCTCGACGGTCTCGGCCGCGTTGCCCTTCTCGATCAGCGCGTCGACCTTCTTGTTCGAGTAGCCGAAGTTGTTCGACGAGCCCGAGGTGCTGTAGATCGGCTCCAGGTAGTTCTGCGGGCTGGGGTAGTCCATGACCCAGCCGAGCCGGAACGGCCCGGTGACCTTCTCGGCGTCGAGCAGCGCGAGGTACTCCGCGAACTCGAGGGACTTGAACTTGATGTTCTCGATGCCGAGGTTGCTGCGCAGCTGGTTGGAGACCGACTCCATCCAGGCCTCGTGGCCGGCGCCGCTGTTGAACCACAGCGTCAGCGTGCCGTCGTAGCCGCCGGCGGCGTCGAACAGCTCCTTGGCCTTCTCCGGGTTGTAGCTGCACGCCTCGCCGCACGGGTCACCCCGGGAGCCGGCGACCACCGGGGAGACCAGGGACTTCGCCGGCGTGAAGGAGCCGTTGAAGATCGCCTTGATGATCGCCTCGCGGTCGATCGCCATCGAGATCGCCTTGCGCAGCCGGACGTCCTGGAACGCCGGGTCGTAGAGCGGGTAGCCGACGTAGGTGAACGACGAGCTCGGCCGCTCGATGAAGCGGTCGCCGAACTGGGCCTTCGCGTCGGCGATCCGCTCGGGCGGCACCGCGTCCATGACGTCGAGGTTGCCGGCGAGCAGGTCGTTGTAGGCGGTGTTCACGTCGGAGTAGATGGCGAACGTCACCTCGTCGGCCTTGGCCGCCTCGCCGCCGTAGTTCTCGTAGCGCTTCACCTTGATCTGCTGGTTGTGCTCCCACGAGCCGTCCATCTGGAACGGGCCGTTGCCGATCGGCTGCTCCTCGAACGCCTTGGGGTCGTCCTCGTAGGCCTTGGGCAGCGGGTAGAAGGCGGTGTAGCCGATGGTCAGCGGGAACTGGCTGAACGGTGCCTTCAGCTCGACGGTGAAGGTCTGGTCGTCGACCACCTTCAGCCCCGACATCTCGGTGGCCTTCGGCTCGCCGCCGCCCTCGGGGGCCTGCAGGTCGTCATAGCCGACGATGTTCTCGAAGAAGTAGGAGTTGCCGTAGGCGTTGGGGCTGTAGGCGCCGGCGTTCCAGGCGCGGACGTAGGAGGCCGCGTCGACCGGCTCGCCGTTGTGGAACGTCCAGCCCTCCTTGAGGGTGATCGTCCAGTTCTGCTGGTCCTCGGACTCGACCGAGGCGGCGACGGCGTCGTCGCTGTCCTCGCCCCACAGCGGGTCGGAGGTCTCGGGGTCGAAGTTGACCAGCGGCGTGAACAGCGCGTTCAGCACCTCGGCGCCACAGGTCTCGTTGGTGTTCTGCGGGACCAGGTGCTCGGGCTCGCAGACGTAGACGGAGAAGCCTCCGCCCGACGCGCCGGAGGTCGAGCCCCCGTCGTCGCCGGAGTCCTGTCCGCAGGCGGTGAGCAGCATCGCTGCTGCCACCAGGCCCGCGGACAGGCGCAGTCCTCGGTGAGTGCGCATCGTCGCCTCCAGGGATCGGGATGGGTGGAGGCGTCAACGTAGGCAGCGGCGGACCGGGTGAGGAAGGTCACCGCAGGGGTATGGCGTCAGCTGTCACGGGACCGCAAGGTTCAGCGGCCGCTCGTTGCAACAATCGTCATGTTCTCGTCACATCCGGGCGCCCAGGCACGTCCCGGGGTGCCCCGGGCCCGGTCCGGGGGTCAGCGGTCCGCGGCGTAGCGGACCCCGACCTGACGGCGGATCACGTCCATCTGCCGCATCAGCGCCACGGTCTCGTCCAGCGGCACCAGCGGGCTCTCGATCTCCCCGTTGCGCAGGCACCGGACGACCTCGAGCGCCTCGTGCACCAGGCCGGTGCCGAGGAACGGCTCGTGCAGCGTCTCGGTGCTGCCGTCGGCGCCGGTCCAGGTGACCGTCCGGGGGTGGTGGAACGCCTCGCCGAAGTCGAGACGGCCCAGGTCGGTGGCGATCGAGGCGGTGCGCGGCGACAGTGAGGTCATCGACGCGGTCAGCGCGGCGATCGCGCCCGAGGCGTAGGACTGCACCATCGCGATGTCGAGGTCGACGCCGCTCCCGGACAGCCCGGCGGTGGCCGCCACGTGGGCGGGCTCGCCGAGGAACAGGTGGGCGAAGGTCAGCGGGTAGATCCCCATGTCGAGCAGCGCGCCGCCGCCGAGCGCGGGGTCGAGCAGCCGGTCGGTCGGCGGCTTGTCGACCCGGAAGCCGAGGTCGGCGCGGACCTGCCGGACCTCGCCGATCGCGCCGCTGTCGACGAGCTGGCCGAGCCGACGGATCATCGGCAGGCAGCGCATCCACATCGCCTCCATGAGGAACAGGCCGCGGGCCCGGGCCTCCGCGGCCAGCTCGGCGGCGTCGTCGCCGGTCAGCGTGATCGCCTTCTCGCACAGCACCGGCTTGCCGGCCTCGAAGGCGAGCATCACGTGCTCCTTGTGCAGCGCGTGCGGAGTGGCGACGTACACGACGTCGACCTCGGGGTCCTCCACCAGCGCCCGGTAGTCGCCGTAGGCGGTGCCGATGCCGTGCTCGGCGGCGAACCGCACGGCGGACTCCAGGCGCCGGGCGGCGACCGCGGTGACCTCGCACCCGTCGGCCTGCGCCAGGTTCCGGGCGAAGGTGGTGGCGATCTTCCCGGTGGCCAGCACCCCCCAGCGGACCGGGCGGTCCGCGGGCAGCGGGGCGGCGACCCGGGGGCCGGCGGCGACGTCGAGCGGGGGCAGGTCGGCGAGGAGGCTGGTCACCCGGTCATTGTTCCCCGAGGTGGCTCCCGGCGCCCGTCCGACCGCGTCGGTGGCGTCACGCGGGCGTTCCCAGGCGCCCCGGCGCGACACGGGACCAGACTCGCCCGAGCGAATGACATGGTTGTGGTTCGTCGCCTACGATGGGGCGCGAGGAGTCGGGAACGGTCCCGCACCGCCCCGGACACCACCACCGCCAGACCCAGGAGTCGACACATGGACGCCGCGAACGCACTGCCCGACGGACCCGACGCCGCGATCGGCGAGGAGCTGTCCGAGCGCGACCGCGAGATCCTGAACTTCGAGCGCCAGTGGTGGAAGTACGCCGGCGCCAAGGAGCAGGCGGTCCGCGACAAGTTCGACATGTCCTCCACCCGGTACTACCAGGTGCTCAACGCCCTGATCGACCGTCCCGAGGCCATCGCGTTCGACCCGCTCCTGGTGCGACGGCTGCGCCGGCTGCGCGCCGCCCGTCAGCGGGCCCGCTCCGCCCGCCGCCTCGGCTTCGAGGTCTGAGATGGGCCGCACGACACGGCTGGGCCGCCGCGTCCTCGACCAGCGGGGGATGGCCCTCACCTCACCCGTCGCGCTGCTCTCCGCGGGCGCGGTCGTGGTCGCCGGTGTCGCCTTCCTGACCACCGGCTCCGACCAGCCCGAGCCGCAGCAGTCGGCCGCCCCGGTGGCCAGCTCGGCGCAGCCCAGCGTGACCCCGGTCAGCAAGGCTCCCGAGCCGGTCATCCGCGAGAAGCGCGAGAAGAAGCCGAAGCCGCCGAAGAGCCCGCCGGTCAAGCGCGGCGAGACCTACGTCGAGGTCTACAACAACTCCGGGATCAGCGGCCTCGCCGGCAGCACCGCCGCCCGTGCCCAGGGCGCGGGCTGGCAGGTCGTCGGCTCCGACAACTGGTACGGCACCATCCCGGCCAGCACCGTCTACTACCCGGCCCGGCTGAGCGCGGAGGCCAAGCTGCTCGGCCGCGACCTGGGCATCACGCGGCTGATGCCCGCACAGGGCGAGATGCGCCTGGACCGGCTGACGGTGATCCTCACCAGCGACTACGACGGCTGAGCCCCGCGACCGCGGGCTGCGCGCTCCGCGGCGTCGTGGTTGGGTGGGGCCATGGACGCGATCGAGGTGCTCGACCCGCAGGCCCGCTCCCGGTACGACGCCGTGGCCGGCGTCGCGCGTGAGGCGCTCGTCGGCCTCGACTTCGACGGCACGCTGGCCCCGATCGTCGAGGACCCCGACCGGGCCCGGATCCATCCCGACGGCCCCGAGGTGCTCGTCGAGCTGGCCAGCCGGGTCCGGGCCGTCGCGGTGATCACCGGCCGGCCGGCCCGCCAGGTGGTCGAGCTGGGCCGGCTCGAGGAGGTCGCCGACGCGCTGCCCCCGAGGCGCTGCTGATGGTGCGCGGGCAGTACGGCAACGAGCAGTGGGACTCCCGGGGCCGGTCCTTCAGCAGCCCGGAGGTGCCCGCCGGGCTGGCGGCCTTCCTCGAGGAGCTGCCGGCGCTGCTGGCGGACGCGGACGCCGGCGAGGCCTTCGTCGAGCACAAGGGGCTGGCGGTCGCGGTGCACACCCGCCGGCTCGCGGAGCCCGCGGCCGCGTTCGCCCGGCTGCAGCCGCGGCTCACCGACGCCGCCGAGCGCCACGGCCTGGCCCTGGAGCCGGGCCGGCTGGTCCTGGAGGTCCGGGCCCCCGGGATGCACAAGGGTCACGCGCTGCGCCAGGCGGTCGCCGACGTCGACGCGGGGGCGGTGCTCTTCGCCGGCGACGACCTCGGCGACCTCGAGGCGTTCGAGGCGGCCCGCTCCTACCGCGACCAGGGACTGCCGGTGCTGCTGGTCTGCTCGGGCTCGGCCGAGGAGCAGGCCCTCGCCGAGATCGCCGACCTGGTGGTGCCGGGTCCCGAGGGCGTGCTCGGTCTGCTCAGGCAGCTGGCGCGCGCCGCCGCTCCCGGGCGCTGAGCAGCGGGTAGCCGCCGTCGGCCAGCCCGGCGAGCCGCTCGAAGGCGTTGTGGGTGGCCGGGTCGCTGCCGCGCAGCAGCGACCAGCCGGCAGCGACGGCGTACAGCGGCAGCATCGGCAGCCCCAGGCAGGCGGCGTACTGCCAGGTGTGCCGCTCCTCGTGCGCGAGCAGCAGCGGTCGCCGGGCCAGCCAGTCCTCGTCGTGGCGGGTCAGCACGACGTTGCCCAGCGTGAAGGCCGAGGCGACCGGCAGCGGCAGCCGGTAGCCGGTGGCCAGCAGGAGGTGGCGCGGCCCCGGCGCAAGCCGGGCCCGACCGGCCCGGGCCACGACCAGACCGAGCGCGGTCGACCCGTTCACGCCGTTGAGCACCTGCCGCAGGCGCCACCTGTCCATGGGGTCCATGGTGCCCGGAGTCCCGGTTCCGGGGCGGCGCCGGGGCCCTCGGACGGCGCGTCGGTCTGAGCAGCGGGACACCATGTCTCGGATGGTGGACCTGCTGTACACATCCTGAGACGGCTACCTACAGTGGTGCCTGCTCATCAAGAGGGGCAGAGGGACACGGCCCGACGAAGCCCCGGCAACCCGCCGCGACGACCTCCGCGAGAGACGCGGACGTCGTGCGGCCACGGTGCTAATTCCGTCCCGTTGCCGAGAGCCGGCGAGCGGGGAAGATGAGAAGGAGACCCTTCTTGAGCACGTCAGTCCTCGACACCAGCACCGGCAGCACCGGCCCCAGCGCGGCCGGCCGCCACCTCCGCGACGGCGCCTTCGGGAACGCGCGCAACCTGGTCTGCCGCGAGTGCGGCGCCACCCAGGAGCTCGGCCCGTTCTACGCCTGTCAGGAGTGTTTCGGGCCCCTGGAGATCGCCTACGACTACCCGAGCATCACCCGCGCCGAGATCGAGGCCGGGCCGAAGAACATCTGGCGCTACCAGGCGCTGCTGCCGGTGCCCACCGACATCGCCTCCTCGCCGAACATGGAGCCCGGCTTCACCCGGCTGCTGAAGGCCGACAACCTCGGCCGCGCGCTCGGCATGAAGAACCTCTGGGTGAAGGACGACTCCGGCAACCCGACGCACTCCTTCAAGGACCGCGTCGTCGCGGTCGCCCTGTCCGCGGCCCGCGAGCTCGGGATGACGGTGTTCGCCTGCCCCTCGACCGGCAACCTCGCCAACGCCGTCGCCGCCGCCGGGGCCCGCGCCGGGATGAAGACCGTGGTGTTCATCCCCGCCGACCTGGAGCGGGCTAAGGTGCTCACCAGCGCCGTCTACACCGACTCGCTGGTCGCCGTGAACGGCAACTACGACGACGTGAACCGGCTCGCCTCGGAGATCGCCGGCGAGGAGGAGGGCTGGGCGTTCGTCAACGTCAACGTCCGCCCCTACTACGCCGAGGGCTCCAAGACGCTGGCCTACGAGGTCGCCGAGCAGCTCGGCTGGCGGCTCCCGCAGCAGGTGGTCGTGCCCGTCGCCTCCGGCGCGCAGCTGACCAAGATCGACAAGGGCTTCACCGAGCTGGCCCGCCTCGGGCTGGTCGAGGAGACGCCCTACAAGGTGTACGGCGCCCAGGCGACCGGCTGCTCGCCGGTGTCGGCGGCCTTCAAGTCCGGCCACGACGTCGTACGCCCGGTCCGGCCGGACACCATCGCCAAGTCGCTCGCGATCGGCAACCCGGCCGACGGGCCCTACGTGCTCGACGTGACCCGGCGCACCGGCGGGGCCGTCGAGGACGTCACCGACGAGGAGGTCCGCGACGGCATCCAGCTGCTCGCGCGCACCGAGGGGATCTTCGCCGAGACCGCCGGCGGCGTCACCATCGCTACCCTGAAGAAGCTCGTGGAGACCGGCCAGCTCGACCCGGACGCCGAGACGGTGGTCTTCAACACCGGCGACGGCCTCAAGACCCTCGACGCGATCGCGGACCGGGTCGGCCCGGCCGCCACGATCGACCCGAGCTACGCCGCCTTCACCGCGACCGGCCTGGCCTGAGCGCCGCCCCGCCGTCCCGACCGTCCCAGAGGAGCCCCGCATGAGCACCGTCTCGGTCCGTATCCCGACCATCCTGCGCACCTACACCGGGGGGCAGTCCGAGGTGCCCGCCTCCGGCGGCACCCTGGCCGAGGTGCTTGAGGACCTCGACGCCCACCACCCCGGCATCAAGGCCCGGATCCTCGACGACCAGGGCGCGATCCGCAGGTTCGTGAACGTCTACGTCGGCAACGACGACGTCCGGTTCCTCGAGGCGCTCGACACGGCCACCCCCGAGGGGGCCCAGGTCTCGGTGATCCCCGCCGTCGCCGGCGGCTGACCCCCGGCCGCGGCCGGCGCCGTGGCGCGCCTCAGCGCTCGTCGCCGTCCCGGTCCGGCTGTTCGCCGGTGTCACCCGGTCGGTGCTGCCGACCCGGAGGGACCGGACGGGTGCCGCAGGCAGACTCCGGGTCGAACCGGTCCTCGGAGCCCCCGGCGTCCCCACGGCCGTCGTCGCCGCCGTCCCGGCGGGCCGATGCGTGCTCGGCAACGCAGTGCGCCCAGGCGCGCATGAGCCGGCCGTGGCTGGCCGGCCCGTGCTGGTGGCGCATCCACCCCGGCTCTGGCCGGTTCTTCTTCTCGTGCTTCTCCCGGCCCCGGGCGGCCGGTGCGGGCCCGGCCGCGACGGCCGCCCTGGCGCTGGTCACGTCAGCGCGGCCGTCGAGCGTCACCGACAGCGCCGGGAGCACCCCGGCAGTCACGGCGGCGAGGGCGCCGAGCAGCGCCACGACCGTCACGAGAGCCTTCATCGAGCCAGTGTGTCGGAGGCGCGCTGTGTCCGGAATAGCCCGCCCGGAGTGAAATCCACGCATCCGGGCGGCCCAGCCGCCACGATGGTGGCCATGTACGGCGACCGACCCGAGCCGCTCGAAGCCGCCGCCTCGTTCGTGGGCAGCCGCTTCCCGCAGGCGCGGGCGGCGTTCCTCGGCGGCAGCGTGCTCACCGCCGAGCGGACGCCCACCTCCGACCTCGACGTGGTGGTGCTGCTCGCCGGGCCGCCGGCGCCGTACCGGGAGACCTTCGAGCACGAGCGGTGGACCGTGGAGGCGTTCGTGCACACCCGGCAGAGCCTCGACCACTTCTGGGCGCTGGACGCCGGCCGTCGGGTCTGCTCGCTGCTGAGGATGTGCGCGCTCGGGGCGGTGCTCACCGACCCTGCCGGGATCGCCCCGGAGATCGCGGCGACCGCGGCCGCCCGGATCGCCGCCGGCCCGCCAGCGCTGGACGCCGCCGAGCTCGACGCGATGCGCTACCGGCTGACCGACCTGCTCGACGACCTGGCCGGCTGCGACGTGGAGGACGAGCTCGTCCACCTGGCCGGCGCGGTGCTGCAGCGGACCGCCGAGCTGGCCCTGGCCACGGCCGGTCGCTGGAGCGGGGGCGGCAAGGCCCTGGCCCGGGCCCTGCGCGACGCCGACCCGGACCTGGCCGAGCGGCTGGTCGACGGGCACCGGCACGTTGTGCTCTACGGCGACACCGCGGTGCTGCACCGGGCCGCGGTCGAGGTGCTGCTGCGCGCCGGGGGACCGCTGCTCGTCGGCTACCGGCTGAAGGGGTGAGGAGCAGTCATCTGACCGATGGCAGAGCCCGCGCGCCGGTGCCAGACTCCTCTCATGGCCCTCCCGACGCCCGGATTCGCAGGCCGCCCCCGCCGCCCGCGCTCCGACCTGCCTCCTGGCCAGTACCTCACCGACGACTTCCCGGTGCTCTCCGCCGGGCCCACGCCGCGGGTGGACCTCGCCTCCTGGCAGCTGAGCGTGACCACCGAGACCGGCGAGGAGCACGCCTGGTCCTGGCCCGAGCTGCAGGCGCTGCCCCACGAGGAG
Organism: Nocardioides mesophilus; assembly: GCF_014395785.1. Lineage (GTDB taxonomy): Bacteria > Actinomycetota > Actinomycetes > Propionibacteriales > Nocardioidaceae > Nocardioides_B > Nocardioides_B mesophilus. The sequence goes on along the minus strand of NZ_CP060713.1, from coordinate 1,119,730 downwards.
ATCACCGTCGACCTGCACTGCGTCACACGGTGGTCCAAGCTCGGCACGAGCTGGACCGGGGTGAGCCTCGACGCGATCCTGGCCGACGTGGAGACCGAGGCCGACTTCGTGATGGCGGCCAGCGACGGCGGCTACACGACCAACCTGCCGCTGGAGGACCTGCTCGACGGCAAGGCCTGGGTGGTGCACGCCTACGACGGGGAGCCGCTCTCCCCGAGCACGGCGGGCCGGTGCGGCTGCTGGTGCCGCACCTCTACCTGTGGAAGAGCGCCAAGTGGCTGCGCCGGCTCCGGCTGATGGTGGACGACGAGCCCGGGTTCTGGGAGAGCCTCGGCTACCACGCCTACGGCGACCCGTGGCGCGAGCAGAGGTACTCCGAGGAGTGAGCTGGCTGCTCGGCACGGTCCGGGAGGTCCGCGAGGAGACGGCCCAGGCGCGGACCCTCGTGCTCGACGTGCCCGGCTGGCCCGGTCACCGCGCCGGCCAGCACGTCGACGTACGCCTCACCGCGGCCGACGGCTACACCGCGGTCCGGTCCTACTCGGTGGCGTCGGCGGCCGGCGCCGACGTGGAGCTCACGGTCGTCGAGGTCGACGGCGGCGAGGTGTCGCCGTACCTCGTGCGAAGCCTCGCGGTCGGCACCGTCCTAGAGCTGCGCGGACCCCTGGGAGGGTGGTTCGTCTGGCACCCGGACGGCGGGCAGCCGGTCCAGCTCGTGGCCGGCGGCAGCGGCGTGGTGCCGTTGATGGCGATGCTGCGCACCCGCGAACGGCTCCGGGACAGCACGCCGATGCGGCTGCTGTACTCCGTGCGCGACCCGGACGCGGCGCTCTACACCGCCGAGCTGGAGCGGCTCGGCAGAGCCGCCGCCGGCCCGCAGGTCCGGTGCTTCTGGACCCGGCGACCGCCCACCGGGGCGCCGAGGCGGGCCCGGCTGGGGGCCGCCGACCTGGCCGCCGCGACCTGGGAGCCGGCCCTGGTGCCGACGGTCTTCGTCTGCGGGCCCACCGGCTTCGTCGAGGCGGTCACCGGCCTGCTCGTCGGGCTCGGCCACGAGCCGGGCCGGATCCGCACCGAGCGGTTCGGAGGAGGTGGGGAACCATGAGCGGCGAGCACGAGCCCCTGGACGGCAACGCCGCGGCAGGGACGCTGGCCGAGGCGTTCGGCGTCGACCTCACCGCGGCCCGCGGGGAGTGCCTCGGCTGCGGCGCCCGGGCACCGCTCGCGGCCACGGTGGCCTACCGGCACGGGGAGGACTGGGTGCTGCGCTGTCGCGGGTGCGACGCCGTGCTGCTCCGGGTGGTGCGCGCCCCGGACCGGGTCTGGGTCGAGCTGGGCGGCCTGCGCTCGCTGCGGCTGCCCGCGTCCCCGGAGCGGTCGGCGCCTCGATAGCGTCGGTCGCATGACCGAGGTGCTGCTGGTGACCTGCTCCGCGCTGCCCGACGGCGAGGTCGGCGGCGGGCTGCTCCTCGAGGCGCTGGCCGCGCGGGGCGTCTCGGCGCGATGGACCGTCTGGGACGACCCGGCGCAGCGGTGGGATGAGGCCGGCGTCGTCGCGGTGCGCAGCACGTGGGACTACGAGCACCGGCACCAGGAGTTCCTCGGCTGGGCGGACTCGGTGGGGCCGGCCCTGCTCAACGGCGCCGCGGCCTTCGCCTGGAACACCGACAAGTCCTACCTCGTGCAGCTGGCCGAGGCCGGCCTGCCCGTCGTGCCCACCGTCGTGGTCGAGGACCGCAGCGGGCTGGCGCCGGCGATCGCCGCGTTCGGGCGCTCCGTGGTCAAGCCACGCGTCGGTGCCGGTGGTCGCGGGGTCCTGGTGGTCGACCCCGCGCCCGCAGCCGGTCCGGGCGTCGAGCCCGCGTCCGGGCTCGCGCCGGGCCCCTGGGTGGTGCAGCCGCTGGTGGAGTCGGTCCGCACCGAGGGGGAGACCTCGGTGTTCGTGCTGGGCGGTCAGGTCGTCGCGCAGGTGCAGAAGCGGCCGGCCGGCGGGGAGATCCGGGTGCACGAGGAGTACGGCGGTGCCTCCGTCCCGGTCCCGGTGAGCACTGAGGCCGCCGCCCTGGCCGGCGAGGCGGTGGAGACGGCGCAGCGGCTGCTCGGCGTACCGCTGGCCTATGCGCGGGCCGACCTGATGCGGCTCCCGGGCGGCGAGCTGGTGCTCAGCGAGCTGGAGGTGACCGAGCCGGGGCTCTACCTCGACCTGGTGCCGCAGCTGGCGGAGGCGTTCGCGGACCTGGTCGCGAACGCGCTCGGGGACACCGGCCCGCACACGTAAGTGGCCGGAGCTGCGCGCTCGCGCGCGCCGCTCCGGCCGAAACCCCGTCGCACCCACGAGGTGGTCCCAGGTTAGGACCGGGCCGTCGAGGGGGTCAATGGCCCGGACAGACCATGCCGCATGGTCTGGACAGTCGGGACCCCCGCCGCATCGCGCCGCCTTGCACTCGGGTGGGGCGAGTGCTAAAAAGTCATTAGCACTCTCCTCGTGAGAGTGCCATGAAGAAGCACAGTCATCGGACCGGAAGATGAGGTCCTGGGCGCGGCAGGAAGGGTCTGCCGGTCAGTCGGGGGCCGTCCGTCGCGGGCATCGACCGGACCATCCATATCTACGCGTGAGGATTCGCGGAGAATGCCGAAGCTTATTGCGTTCAACGAAGAGGCCCGTCGTGGCCTCGAGCGTGGCATGAACACGCTGGCTGACGCCGTCAAGGTGACGTTGGGCCCCAAGGGTCGCAACGTCGTCCTGGAGAAGAAGTGGGGCGCCCCCACCATCACCAACGACGGTGTCTCGATCGCCAAGGAGATCGAGCTCGAGGACCCGTACGAGAAGATCGGGGCCGAGCTCGTCAAGGAGGTCGCCAAGAAGACCGACGACGTCGCGGGTGACGGCACCACCACCGCCACCGTGCTGGCCCAGGCCATGGTCCGCGAGGGCCTGCGCAACGTCGCCGCGGGTGCGAACCCGATGGCGCTGAAGCGCGGCATCGAGGCCGCCGTCGAGGCCGTCTCCGAGCAGCTGCTCGGCATGGCCAAGGACGTCGAGACCAAGGAGCAGATCGCCTCCACCGCCTCCATCTCCGCCGCGGACTCCTCCGTCGGCGAGATCATCGCCGAGGCGATGGACAAGGTCGGCAAGGAAGGCGTCATCACCGTCGAGGAGTCGAACACCTTCGGCCTCGACCTCGAGCTCACCGAGGGGATGCGGTTCGACAAGGGCTACATCTCGGCCTACTTCGTCACCGACGCGGAGCGGATGGAGACGGTCCTCGAGGACCCCTACATCCTCATCGCGAACCAGAAGGTCTCGAACGTCAAGGACCTGCTGCCGCTGCTCGAGAAGGTCATGCAGTCCGGCAAGCCGCTGCTGATCCTCGCCGAGGACGTCGACGGCGAGGCTCTGTCCACGCTGGTGGTCAACAAGATCCGTGGCACCTTCAAGTCCGTGGCCGTCAAGGCTCCGGGCTTCGGTGACCGCCGCAAGGCCATGCTGCAGGACATCGCGATCCTGACCGGTGGCCAGGTCATCTCCGAGGAGGTCGGCCTCAAGCTCGAGAGCACCGGCATCGAGCTCCTCGGCCAGGCCCGCAAGGTCGTCGTGACCAAGGACGAGACCACCATCGTCGAGGGCGCCGGCGACGGCGACCAGATCGCCGGACGGGTCAACCAGATCCGCGCCGAGATCGAGAAGAGCGACTCCGACTACGACCGCGAGAAGCTGCAGGAGCGCCTGGCCAAGCTGGCCGGCGGTGTTGCGGTCATCAAGGTCGGCGCGGCCACCGAGGTCGAGCTCAAGGAGCGCAAGCACCGCATCGAGGACGCCGTTCGCAACGCGAAGGCGGCCGTCGAGGAGGGCATCGTCGCCGGAGGTGGCGTGGCGCTCGTCCAGGCCACCGACAAGGCGTTCGAGAAGCTCGACCTCGAGGGGGACGAGGCCACCGGGGCGCAGATCGTGCGCTTCGCCTCCGAGGCCCCGCTGAAGCAGATCGCGATCAACGCCGGTCTCGAGGGTGGCGTCGTGGCGGAGAAGGTGCGCAACCTGAAGGCCGGTCACGGTCTGAACGCTGCCACCGGCGAGTACGTCGACATGATCGCCACCGGCATCATCGACCCCGCCAAGGTGACCCGCTCGGCGCTGCAGAACGCAGCCTCGATCGCGGCGCTGTTCCTCACCACCGAGGCCGTCGTGGCCGACAAGCCGGAGAAGGCTCCGGCCGGCATGCCGGGCGGCGACGGCGGCATGGGCGGCATGGACTTCTGAGTCCAGCCCCACCCCGCACCACAGCACCCGCAGCACCCGCAGCAAGCAGGAGGCCCCGACCGGCTGGTCGGGGCCTCCTGTCGTTCGTCAGCGGACGTTGTGCGGGCGGAACTGGATGCTGACCCGGGGGCCGACCGGGCGGGTGCTCTTGAGGACGGCGTGCTCCCAGGTGCGCTGGCACGAGCCGCCCATCACCAGCAGGTCGCCGTGCCCGACCAGGAACGAGACCGGCTCGCCGGTGGCGTGGCCTGGCCGCGGCCGCAGCGAGAGCCGGCGCGCGTCGCCGAGGGAGACGATCGCGACCATGGTGTCGTGGCGGTTGCTGCGCCCGATCCGGTCGCCGTGCCAGGTGACGCTGTCGCGCCCGTCGCGGTAGTAGCAGAGGCCCGCGGTCGTGAACGGCTCGCCCAGCTCCTCGGCGTAGTGCGCGCTGAGCCGCTCGCGGGCCTGCGCGAGCACCGGGTCGGGCAGCGGCTCGTGGGCGTCGTAGAACTTCAGCAGCCGGGGTACGTCGACGACCCGGTCGTACATCTGCCGGCGCTCCGCCCGCCACGGCACCTCGCGCACCAGCCGGGCGAACAGCTCGTCGGCCCCGCGGACCCAGCCGGGTCGCACGTCCACCCAGGCGCCGGCGCCCAGCCGGTGCCGCAGCAGGCCGGCGGCGAGGTCGCCGAACCCGGCCGGCGCGCCGCCGACCGGTGCCGCCGGCTCGCCGAGCAGGTCGTCGAAGAGGGACGCCTGGAAGTCCACGCTCATGGCCGGCAGCCTACGCCTCTTCGAACAGGTGTTCTAGGAGCGGCGCGAATGAGACCCAGGGTGTCGTATTCGTCCGGTCAGGGTCGAACCAGGGACGAACCAGGGGTGAAGTAGTCGGTAAACCGGTGTCGGAGGCCACCACCCACCTCCTAGGTTCGGGGGTGACGGAGAACCGCGGCGACGAGCCCGACGCCGCGCCCCGCCGAGAACCCCTGAAAGGCAGAACCTCATCGTGACCGAGCAGACCCTCACCCAGACCCACGCGGCCCGCGTGCTGAACCTGACCAAGATCTACGGCTCCGGCCAGGCCGAGGTGCGTGCGCTCGACGGCGTCACCCTCGACCTGCACCGCGGCGAGTTCACCGCTGTCATGGGCCCCTCCGGCTCGGGCAAGTCCACCCTGATGCACTGCTGCGCCGCGCTGGACACCGCGACCAGCGGGTCGGTCTTCGTCGGCGAGACCGAGATCTCCCGGCTCAAGGACAAGGAGCTGACCCGGCTGCGGCGCGACCAGATCGGCTTCGTCTTCCAGTCCTTCAACCTGGTGCCGACCCTGACCGCGGAGGAGAACATCCTGCTGCCGCTGTCGATCGCGGGGCGCAAGCCGGACCCCGACTGGTACGCCACCGTCATCGACACCGTCGGGCTGCGCGACCGGCTCGACCACCGGCCCAACGCCCTCTCCGGCGGCCAGCAGCAGCGCGTCGCCGTCGCCCGGGCCCTGGCCAGCCGTCCCTCGATCGTCTTCGCCGACGAGCCCACCGGCAACCTCGACTCCCGCTCCGGCGCCGAGGTGCTGACCCTGCTGCGCCGCTCCGTCGACGAGTTCGGCCAGACGATCGTGATGGTCACCCACGACCCGGTCGCGGCCGCCTACACCGACCGGGTGGTCTTCCTCGCCGACGGCAAGGTCGTCGACGAGCTGCGCCACCCCGACCGCGAGACCGTGCTGGCCCGGATGGCGCACATGGACGCCCGGCAGCTCGACCGCGCGGCCACCGACCCGGCGGAGCAGCGCTGATGCTGAAAGCTGCCTGGAAGAGCCTGCTCGGGCGCAAGCTGCGCCTGCTCATGAGCACGTTCGCCATCGTCCTCGGCGTCGCGTTCGTGGCCGGCTCGATGATCTTCACCGACACCCTCGCCCGCTCCTTCGACGCGATCTTCGCCTCCTCGGTCGGCGACGTGGTCGTCCGCCCGGTCGGCGGCAGCAGCGACGACGGCACCCCGACCACCAAGACCCTTCCCGCCTCCCTGGTGCAGGACCTCGCCTCCGTGGACGGGGCGGCCCGCGCCGACGGCAACGTGACCTCCTTCGGCGTCTTCGTCGTCGGCAAGGACGGCAAGGTCATCGGCGGGCAGGGCGCCCCCGGCATCGGCCTGAACTGGAATGACGCCCCGGCCGCGCACGGTCTCGAGGGGCTGGAGATCACCGCCGGCCACGAGCCCACCGGCCCGAAGCAGGTGGTCCTCGACGAGAGCACCGCCGAGCAGGCCGGCTACCTGATCGGCGACACCGTCCAGCTCGTCACCTCGGGGAAGCAGCCGGTGCTGCGACCCACCCTGGTCGGCACGGCCAGCTTCGGGGACGGCGCCTCGACCAACGGCGCGACGATCACGATCTTCGACACCGCGACCGCCCAGAAGCTCTTCGTCGACGGCAAGGACGTCTACAACGACGCCTGGGTGACCGCCGACGGGATCAGCCAGGCGGAGCTGCGCGACAACGTGGCTGCCCGGCTGCCCGCCGGCTTCGAAGCGGTCACCGGGGACAAGGCCGCCGACGAGTCCGCCAGCGACCTGGTGCAGGCGATCTCCTTCATCAGCACGTTCCTGCTGATCTTCGCCGGCATCTCGCTGGTGGTCGGCAGCTTCCTGATCGTCAACACCTTCTCGATCCTGGTCGCGCAGCGCAGCCGCGAGCTGGCGCTGCTGCGCGCCCTGGGCGCGTCCCGTCGCCAGGTCACCCGCTCGGTGCTGTTCGAGGCGGTGGTGCTCGGCTTCGTCGGCGCCACGATCGGCCTCGGCCTCGGCGTGCTGCTGGCCATGGGCATCCGGACGCTGTTCGCGACCTTCGGCCTCGACCTGTCCGGCCAGTCGCTGGTCTTCGCCCCGCGGACGGTGCTGGCGGCGTACGTCGTCGGGGTGCTCGTGACGGTGGCCGCGGCGTACGTCCCCGCCCGTCGCTCGGCGCGGATCGCGCCGGTGGCCGCGCTGCGCGACGACGTGGCGATGCCCGAGTCCTCGCTGCGCCGGCGGCTGCTGTTCGGCGCGGTGCTGATCGTGGCCGGCGCCGGCGCCATGCTCGCCGGGCTGTACGCCGACGTGCCCCGGCCGGGCTGGTGGGTCGGCGGCGGGATCCTCGCGGTGCTGCTCGGCGTCGCGGCCGCGGCGCCGGTGATCAGCCGCCCCGTGGTGGCGTCCGGCGCGGTGCTCTACCGCCGGGTCTACGGGACGGTGGGGAACCTCGCCGGGCAGAACGCGCTGCGCAACCCGCGGCGCACCGCCGCCACCGCCTCGGCGCTGATGATCGGCCTGGCGCTGGTCACCACGATGTCGATCCTCGGCTCCTCGGCCAAGGCCAGCGTCGACCAGACGGTGAAGGAGAACTTCTTCGCCGACCTGGTCGTCTCCAACGTGGTCGGCGTGCCGTTCTCCACCACGATCGCCGACCGGATCGCCAAGACCGACGGGGTCGCCGTGGTGAGCCGGCTGCGCTACGCCAACGCCTCCTTCGACGGCGGCGGGCAGGGCCTGATGGGGATCGAGCCGAAGACGCTGGAGCGGGTCGCCGACGTGGGCATGGTCTCGGGGTCGGTGGAGGACCTGCGCGACGGCACCGTGATGGTCAGCGAGTCGCGCGCCGCCGACGACGACCTCGCGATCGGCGACACCGTGACGCTGAAGCTGCCCTCGGGCAAGGAGCGGCTGGAGGTCACCGGCATCTACGACTCCAACAGCCCGCTGCTGTTCCTGCCGTTCACCACCACGCTGAAGACCCTCGAGAACGCCGACTTCGCGCCGGCCGACAACTACCTGCTGGTGGGCCTGAAGGACAACGTCGACGCCTTCGCGGTGCAGCGCGCCATCGAGGAGCAGACCGCCGACCTGCCGACGGTGACCGTCAAGGACCAGGCCGGGTTCGCCGAGGAGCAGCGGGCGCCCATCGACCAGCTGCTCACGATCATCTACGCCCTGCTCGGGCTGGCGCTGGTGATCGCGGTGCTCGGCATCGTCAACACGCTCGCCCTGTCGGTGATCGAGCGGACCCGGGAGGTCGGCCTGCTGCGCGCGATCGGGCTGAGCCGCGCCCAGCTGCGCCGGATGATCCGTCTCGAGGCCGTGGTGATCGCGGTCCTCGGTGCGGTCCTCGGCGTGGGCATGGGCATCGTCTTCGGCGTCGCGCTGATGTCGTCGCTGCGCGACGACGGCCTCGAGGTCCTGGTGGTGCCCGGCTGGCAGCTGCTGCTGTACGTCGTCGCGGCCGGCCTGGTCGGGGTGCTGGCCGCGGTCCTGCCGGCCCGCCGGGCCGCGCGGCTCGACGTGCTGCAGGCCATCGCCACCGAATAGGGGGCAAGTCGCCCCGCCCCCTCGGCCTCGTGTCGATCATCACGACGCAGGTGCTCGCCGATTGGCTATGGTGAGCAGGACGAGGCCGAGGGGAGGTGCGATGGCCGACGTGACGACGCCGGAGCGACCTCGACAGGTCCACAAGCACGTGCAGGTCCGCGAGTACGTCCGTGGGCTGATCCAGGGTGCCGAGCCGGGCAGCCCCGCGCCGTCCGAGCGCGAGCTGGTGCAGCACTTCGGGGTTGCCCGGATGACGGTGCGGCAGGCCCTCGACGCCCTGGTCTCCGAGGGACTCCTCGAGCGCGTGCCCGGGCGCGGCACCTTCGTGGCCCGCGCGAAGATCGACGTCCAGGTGCGGCTGTCCAGCTACACCGAGGAGATGGGCCGGCGCGGCATGGCCCCCGGCTCCCGCACGCTGCTGGCCCGGATGGAGGCCGCCGGACCGGGCGTCGCCCGTGCCCTCGAGATCGAGGAGGGCGACAAGGTCGTGCACTGGCAGCGGCTCCGGCTCGCCGACGGCACCCCGATGTGCATCGAGGACGCTTACCTCGCCGACAGCATCGTGCCCAACTTCCTCGAGCAGCCGCTGCCGGAGAGCCTCTACGCCGAGCTGCAGCGGCGCGACCTGCTGCCCACCTGGGGCGAGGACTCGGTCGACGCCACCGCGGCCCGGCCCGAGGAGGCCGAGCTGCTCGGCATCACGCCCGGCGGTCCGGTGCTGCGGATCGCCCGCCGCGCCTTCGCCGGCAACATCGCCATCGAGGTCTCCCGCTCCACCTTCCGCGCCGACCGCTACACGCTGTGGGTGCCGCTCTCGCGGCCCAACCAGCCGGTCACCCGCAACGCATGACCGCTCCCTCCCGACCGGCCCGGATCGGCGTCCTGGACGGCCACAACGACCTGCCCTGGGCGGTGCGCGAGCTCTGCGGCTACGACCTCTCGGCGCTGTCGCTGGGCACCGGTGAGCCGCGGCTGCAGACCGACCTGCCCCGGCTGCGCAGCGGTGGGGTGAGCGGCCAGTTCTGGTCCGTGTTCGTGCCCTGCTCGCTGACCGGCGAGGCCGCCGTACGCGCGACGCACGAGCAGATCGACTTCGTGCACGCGCTCGCCGCGTCCTTCCCCGACGACCTGGCGCTGTGCACCAGCGCCGCGCAGGTGGAGGCGGCCGTGGCCTCGGGGCGGGTGGCCTCGCTGATCGGCATGGAGGGCGGCCACTCGATCGACTCCTCGCTCGAGGTGCTGCGCGAGATGCACCGCCGCGGCGCCCGCTACCTGACGCTGACGCACAACGAGAACACCCCGTGGGCCGACTCCGCCACCGACGCCCCGGTGCTCGGCGGCCTGTCGGCGTTCGGCCGCGACGTCGTCGCCGAGATGAACCGGCTCGGCATGTTCGTGGACCTCTCGCACGTCTCCGACGCGGTGATGCGCGACGCGCTGGCGACCACGACGGCGCCGGTGATCTTCAGCCACAGCTCCGCGCGGGCGGTGACCGACCATCCGCGCAACGTCCCCGACGACGTCCTGGTCTCGCTGGCCGGCAACGGCGGCGTCGCCATGGTGAGCTTCGTGTCGTTCTTCGTCAGCCAGGCCTGGGCCGACTGGTTCTTCGAGGCGCTCGACGTGGTCGCCTCCCGGGGCCTGGACCCGCGCCGGTTCGAGCACGTCGACCCGGTCCTCGACGAGCGCCGCCACCTCGCGCCGCCCCCGCCGCCGGTCGCCGCGGTGGCCGACCACGTGGAGCACGTGCGGGAGGTGGCCGGCCTGGAGCACGTCGGGCTCGGCGGCGACTACGACGGTGCCAGCGGCTTCCCGGCGGGGCTGGAGGACGTCTCCGGCTACCCGCTGCTGTTCGAGGAGCTGCGCGGACGCGGCTGGTCCGAGCCGGAGCTGGCGCAGCTCGGGTCCGGCAACGTGCTGCGCGCGCTGCGGGACATGGAGGGCGTGGCCGCCGCCGCGGCGTCCGGACGGGTCGGCGCGTGAGCGCTGCCGGCCGGGAGGTCGCCGGGCTGCTGCTCGCCGCGGGCGCCGGGCGCCGGATGGGGCTGCCCAAGGCGCAGCTGCGCGACGCCCGCGGCGTGCCGTTCCTCGACCGGGCGGTCGGGCTGCTGCTGGAGGGCGGCTGCGCGAGCGTCACGGTGGTGCTCGGCGCCGCCGCCGACGAGGCGGTGGCGCTGCTCGACGAGGCCGGCTGGACCGGCGACCCCGCCGTCACCGTGGTCCGTGCCGGCGACTGGGACGAAGGGATGGGGGCGTCGCTGCGCCAGGGGCTCGCCGCCCTCGGTGCCGGGCAGGCAGGCGGCCCGGTCGCGGTCCTGGTCACCCTGGTCGACCTGCCGGACGTCACCGCGGACGTGGTCGGACGGCTCCTCGCCGGCGGGGCCGGCGCGGACACGCTGGCCCGGGCGGCGTACGGCGGCGAGCCGGGGCACCCGGTGCTGCTGGGCCGGGCGCACTGGGCGGGCATCGCGGAGGCCGCCCGCGGGGACCGCGGCGCCCGCGACTACCTGGCGCAGCGGCCGGTGCGGCTCGTGGAGTGCGGGGACCTGGCCACCGGCCGCGACGTGGACCGTCCCGGCGACCTGGCCTGACGCGGACCGGGACCCGGGGTGGGCGGCCGTGGGTACTCTCACCAGCATGACCGCGAGCCCCACCCCCACGCAGGCCGAGCCGGACGGCTCCGTGCACGTCCCCGAGGACGTCGCGGACCTGGTCCGGCGACTGGGGGCGACCGGCTACCTCGCCGACGAGTCGCTCGCCACCATCGTCTGGCTCGCGCTGCACATGCAGCGACCGCTGCTGCTCGAGGGGGAGCCGGGCACCGGCAAGACCGCCCTGGCCGAGGCCGTGGCGGCGGCCCTGGAGATCCCGCTGATCCGGCTGCAGTGCTACGAGGGCATCGACGCGACCCAGGCTCTCTACGACTGGGACTTCCCGCGCCAGATCCTGCACCTGCGCGCGCTGGAGGCCGCGGGGACCGCGACGAACGTGGCGCAGGCCGAGTCCTCGCTGTTCGACGAGCGGTTCCTGCTCGCCCGGCCGGTGCTGCAGGCGCTGCGCGAGGCTCCCGCGGTGCTGCTCGTCGACGAGGTGGACCGCGCCGACGACGAGTTCGAGGCGTTCCTGCTCGAGGTGCTCTCGACCTACCAGGTGAGCATCCCCGAGCTCGGCACGATCACCGCGGCCACCCCGCCGGTGGTGTTCCTGACCTCGAACCGGACCCGCGAGATCCACGACGCGCTCAAGCGGCGCTGCCTCTACCACTGGGTGGAGCACCCCGGGCTGGACCGTGAGGTGCAGATCGTCCGGACCCGGGCCCCCGAGGTGTCGCAGACGCTCGCCGAGCAGGTGGTGCGGGTGGTGCAGCGGCTGCGCGACGGCGAGGCGCTGCTCAAGCCGCCGGGCGTCGCCGAGACGCTCGACTGGGCCCGGGCGCTGCACCGGCTGGGCACCGAGCAGCTCGACGTCGCCGCGGCCGCCGCCACGCTCGGCGCGGTCGTGAAGTACCGCGAGGACGCCCAGCGGGTCCGTCAGGCCCTGGACCGGATGCTGGCCTGATGGAACGCGCCGCCGAGCTGGTGCACGCGCCGGACGAGCTGCTGCTCGGCTTCGCCCGGGCGCTGCGCGCCGCCGGTGTGCCGGTCACGATGGACCGCGCCCAGACCTTCCTGCGGGCGACCGCCCTCGTCGACCTCGGCGACCAGCGGGCGACGTACTGGGCCGGCCGCGCCACGCTCTGCTCCGGGCCCGACGACCTCGACCGGTTCGACCAGGTCTTCACCGCCTGGTTCCAGGGCAAGGACCGGCCCGGCGAGAAGAGCCGCCCGCCCGAGCGGCCGCCCGTCGCCCAGGCCGCCCTCGAGGAGACCGACCGGGGAGGTGCCGGCGAGGAGGACGACACCGACCCGCTGCGGGCCACCGCCAGCGGCAACGAGGTGCTGCGGCACCGCGACATCGACGGGATGAGCCCGCTGGACAAGGGCCGGCTGGCCGCGCTCTTCGAGACCCTGCGCCCGCGCACCCCGATGCGCCGGGCGCACCGGCAGCTGCCCTGGCACCGGGGTCGGGTCGACGCCGACCGGACCCTGCGGCTGATGCTGTCCCGGATGGGCGAGCCGGCCGAGATCGCCTGGCGACGCCGCACCCAGCGGCCGCGCCGGGTGGTGCTGCTGCTGGACGTGTCCGGCTCGATGAGCCCGTACGCCGACGCCTTGCTGCGGCTCGCGCACCGGTTCAGCTCGGCCGCCCGCGACCAGGGTGCCAAGGGACGGGTCGAGACGTTCACCGTCGGCACCCGGCTGACCCGGATCACCCGGGCGATGGGACTGCGGGACCCGGAGCGGGCGATCGTGGCGGCCGGCGAGACGGTGCCGGACTGGTCCGGCGGCACCCGGCTCGGCGAGACGCTGCAGATCTTCCTCGACCGGTGGGGCCAGCGCGGGCTGGCCCGCGGCGCGGTGGTCGTGATCTTCAGCGACGGCTGGGAGCGCGGCGACACCACGCTGCTCGGCGAGCAGATGCGCCGGCTGCACTCGCTGGCCCACCGGGTGGTCTGGGTGAACCCGCACGTCGGCAAGGCCGGCTACCAGCCGGTGCAGGCGGGAATCGTGGCGTCGCTCGCCCACGTTGACGACTTCGTCGCCGGTCACTCGCTGGCGACGTTCGAGGACCTGATCGAGGTGGTGGCCCATGCGTGAGGTGCTTCCCGAGCTGATGCGCTGGTGGCGCGCCGGCGAGACCGTCGGCATGGGGACGGTGATCGCGACGTTCCGCTCCGCCCCCGGCCGCCGGGCGCCAGCATGCTGGTCGGCCCCGCCGGCGAGGCGGTCGGCTCCGTCTCCGGCGGCTGCGTCGAGGGTGCCGTCTACGACCTCGGGCAGGAGGTGGTCGGCAGCGGCGAGCCGGTGCTGAAGCGGTACGGCGTCAGCGACGACGACGCCTTCGCGGTCGGGCTCACCTGCGGGGGGATCCTCGACGTCTTCGTGGAGAAGGTGAGCCAGCAGACCTTCCCCTGGCTGGGGCGCGTCGCCGACGACATCGAGGCCGGCCGGCCGGTCGCGGTGGCCACCGTCGTCGAGCACCCCGACCCGGCCCGGATCGGCGCCCGGGTGGTGGTCCGCCCCGTGACGCCCGCCGACGGCGCCCCGGAGGTCGAGGGGTCGCTCGGCAGCGAGCGTGCGGACGCCGCCGTGGTCGACGACGTACGCGGGCTGCTCGCCGCCGGGCACCACCAGACGCTCACCTACGGCCCCGAGGGGGAGCGGCGCGGCGAGGGCATGCGGGTGTTCGTCTGGGCGTTCGCGCCGCCGCCGCGGATGCTGGTCTTCGGCGCCATCGACTTCGCGGCCGCGGTCGCCCGGATCGGCAACTTCCTCGGCTACCACGTGACCGTCTGCGACGCCCGGCCGGTGTTCGCGACGAACTCGCGCTTCCCGGCGGCCGACGAGGTCGTGGTGACCTGGCCGCACAAGTACCTCCGGGCGGAGGCCGAGGCCGGCCGGATCGACCGCCGTACCGTGCTGTGCGTCCTCACCCACGACCCGAAGTTCGACGTCCCGCTGCTCGAGGTCGCGCTGCGCCTGCCCGAGGTCGGGTACGTCGGTGCGATGGGGTCGCGCCGCACGCACGAGGACCGGCTGGAGCGGCTGGTCGAGGCCGGGCTGACCGACGCCGAGCTGGCCCGGCTCTCCTCACCGATCGGCCTGGACCTGGGGGCCCGGACCCCCGAGGAGACCGCGGTGAGCATCGCCGCGGAGATCATCGCGCTGCAGTGGGGCGGCCGTGGCGAGCGGCTCTCGGAGCTGGAGGACCGGATCCACCACTGACCCGGCGATACCGGCACCCGAGGTTTCCCGTATGCCGATCACCAGCCCTCGGCTAGCGTGACGGCGGACACACCCACCTGGGGAGCGCATGAACCGATCACGCGAGCAGCTGCACGGCCGGCGGCTCGATGCCGTGCGCGCCTGGACCGCCTTCGTCGAGCAGGGCGACGCGCTCGCGGCGATGGTGCGCCCGGAGATCCTGCGCAGCTGGGAGCGCTCCGGCGTCGCGGTCCGACGCGACGTCACCGAGGCCCCGCTGGCCGACGAGTCCGACACCACCGCGTTCTGGAACGGGTCCCCGCTGCAGGTGGCGGTCGCACGCATCGAGGACGAGCTGCGCCGGACCGCCGAGGACGGCGACCTCGTCGTCGCGGTCACCGACCCCGACACCCGGATCCTGTGGACGTACGGCGGCCGGGTGATGCGCCGCAAGGCGGAGACGGTCAACTTCGTCGCGGGCGGCCGCTGGGACGAGTCCAGCGTCGGCACCAACGCGCTCGACCTGGCGCTGCGCACCGACCGGGCCTCGATGGTCTTCAGCGCCGAGCACTACGCCCCGATCGTGCACAACTGGGTGTGCTGGGCCGCGCCGGTGCACGACCCGCTGACCGGGCAGCTGCTCGGCGTCATCGACCTCTCCACCACCTGGGACCGCACCCACCCCATCGGGCTGGCGACCGCGCGGGTGATGGCCCGGCTCATCGAGAACGCCCTGCCGACGACGGCGGTCGGCTGGAGCGCCGGCCCGGCGGGCGCGACGCCGGCGGGACGGCCCGCCTCCGCGGTGTCGCCGTCGCCCGCCCCGGCCACGGAGTCCCCGGGTCTGAGCCTGACCCTGCTCGGCACCGCCGAGGCCCGCCTCGACGGCAGGCGGCTGCTGCTGAACCGCCGGCAGACCGAGATCCTCGCGCTGCTCGCGCTGCACCCGGAGGGACTCTCGCTGGAGCAGCTGCACGCGCTGGTCTACGGCGAGAAGGCGGTCACCCTGTCCACGCTGAAGGCGGAGGTCTCGCACCTGCGCTCGGCCCTGGGCGGCCGGCTGGCCTCGCGGCCCTACCGGCTCACGCTGGCCGCGCGCACCGACGTCGACACGGTCCTGGACCTGATCGGCCGCGGGCAGGTGGCGGCCGCGGTCGAGGCGTACGGCGGCGACCTCTTCCCCGGCACCAACTCGCCGGCGCTCGCCGAGCTCGCCGACTACGTCGCCGTCGCCGTGCGCGAGGCGCTGCTGGCCGACCCGCAGCCGCACGCGGTGATCCGCTACACCGCGCTCGCGCCCTACGACACCGAGGTGATCGAGGTGGCGCTGGCCGCGCTGGGGGAGGACCGGCACCCGGCCCGGGCGCTGCTGAAGGGCCGGCTCGCCGCCTCCGGGGGCTGAGCCAACCTTCCGCCAACCCTGACTCCCTAGTGTCGGCTCCGTCACACTGACCGGACCCTCAGGGAGCGCCGCTACATGACCCAGATCAACGTCACCGTCGACGGGGCGTCGTACACCGACGACGTCGAGCCACGCATGCTTCTCGTCCACTACCTGCGTGAACGCCTCGGCAAGGTGGGCACCGTGGTGGGCTGCGACACCAGCAACTGCGGCGCCTGCACCGTCCACCTCGACGGCAAGAGCGTGAAGTCCTGCAACATGCTGGCCGTCCAGGCCGACGGGCACGAGGTCACCACCGTCGAGGGCCTGGCCCACGACGGCGAGCTGCACCCGGTGCAGAAGGCGTTCCACGAGTGCCACGCCCTGCAGTGCGGCTACTGCACGCCGGGCATGATCATGCAGTCGATCGACCTGCTCAACGACAACCCGCACCCCTCCGAGGAGGAGATCCGGGTGGGTCTCGAGGGCAACCTGTGCCGGTGCACCGGCTACCACAACATCGTGAAGGCCGTGCAGAGCGCCGCCGGGTCGAGCGCGGGGGCGACGTCATGACGATGACCGACGACCGCACCGAGCAGGACGGCGCGCCCACCGCCGAGGTCGGCAAGGCCCGCCGCCGCAAGGAGGACCAGCGGCTGATCACCGGTCGCACCAAGTGGACCGACAACATCCAGCTGCCCGGCATGCTGCACCTGGCGATGGTGCGCAGCCCCTACGCGCACGCCAAGATCCTCTCCGTCGACACCTCCGAGGCGCTGGCCGCCACCAACGTGGTCACGGTGATCACCGGGGCCGACGTCGCCGACGAGCAGGGCGGGCTGCCGACCGCGTGGAACATCACGCCGGACCAGAAGTCGCCCGTGCACCCCTCGATCGCGGTCGACCGGGTCGCGTTCGCCGGCGAGATCGTCGCGGTCGTGGTCGCCCGTTCCGCCGCCGAGGCCCGTGACGCCGCCGAGCTCGTCGACGTCGACTACGAGGAGCTGCCCGCGGCCCTCGACCTCAAGGAGGCGGCGAAGGACACGGTCCTCGCCCATCCCGACCTGGGCACCAACAAGTCCGCGTTCTGGCAGTTCGACTCCGAGAACGCCGGCACCGGCAGCGGCGTGGACGCGGCCATCGAGGAGGCCCGGGCCAACGGCATCGTGATAGAGCGGGAGTACCGCCAGCAGCGGCTGATCCCCGCCTTCATGGAGCCGCGCTCGTTCGTGAGCGACCCGACCGGGGAGCAGCTGACGCTGTGGTCCTCGACCCAGATCCCGCACGTCACCCGGTTCTTCCTCGCTGTGGTGCTGGGCATCCCCGAGAGCAAGATCCGGGTCATCGCCCCCGACGTCGGCGGCGGCTTCGGCGGCAAGCTCCAGTTCGTCCCCGAGGAGGTCATCACCGTCCTCGCCTCGCGGCGCACCGGCAAGCCCTGCAAGTTCACCGAGACCCGCTCCGAGTCCCTGATGGCCGCCCACCACGGTCGTGACCAGTGGCAGACGCTGACGCTGGCCGCCACCAAGGACGGCACCGTCACCGCGCTGAAGGTCGACCTGCTCGCCGACCTCGGCGCGTACGCCGGCACGGTCGGCGGCGGGGTCCCGATCCTCGGCGCGTTCATGTTCAACGCGATCTACAAGTTCCCGGCGTACCAGTTCAACTGCACGAACCTCTACACCAACAAGACGCTGACCGACGCCTACCGCGGCGCCGGCCGGCCGGAGGCGACGTTCGCGATCGAGCGGCTGATGGACGAGCTGGCCGTCGAGGTCGGCGTCGACCCGTTGGAGATCCGCGAGAAGAACTGGATCAAGCACGAGGAGTTCCCGTTCACCTCGGTGTGCGGCCTGGAGTACGACTCCGGCAACTACGAGGCCGCCACCGCCAAGGCGAAGGAGATGTTCGGCTACGACGAGCTCCGCGCCGAGCAGAAGCGGCGCCGCGAGGCAAACGACCCGGTGCAGCTCGGGCTCGGCATCTCGACCTTCACCGAGATGTGCGGCCTGGCTCCCTCCCGGGTGCTCGGCTCGCTGAACTACGGCGCCGGCGGCTGGGAGAACGCAGCGATCCGCATGCTGCCCACCGGCAAGGTCGAGGTCGTCACCGGCGTCTCCCCGCACGGCCAGGGCCACGAGACGGCCTGGTCGCAGATCGTCGCGGACCGGCTCGGCGTCGCGTTCGAGGACGTCGAGGTGCTGCACGGCGACACCCAGATCTCCCACAAGGGCATGGACACCTACGGCTCCCGGTCGCTGGTGGTCGGGGGCGAGGCGCTGATACGCGCCGCCGACAAGGTGATCGAGAAGGCCAAGCCGATCGCGGCCCACCTGCTCGAGGCCTCGGCCGACGACGTGGAGTTCTCCGGCGGCCGGTTCACCGTCAAGGGCACTGACAAGGGCCTGGCGATCGGTGAGATCGCGCTCGCCGCGTTCGCCGCGCACAACCTGCCCGACGGCGTGGAGCCGTCGCTGGACTCCGAGGCGACCTTCGACCCGGTGAACTTCTCCTTCCCGCACGGCACGCACCTGTGCGCGGTGGAGATCGACACCGAGACCGGCGGCGTGAAGATGCGCAAGTACGTCGCCGTCGACGACATCGGCAACATCGTCAACCCGCTCATCGTCGAGGGGCAGGTGCACGGCGGACTCGTCCAGGGGATCGCCCAGGCGCTGTGGGAGGAGGCCGTGCACGACGAGTCGGGCACCTTGGTGTCCGCGTCGTTCGTGGACTACCTCGTGCCGACCGCCGCCGACACGATCAGCTTCGACACCGCGCACACCACGTCCCCCGCGACGAGCAACACGCTCGGCACCAAGGGCGTCGGGGAGGCCGGCTGCATCGCCTCGACCCCGGCCGTGGTCAACGCGGTCGTCGACGCGATCCGGCACTTCGGCGTCAACGACGTACAGATGCCGTGCACTCCCGCGCGGATCTACAAGGCCATCCACAGCAAGGACGCGGGCGGCGCGACGCCGACCCCGGGTGGGGCGGCACCGCACTTCGACGAGCAGGACGTAGCCGACCGCAGCGCCGGTGCCGCAGGCGCCGGAGAAGGAGCCGACCAGTGATCCCCGCCAAGTTCGACTACGTGGCCCCCGCGACCGTCGAGGAGGCGCTGTCGGCGCTCGCCGAGGGCGGCGACGAGGCCAAGATCATGGCCGGCGGCCAGAGCCTGATGCCGGTGCTGCGGATGCGGCTCAACGCGCCGGAGCTCGTCATCGACCTGGGCAGGATCGAGTCGCTGCGCGGGATCCGCGACGACGGCGACGCGATCGTCATCGGCGCGATGACCCCGCACAGCGAGGTGCAGACCGACCCGCTGGTCCGCGAGCACGCGCTGCTGATCAGCAAGGCGGTGGCCGAGGTCGCCGACCCACAGGTGCGGCACCGGGGCACGTTCGGCGGCGCGCTCGCGCACGCCGACCCGGCCGGCGACCTCGGCGCCCCGGCGCTCGCGCTGGACGCGGAGTTCGTCATCGCCGGCCAGGGCGGCACCCGGACCGTGTCGGCGGAGGACTTCTTCGTCGACCTGTTCACCACCGCGCTCGCCGAGGACGAGATCCTCACCGAGGTCCGGCTCCCGAAGCGGTCCGGGTGGGGGGCGCACTACGAGAAGTTCGTGCGCGTCGCGCACCAGTGGCCGATCGTCGCGGTCGCGGCGGCGGTCCGGCTCGAGGGCAGCACGATCGCCGAGGCCCGGGTCGGCCTGACCAACATGGGCTCCACGCCGCTGCGGGCCCGGGCGGTGGAGCAGGCGCTGGTCGGCCAGCAGGCCACCGACGAGGCCGTACGCGCGGCAGCTGCGTCGGCCGCCGAGGGCACCCACCCGCCCTCGGACCTCAACGGCGACGCCGACTACCGCCGGCACCTCGCGACCGTGCTCACCCGGCGGGCCGTGCTCGCGGCTGCGGGAGCGTGATCGCGGCGTGGACCTGACCCATCGGTTCACCGTCCCGGCGAGCCTGGACACGACCTGGGCGGCCTTCAACGACATCGAGTCGGTGGCGGGCTGCTTCCCGGGGGCGACCGTCACCGAGGTCGCCGGCGACGACTTCAAGGGCACCTGCAAGGTCAAGCTCGGGCCGATCGCGCTGGTGTACGCCGGCACCGGCTCGTTCCTGGAGAAGGACGAGGCGGCCCACCGCTTCGTCGTCGAGGCCAAGGGCAAGGACAAGCGCGGCAACGGGACGGCCGGCGCCACCGTGACGGCCTCGTTCGCCGAGGTCGTCGTGGCCAGTGGCGATGCCACCGAGATCGTGGTGGTCACCGACCTGTCCATCACCGGCAAGCCCGCCCAGTTCGGGCGCGGCGTGATCCAGGACGTCAGCGACAAGCTGCTCCAGCAGTTCGTCGACTGCCTGGAGCGCACCGTGGGCGCGGCTCCCGAGGAGGTGCCGGCGGAGGGTACGGCGGCCGCGGGAGCCCCCGGGCCGGCCACCGTCCCGGGTCCCACCGCAGCCGCTCCGAGCGCCGACGGGGCGGCACCCGGTGCGGAGACGACCGCGCCGCCGCTCGGCGTGGCCGAGGTCCCGACGGCGACCCGCCGGGTGCCGGTGCAGCACCAGGGCGACGACGCGCTCAACCTCGGCGCGACGGTGCTCCCGGTGCTGGCGAAGGCGTACTGGAAGCAGGGGCTCGCCGCGCTCGTCGTGCTGGCGGTCCTGGTCCGGTGGTTGCGCAGACGCTGAGCGACCCCGGGCAGTCCCGACGACGGCCCCGCCCCACCGCGCAGGTGGGGACGGGGCCGTCGCCGTGTCCGGCCGGCTGCGGAGCACCGGGGCCCGACACTGGTGCAACAAGTTCGGCCGCTCGTGCGTCGAAGGGGTGTGGACGTCATCGGGGAAGTGGGCGTGAGCGGGTCGCCGCCGGGTGATCTCGCGGGCTACGCCGCGGCGGACGGGCAGGCGCTGACGCGTTTCGCCTACCTGCTCACGGGGTCGGCGCACGACGCCCAGGACCTGGTGCAGACGGTGCTGCTGCAACTGACGAAGCGGGGGCTGGACGGCATCGACAACCCGGAGGCGTTCGCGCGGCGGTCGCTGGTCAACCTGCACCGCAGTGGCGGCCGAAGGGCGGCGGCCCACCTGCGGGCGCTGACCCGGTCCGGCCGGGCGCCGCTGGAGGCGCCGCCGGCGAGCACGGTCGTGGAGGACCGCGACGCGCTCTGGGGCGCGATGGCCAGGCTCTCGTCGCGGCAGCGCGCCGCGGTGGTGCTCCGCTACTACGAGGACTGCCCGGACCAGCAGATCGCCGAGGTGCTCGGCTGCCGGCAGGCGACGGTGCGCAGCCTGGTGGCTCGCGCCCTCGCCACGCTGCGCGCCGACCTGACCTGGGCGGGGCACGAGGAGGACGACGATGCCTGAGACCGACCGCTCCACCGCCGAGGTGGAGCAGCTGCTGCGCCGGCGGTTGCACCAGGCCGCCGCGACGGCTCCCGGTTTCGCCCCCGGTGCCGTCCTCGCGCAGCCACCCACCCCGGAGCCGGCAGGTGCGCCGCACGGCAGCCGGCACGGGCGCGGGCCCGGTCGCCGGCCCAGGAGCCGGCGACTGACCGTCGGCCTCGTGGGCGCCGGCCTGGTCGCGGCGTCGGTGGCCGTCGCCGTCCCGCTGCTCACCGGACCGCCGGACCCGGGCGGGACCGGCGAGGCCAAGTGCGTCGCGCTGCTGGACTTCGCCGGCCACCGCTACCTCGGCGACGGCAGCCTGGGGGAGGGGGCCGAGCTGCGCCCCGGGAAGGTCCTGGGCACCGGCGTGCACCCGGGCTGCGACGACGGCGGCGGCGCGGCCGAGACCTACGAGTCGACCGTGCGGGCCGTGCCGGGGGTCGACCCCGGGGTCGCGGTCCTGTCCGACGGACAGGTGTGGATCGACGAGGAGGCGAAGACGGCGCCCGAGTTCCTGACCCGGGCCCGACAGGCCGTGCGCTGCGACCTGGACGCGCCGCTCACCCTGACCGGTGCGTGGACCGGGGTCGAGCAGCGCGCGAAGGTCCGCTTCGACGGCGACGTGCGCGCGCCGGCCCGGATCACCGTCGTGGTGCAGGGACCGTCGCCGGTCGTGCCGCCGGCGTTCGCCGCCGTCACGCTGCCGGTCCGGCTGCCGCGGGGGGTCGACGTACCCCCGGCCGACGACGTGGTGGCGATGCTGCAGCGGGGCGCTCCGCTCCGGCTCACCGTGACCTGTGACGGTCCGGCGTTCGTGGCCACCGCGCTCGAGCGGGTCAGCGGGTGAGCCCTCCGAGCGGCGCCACGGCGATGCCGGAGTGCTCGCAGACCCAGGTCGGGTCCGGGCCGCCGAGCTCGGGGTGGATGTACAGCGCGTGCGGGTCCAGCTCGTCGCAGGCGTGGCACAGCGGCCACCTCCCGGCCTGGTCGAGCAGGGCGTCCTGGACGTCCTGGGCGACCAGGCCGGCGACGTAGGTGCGGCCCTCCTCCCACTGCGAGGTCCACCACCGCCGGGTGGTCACCGCCGCCTCGAGCGCCGAGACCGACTCGGCGTTCGCGGCGCCGGTGATCTCGAGGTCGTGCAACACGAGGGCTCGGGCGGAGAGCAGAGCGTCGGGTCGGGCGTCGTCGGATGTCACGATGTCCATTGTGAGCACGCCGCCCCAGACCGACCAGCCCCGTCCGCACCGGGCACCGCTGCTGGAGGTCGTCGTGCTGCACCCGCGCGACGTGCCTGGCGCCGACGAGGGCGGCGCCGACCGGGTGCTGCTGCTGGCCGATCCGGAGCTCGGCGGCACCTCCCCGGAGCCGGCCCTGGTCTCGTCGGTGTGCAGGGAGACCGAGCTGCCGGTCCGGGTGGTGCTGCGGCTCAGCTCCTCCTCGACGACCACCGGCGCGGAGCTGGTGCGGCTGGTCGGGCTGGCCGAGAGCTACCGCTCGGTCGGGGCGGAGGGCGTCGCCTTCGGCTTCCTCGACGACCAGCTCGAGGTCGACGTCGAGGTCTGCGCGCACCTCGCCGGGCAGCTGCCCGGGCTGCCGTGGACCTTCCACCGGGTCTTCGACGACGCCCTGGAGACTGCGCGCGCCTGGCGCGAGGTGAGCCGGCTGCCCGGCCTGGACGCCGTCCTCACCGCCGGCTCGGTGCTCGGCCTCGACAGCGGCCTCGACGACCTCACCGCGCGGGCCGCGGCCTCGCCCGGGGTGGCGGCGCTGGTGATGGCGTCCGGCGGGCTGCGCGGCGAGCACGTGCCCTGGCTGGTCCGGGCCGGGATCCGGCAGTTCCAGGTGGCGACCTCCGTCCGGCCCGGCGGCTCGTGGCAGAAGGCGTACGTCGACGCCGGCCACGTCCGGTCCTGGCGGATGCTGGTCGACGACGCGGTGGCCCACGTCGAACGGCTCGAGGCCGGCAGGTCCGCCGGGTGACGCTGCTCATCGACCCGCCGAACGCCCCCGGGCACGGCCGGATGTGGTCGCACCTGGCCAGCGACTGGACCTTCGCCGAGCTGCACCGGTTCGCGGCCGGCCTGGGGGTGCCGCGTCGCGGCTTCGACGGCGACCACTACGACGTGCCCGCCGAGCGCTACCACGACGTGGTGGCCGCCGGGGCGACGCCGGCCAGCAGCCGCGAGCTGATCGACCGGCTGCGGGCGGCGGGGCTGCGGCGTCGCCAGCGCGGGGCGCTCCGGCCGACCGCGCCGGGCGTCGCCCTGCTCCGGGCGCCCCGGCTCGAGCCCGGCGACCGGCTGGCCGTGGTCGCGCCCGCGGGCCCGGTCCCCGCGGACCGGCTCGCCGCCGGCGTCGCGGTGCTCGAGGGCTGGGGCTTCGAGGTCCGGGCCGGGTCGCACGTGCTCGGCCGGGACCAGCACCTCGACTACCTCGCCGCCGCCGACGAGCACCGCGCCGCGGACCTGCAGGCGGCGCTGCTCGACCCGGGCGTGCGCGGGGTCGTCTGTGCCCGGGGCGGCTACGGCGTCCAGCGGATGCTGGACCTGGTGGACTGGGCCGCGGTGGCCCGGGTCGGCCCCAAGGTGCTCGTGGGGTTCTCCGACGTCACCGCGCTGCACCAGGCGCTCGCCGCCCGGCTGGGCTGGTCCTCGGTGCACGGGCCGGTCGTGACCAGCCTCGGTTCCGGCGACGACTCCTCCCGGGCGCAGCTGCGGCTGCTGCTCACCGAGCCGGAGCGGTTGCTCTCGCCGTTCCCGGAGCCGCTGGAGGTGCTGCACCCGGGCCGTGCCGAGGGCGTGCTGGTCGGCGGCAACCTCGCCCTGCTCACCAGCACGGTCGGCACCGCGGAATCGCACGGCGCGGCCGGCTCGGTGGTAGTGCTCGAGGACGTCGCCGAGGAGACCTACCGGCTGGACCGGATGGTCACCCACCTGCTCCGCTCCGGCTGGTTCGCCGGGTGCCGGGGGGTGCTGCTCGGGGACTTCACCGAGGGCGACGACCCTGCGGCGGTGCGGAGCATGCTCGCCGACCGGCTCGCCCCGCTCGGCGTCCCGGTGCTGGCCGGCGCCCCGGTCGGGCACGGCCCCCGCAACCTGGCCCTGCCGCTCGGGGTCCCGGCCACCCTCGACGGCACCGGCGCGACCGGGTCACTGAGGCTGCGCTACCCGGCGCTGGCGTGAGCCGACCCACCTCACGGTTTCCCCGAAACGAGGACTATTCGGACATCCCTTCCTAGGCTTGGCCCGGGAAGGGAGGCGTCTGCCATGTCGCGCGCCACTCGAGGGATGCTCTGGGGCATGGCCGCCGTGACGGCGGTCGTGTTCCCGCTGCTGCCCTCGGCGCCCGCTCGCGACGTCGTCCAGACGGTGGTCACAGCGACCTGCCTGGTCATCGCCTGGCGGCACCTGCTCGCCCAGCCGGGACTGGTCGCGCAGGGCTGGGGCACGCTGGTCGCCGCCGTCACGATCCTCGGCCTCAGCGACGCGGTGGCCGCGGCCGAGCTGCACCTGCTGCACATCGACTACTTCCCGCGCGCGTCGAACGTGCTCGCGCTCTTCGGCTACGCGCTGCTCGGCGTCGGCGTCGTGCAGTTCGAGCGGCACCGCAGCCGCGGCCGGCCGATGCCGGGCCGCACCGAGGCGGCGATCTTCGCGGTCGGGGCCAGCGTGCCGCTGCTGGTCTTCCTGATCCTCCCGGTGCTCGCGGCCGACAGCTTCTCCTGGGCCAGCAAGACCACCACCGTGGGCTACGCCGTCGCCGACCTCGCGGTGATGACCGCGATCACCCGGCTGCTGCTCGCCGGCGGCCGCCAGGCGCCGTCGTTCCTGTTCTTCAGCGGCGCCCTGTTCGTCTCGCTGCTCGGCGACTTCTGGTCCGGGATCACCACGACCCAGGGGCCGAGCTCGGCGCTGGCGCCGGTCCGGATGCTCTGGCTGGCCGCGTTCGTGCTCTTCGCGGCCGGGATCGCGCACCCGTCGCTGCGCTCGCTGAGCGACGGCAGCGTCTGGAAGGGCAGTTGGATCTCCTCGAAGCGGCGGCTGTGGCTGATGGGCATCGGCCAGGCGCTGCCGGCGCTGACCCTCGCGATCTGCTGGGCGCTGGGCGGGACGCCGTACGGCGTGGTGATCGCGGTGCTCGGCCTGCTCGTCTCCGGGCTGGTGACCACCCGGGTGGTCGGGCTGATGGACCGGGTCAGCGAGCAGTCGGTGCAGCTGGCCGCGCTGGCCCGCTCCGACGAGCTGACCGGGCTGCCGAACCGGCGCGCCTGGAACCACGAGCTCTCCCGTGCCTGCGCGCTGGCCCGCGACCACGCCGAGCACCTGTGCATCGCGCTGCTCGACCTGGACCACTTCAAGCGCTACAACGACACCTACGGGCATCCGGCCGGCGACCAGCTGCTGCGCGAGGCGGCGCAGGTGTGGTCGGCGGCGCTGACCGGCGACGAGGTGCTGGCGCGGTACGGCGGCGAGGAGTTCGCGGTGATCCTGCCGCGCACCGGGCTCGTCGACGCGGTGCTGGTGCTCGACCGGCTGCGTGAGGTGACCCCGGGGCGCCAGACGTTCTCCGCCGGCGTCGCGGAGTGGTCGCACGGCTCCGACCCTGCCGTGGCGATCGCGCAGGCCGACGCCTCGCTCTACCTCGCCAAGCGCTCCGGGCGCGACCAGGTGGTCGCCGCGGAGGAGCACGACGGCGTGATGCCGGCGCCGCTGCTGGCGCTGCGCCCGGTGGTGCAGCCGATCGTCAGCGCCGAGGACCTCTGCGTGGTCGCCTACGAGGCGCTCAGCCGGTTCCCGCACACCACCGACGTGCCCAGCGTGTTCGCCCAGGCGCACGAGCAGGGCTACGGCGACCTGCTGGAGGCGACCGCGCTGCAGCGCGCGCTGGACCTGGTCGACCGGCCCTCCGGAGTCGAGCTGTTCGTGAACGTCTCCGAGCGGGCGATGCGCTCGCCGCGGTTCTGGGAGGCGATGCCCGAGGACATGACCGGGCTGGTCGTGGAGCTGCACGAGGATCGCGACGGCCTCGACGACGTCACGGTCGGCGGCTACCTGGACCGGTTCCGCAGCCGCGGCGCACGGATCGGCCTGGACGACCTCGGCGTCCGGGCCACCGACCTGGCGCGGATCGTCAGCCTGCGCCCCGACATCGCCAAGATCGACCGCAGCCTGGTGGCCGGCTGCGACGCGGCGCCCGGACAGGCGGAGGTGGTGCGGATGCTGGTCGACTTCGCCCGGTCGCACGGGGTGCAGGTCTGCGTCGAGGGTGTCGAGACGCCGGGGGAGCTGGCGGCCGTGCGCGCCGCGGGCACCACCTACGTCCAGGGCTACCTGACCGGGCGGCCCGGCCCGGGCTGGGTCGGACCGGCCTCGGTGGCGGCCCTGCTGGCCCGGTCGCGCTGACCGGTCCTCACCTGCGCCGGCCCTCGAGCAGGGTCAGCTCGCGTTCGAGGTTGGCCCGCGCCGGCTGCTCCCAGAGCTCCCGGGCCCGGGCGGTGTGGAACAGCGTCGGCTTCGCGGCCAGGTCGCGCAGCACCGCCGCCCGGCCGGCCCGGAACGCCGCCTCCGGCACGTCGGCGTGCTCGCGCCGGACGCCGGCGACGTAGTCGGCGTACCGCTGCGGGCCGGCGGCCAGGATCGCCAGGTCGGCGTCGCAGAGCAGGCCGCCGAGCCGGTCGTCGTCGGCCGGCCGGTGCCCGGCGGTGAGCCGGACCAGCCGGGCCACCTCGGCGACCTCGGCCGGCGGCAGGCCGGCCGCGGCGAGCTCCGCCTCGGCCAGCCGGGCCGAGCGCTCCTCGAGGTCGCCGCCGGCGTCGTAGACCGCGTCGTGGAACCACGCGGCCAGCCGCAGCAGCCGGCGGTCCGGCTCCGGCTGGTCCCCGGCGAGCTCGTCGAGGCGGGTGAGCACCTCGGCCAGGTGGGTCCGGTCGTGGTAGCCGCGCGCCGGGTCGGCGTACGCGGTCTCCAGCCGGCCGCGCAGCGCCTCCTGCCCGGTCAACGGCCAGTGCGCGGCGAGGTCCATGACCCGACGCTAGCCGGTGACGGTCGTCCCGGACGCCCCGCCGACCCTCAGAACTCCACGGCGGCGGTCGGTGCGACGTCGGAGCGCATCGCGTGCCACAGCTCGGCGACCGCACCGGCGCGGCGCTCGGCCACCAGCCCGGCCCGCTGCAGCGCGACGAGGTTGCCGCCGCCGAGGTAGGCCCCTCCCAGCGCCGCCACCGGCAGGCGTACGTCGGCCTCCGCCGTCGTCGGCTCGACCACCGCCGCTCCGGTCCGGTCGGCCCGGATCCGCCAGCTGCCGGCGTTCCACGGGGCCGAGGTGTCCTCGACCTCGACCACGACGTCGCACGGGGCGCTCCAGGTCCGGTCCTGCAGCGCCGCGGGAAGGTCGACCAGCCGCACCCAGAGGCTGTCGTACGTCGCCACGTCCGAGGCCGCCCGAGGGCCGCCGACCCACAGCAGCAGCGGGTCCTCCGCTCCCACGCCGTTGACCTTGACGGTCCCGATCAGGTCGAAGTCGACGAGCCGGCGCAGCAGCGCGAGCCGGGCGGCCGGGTCGCCGACCAGCGCCCACACCGCGAGCTCGCCCGACGGCCTGGCCCGCTCCCACTTGTGCGTGCGGCGGAACATCGCGAAGCCCACGTCGGACCCGTCCCGGCGCGCGAAGAGCACCCGCCACGGCTCCTTGTCCCGCAGCTGCTCGGGCAGCATCTGGCAGACCCGGTCGTAGTAGCCCTCGGCACCGACCACCGCCCCGAGCTCCGCGGAGCCGAGGTGGATCTCCCGCATCCGCTTCGGCACGTCGGGATCGGACACCGTGGCCAGCCGGGTGGTGAGCATGCCCGCGGCCTCCTCGAGGTGCGGCGCGACCAGCGTGGAGCCCCGGCCCAGGCTCACCGAGAGCTCGTGGGAGGCCAGGCCGTAGCCGTGGCGTCCGTAGATGGCCGGCTCGCTCGCGTGGAGGGCCGAGACGTGGCTGTCCGCCTCCTCGTGCACCTGCTCGAAGTGGTGGCGCAGCATCGCGGTCAGCACGCCCTGGCGCCGGTGGTCCGGGTGCACCCCCACCCAGGTCAGTCCCGCGCAGGGCACCTGCCGAGGCCTGCCGTGCGGCCCGGGAACCGACAGAGTCAGCGGGAAGACGCCGTAGATGCCGGCGTAGGTCGCCGGGTCCGAGCCGTCGAGGTCCGCGGCGAACCGCTGGTCCGTGGGAAGGCCGAGCAGCTGTTCCTCCGCGGAGGACGCCGGGACCTCCCCGAACCAGACGGTGTGCTCGGTCGCCAGGTAGCGCTGCGTGTCCGTGGCGGGGCCGACGCGGATCCGGTGCTCGCTCATGCCCCCAGCCAACCCGCCCGCGCCGACCTGCTCAACCGGTTTACCGGTGCTGCGGTCCCGGCCGGGCCCTGCCACATCCGACGATGACGGGGGAGGGCGCCTGTACCCTCGCCCAGTGACCGGCGCCGACCCAGCCTCGCCCACCGCCGCGCCGCGCCGCTCCGCAGCCGTCCGGGCACAGGCGGGCCGGCTGCTGCTGGCGGTCGCGCTCGCCGCCGTGGTCGCGGCGCCGCTGGCGCTCGGCTGGGCGGTCAGCACCGCCCATGTCGAGGAGCCGATCGGGGTCACGCCCACCACGTTCACGCTCACGACCGCCGGCCGCAGCGAGCTGCGCCTCGGGCTGCTCGGCACGCTCTACCTGCCCCGGTCGCGGGGACCGGTGGGGGTGGTCGCCACCGTCGAAGGGCCCGCCGTCCCGCAGAGCGGCGGCGACGACCTCGCCGCCTACGTCAGCCCGGACATCCTGCAGCTCTACACCGGGCTCTTCCACGACCCCGGGCCGGCGGTGGAGGGGTACGTCGACCTGCTGTCTCGCGACCTGCTGCACCGGCTGCTCCTCGCCGAGGGGGTGCTCGCGGGGCTCGGAGGGCTGGCGCTCTACGCGCTGCTGCGCGTGCCTGCGAACGGGGGCGCCCGGTCGCGTCGGCGGACCGCCGCGGCCGTGGTCGGGGCGCTGGTGCTGAGCACCGCCGGTGGCCTGGTCCTGGTGCGGCCGGCGGCCACGGCCGTCGCCGCCGAGGACCTGCTCGCCCTGCCCGCGCTCGACGGGACCGTCGCCGAGGGCAGCACCACGAACAGCCCGCTGCTGCGGTTGCTGCTCGGCGACGCGGTGCCCAAGGTGCAGCGGCTCCTGCAGCGGCAGGAGGACCGTGCCCAGGCCTACCGCCAGGAGGCGGCCCAGGCCCTCGCCGAGCAGGCGCCGCGGATGAGCGGCCCCCGGGACGGCGAGACCGCCGTGCTGATGCAGTCGGACATGCACTGCAACGTCTCGATGATCGACCTCCAGGGACGCGTGGTGACGCTGCTGCGCGACCGGTACGGCGAGGACGTACCGGCGCTCATGGCGATCACCGGCGACCTCACCACCAACGGCACCGCGGCCGAGCGGGGCTGCGTGCAGGACGAGGCCGGCATCGCCGGGGACGCCCCGGTCGTGGCCGTGACCGGCAACCACGAGTCCCGCGCCAGCGTGACCCAGATGGAGGACGCGGGCATGACGCTGCTGACCGGGTCGACGCTGGAGGCGGCCGGCGTGCGGCTGCTCGGCGACGGGGACCCGGAGCGGTCGGAGCTGTTCGGGGCGACCCGGCTGCGCGGCGAGGAGACCGAGGCCGACGTCGGCACCCGGCTCTTCGAGGTCGCGGCGGAGGACCGGCCGGACCTGCTGCTGGTGCACGAGGCCTACGCCGCCCAGGCGTTCATCGGCACCGACGACATGACGGACTTCCTCGAGGGCCGGGGAAGCCCGACGCTCCGCTCCGAGGACGGCGTCCGGGACCTGCCCGCCTCGGCGGTGTTCTACGGCCACTGGCACCGACCGATCGAGCCGCGGGTGGTCTGGAACTCCGACGGCACCTGGACGCTGGTGATGGAGCTCAACACCTCCGGCGGCGCCATCGACACCCCGACCCTCGGCCGCTTCTCCACGCCGTGGTCGAGGCCCCGGCAGCAGGCGTCGTTCCC
Organism: Nocardioides mesophilus; assembly: GCF_014395785.1. Lineage (GTDB taxonomy): Bacteria > Actinomycetota > Actinomycetes > Propionibacteriales > Nocardioidaceae > Nocardioides_B > Nocardioides_B mesophilus. The sequence continues at coordinate 1,089,554 of NZ_CP060713.1, read as the reverse complement.
GGTCGTCTTCCTCGACCAGGAATCCGGTCTGGTCACCGGCTACCAGCTCTACGAGTTCGACCCCGACGGTGCGGTCCGCGTGCTGCCGCGGGTGGACGTCGGCGACGGCCTGCCGGCGGCGTCGGCGTCCCCGTGAGCCGGGCCCGGACTACGGGCGCACGTCGACGATGACCTTGCCCACCACGCCGCTCTCGACGGCCGCGTGCGCCGCGGCGGTCTCCTCCAGGGGGTAGTGGTGCAGCGGCAGCCCGGCCGCGTCCCCGACCCGGACGGCGCCGGCCGCCACCGCTGCCTCGACGTCGTGCAGGGCCCGGCCGCGCCACGACTCCGGAGCGGTGTAGACGAGCACGAACTGCCAGCGGACGTTGGGCATCATCGAGGGCCGCACCGGCAGCGTGACCGTCGCGCCGCCGTTGTCGGCGTAGACGGCCACGGAGCCGTGCCGGGCGAGCACCGCCGCGTCGAGCTCCGCGTTCTGGGCCGCTGAGACCTCGACGATCGTGTCCACCCCGGCCGGGGCGATGGCGCGGATCTCGGCGGCCACGTCCTGCCGCTTGTAGTCGAGGACGTGGTCGGCGCCGGCGTGTGCGGCGAGGTGGCCCTTCTCCGGGCTGCTCACCGTGGTGAAGACCGTGGCGCCGGACCAGTGGGCCAGCTGGATCGCGGCGTTGCCCACGGCGCCGGCGCCGCCGGCCACCAGCACGGTGCGGCCCTCCAGCGCCCCCGGGCCGAGGTGCGACGGTCCGTCCTCGGTGACCGTGAGGCAGCGGTGCGCGGTGAGGGACGGGATCCCGAGCGCGGCGCCGAGGTCGAACGAGGCCGCCTCCGGCAGCGGCAGCACGTGCCGGGCCGGCAGGACGGCGTACTCCTGGGCGGTGCCGCCACGGGGACGCCCGTACGCCGCCTCCCAGATCCACACCCGGGCGCCGAGCAGCGCCGGCTCGACGCCGTGGCCGACCGCGTCGACCACTCCGGCGCCGTCCTGGCCCGGCACCTGCGCCGGGTCGACGGGGTCGCCCGGACGGGCGCCCCGGCGGCTCTTCCAGTCGGTCGGGTTGACCCCGGCCCGGTGGATGCTGACCCGCACCTCTCCGGGCCCGGGCTCGGGCACCGGGATCTCGACGAGGGTCAGGACATCGGGGTCACCCGAGACGGAGTACTCGATCGCGCGCATGGCACCGACGGTATCCCCTGGAAGGGGCATTGGCCCCTGGCGAGGCTCCCGGCCGGCGCGACACTGGAGGCGACGATGAGGCGAGCCGCAGGGGAGGCAGGAGCATGTCGCGCAGGGAGTTCTACCACTGGCGGGAACCGCGCCGGCACGTCTCGGTCGGGGAGTCGCGGGTCAGCCTGCCGTTCTTCTACCACGACAACGACGTGTTCATCTCGGTGCACACCGCCTCCCTCGAGGCGGTCACCGCCGAGCTGCCCGCCGAGGCGATCTGCCCGGTCCGCTGGGTCGACGGCCGCGCGATGGTCGCGGTCACGGCGTTCCGCTACCACGCGGTCACCTGGACCGGCGGCGACGGCTCCACCGGCAGCCTGGTGCCCTATGGGGAGATCTCGGTGGCGGCGGTGGTCAGCGTCGGGGAGTCCGCGCGGGCGCTGCCGTTGCTGCGCCGCGAGCAGCCCGGGTTCGTGCTGCACCTGCCGGTCACCACCGCCCAGGCGCGCGACGGGGGCCGCGAGCTGTGGGGCTTCCCGAAGTTCGTCGCCGACATGGACTTCACCGAGGACCCGACCTTCCGTCGCGTCGAGCTGTCCGAGGGCGGGGTGCCGGTCCTGCGGCTGACAGAGCGCCCGGCCGGCCCGGTGCTGCCCGACCGCCGGTCGATGGTGGCCTACAGCGTCCTGGACGGGCAGCTGCTCGAGACGACCGTGCCGGTGCTCGGGCACGTGCAGGCGCGGTTCGGCTCCGGCGGTGGCGAGCTCGAGCTCGGACGCCACCAGGTGGCCGACCGGCTCCGGGCCCTGGACCTCTCACCGAAGCCGGTCGCCGTGTTCAGCTACCTCAGCCACCGCTCGATCCTGCCGGCGGGCCGGCCGATCGGTACCGCCCGCCCGTACGCCGGCTACCGCGGCGTCGACGCGCCCCTCGGGCGGTTCACCGTGAGCTACCCCGGCACCCCGCCGCTGGACCAGTACGCCGCCGTACCGGTGCTGCAGCAGTGACCCGGCCGGTGCTGGCGCGACCGCACCGCGCCGGGCCAGACTGGACGCCCAGTCGACGTCAGGAGCAGACATGTCCCGGGTGGTGCACTTCGAGATCCAGGCCGACGACGTGGAGCGCGCGAAGACGTTCTACGCCGCCGTGTTCGACTGGTCCTTCCAGGACTACGGCGAGGTCACCGGCTCGACGTACTGGGGGATCGTGACCGGGCCGGAGGACGAGCCCGGGATCAACGGCGGCCTGCAGCAGCGGCCGGCGCCGGCGCCGGCGGCCGGCCAGGGCACCAACGCGTTCGTGTGCACGATCGGGATCGGCGACTACGACGCCACCGAGCACCGGATCCTGGCCGCCGGCGGCCAGGTCGCGCTGCCGAAGATGGCGCTGACCGGGATGGCCTGGCAGGGCTACTACCTCGACACCGAGGGCAACACCTTCGGGATCCACCAGCCCGACCCGGACGCGGCGTAGCGCTCAGGGCGTCCCGAGCTCCTCGGGCAACGGCTCGGTGTGCAGCACCACCAGCGAGGTGACGGCCCGGGTGAGGCACACGTAGAGCCGGCGCAGCCCGGTGACCCGGTCCGGCTCCCCGGCCACGATCCCGGCGGGCTCGAGCAGCAGCACGTGGTCGAACTCGAGCCCCTTGGCCAGCGAGGCCGGTACGACGTCGAAGGGGACGTCGAACTCCACGCCGCCCGCCTCGACGTCGACCGGGCCGGCCGGCTCCTCGCCCAGGACCGCGTGCGCGATCCCGGCCTCCCGGAGCGCGGCCACCACCTCGGCCACCCGGGCGTCGGGGGTGATCAGGCCGACCGAGCCGACCTGGTCCGCGGCGGTCCGCGCGGCCGCGGCGGTGGCCGCCACCAGCCCGGGCACCCGGGTGACCGACAGCTCGCCGCGGGCCCGGCGCACCGAGGTCGGCGGCTGCAGGCCCGGCGCGATGGTGGGCAGCAGCCGGGCGGCGTACTCGATCACCTCGCCGGGCACCCGGAACCCCTGGGTGAGCTGCTCGACGTGGGCATCCGGCTTGCCGAGGTGGCGCAGCGCGTCAGTCCACGACCGGGTCGCCCACGGGGTGGTCGCCTGGGCCAGGTCGCCGAGCACCGTGGTGGACCCGGTGCTGCACCGGCGGCCCACGGCGCGCAGCATCATCGGCGAGAGGTCCTGCGCCTCGTCGGCGACCACGTGGCCCAGCGACGGGGTGCGCTCGACGAGGTCCTGCGCCTCGTCGATGAGCACCGCGTCGGCGAGCGACCACCGCGCCGAGGTCGGGGCCTTCGGCGGCTTCGCCCAGCGCAGCGTGGCCTGCTCCTCGGCGCTCAGCAGCCCGTCCGCGGCGCGCGCCAACACGCCGGGGTCCGCGAGCAGCCCGAGCACCAGCCGGGCCGGGTCGACGGCCGGCCACACCGCGTCGGCGTACCTCTTGACCTCGCGGGTGCGGGCGACGGCGTCCTGCACCCGGTCGTCGGGGGAGTCGCCGGCGTCCTCCATCTTGGTGAGGATCCGGTGCGCGAGCCGCTGCGGCAGCATCGCCCGGGCGGCGCCGTAGCGGACCCCGCGGCTGCGCAGCTCCGCGACGATCTCCTCGACCTCGTAGGTGGCCACCCGCCAGCGCCGGGCGCCGCGCGGCAGCACCAGGCCCTCGGCCGGCACCTGCACCTGCGACCACAGCGCCCGGGCGATCACCTGCGCCATCCGCTCGTCGCCCTTGAGGGTGGCCACGTCGGCGGCGTCGGCCCCGCGGACGACGTACTTCGCGTTCAGCCGTCGCAGGGTGGCGCCGACCAGCCCCTCGATCGTGGTCTGCTGCGCGTCGATCTCGCCGAGCGCCGGCAGCACGTCGCCGATGTAGCGCAGGAAGGACGCGTTCGGACCGACCACCAGCACGCCCTGGCGGGAGAGCTGCTCGCGGTGGGAGTAGAGCAGGAACGCCGCGCGGTGCAGCCCGACGGCGGTCTTCCCGGTGCCCGGGGCGCCCTGCACGCAGACCGACTCCTCGAGCGCGGCCCGGACGATGACGTCCTGCTCGGGCTGGATGGTGGCGACGATGTCGCGCATCGGGCCGACGCGGGGCCGTTCGATCTCGGCCTCGAGGATCACGCTGAACTCATCGCCCGCCTCGCCGGGTCGCTCGCCCGGGGCTCGCAGCAGGTCCTCGTCCTCGAAGGCGGTCATCTCGCCGTGCTGGAAGCCGAACCGGCGGCGCAGCCGGACGCCCATCGGCTGCCGCGGCGAGGCGCGGTAGAACGGCAGGCTGATCCGGGCGCGCCAGTCGACGACGAGCGGGTCGCCGACCTCGTCGCTGACGTGGCGGCGGCCGATGTAGAACCGCTCGCCGCGGGCGTCCTCGTGCGCCTCGTCGTAGTCGAGCCGGCCGAAGAACAGCGGCACGGTCGGGTCGTCGGCGAGCGCCTTCATCCGGCGCAGGATCGCCGACTCGAGGAACTGCTGGCTGACCCAGTCGCCGGCGGCGGCGGAGTCGAGCGCCGCGGTCCGGTCGCGCATCCGGGCCAGCGCGGTGCGGGAGTCGGCCAGGTGCCGCCGCTCGGCGTCGAGGTCGGGGGTGGCCTCCTGGGAGCCGGAGCGGGAGTCGGAGGCGGTGGAAGGGCCGGAGGCGGTCGGGGCGGACAGGGGGTCGGGGTCGGTGGTCGGGGGCGTGGGAGCAGGCACGCGAGGACCTCGCAGGAGTCGTGGTGGAAGCCCGGTGACGCTACCAGCGCCCGGCGGGGCGGGCACCCGGTTTTCGGCTGGCACACTGACGCGATGCGTGACGCCTTCGACCTCGACCCCGCCGTGACCCACCTCAACCACGGCTCGTTCGGCGCGGTCCCGCGCGTGGTCGCCGAGGAGCAGCGGCGCTGGCGTGACCGCGCCGAGGCGAACCCGATGCGGTTCCACCGCGTCGAGATCGGCGCCCACAAGGCCCGCGCCCGCTCGGTCGCCGCGGACTTCCTCGACGTCGGCGCCGACGAGGTGGCGCTGCTGAGCAACGTCACCCAGGCGATCGCGACGGTGCTGTCCGGGCTGGCCTGGCAGCGCCGGCTGGGAGCGGACGACGTGGTCGTGGTCGACCAGCAGGGCTACGAGTCGGTACGCCGCTCGGTCGAGCACTGGTGCGAACGGACCGGTGCGTCGTACGTCGTCGTGCCCTCTCCGGTCGCCGCGACCCCGACCGCGACGCTCGCGGCGTTCCGCGAGCGGTTCGCCGAGGTGCAGCGCCGCGGCGATCGGGTCCGGCTGGTGGTGATCGACCACATCAGCTCGCCGACCGGCGCGGTGCGGCCGGTGGCCGAGGTCTGCGCGGCGGCCCACGAGGTGGGGGCGCTGACGTTCGTCGACGCCGCGCACGTGCCCGGCCAGCTGGGCGCGCCGCCGGCCGGGACCGGCGCCGACTTCTGGGCCGGAACGTGGCACAAGTGGGGGTTCGCGCCGCGGGGCAGCAGCGCGCTCTGGGTCGCCGAGGCCGAGCGGGACGCGGTGCTGCCGCTGACCACGAGCTGGAACCACGGCGCGCCGTACCCGCTGCCGTTCGACACCCACGGCACCGACGACTACAGCGCCTGGTTCGCGCTGGCGGCGGCGGTCGACTTCTGGCGCGAGACCGGCGGCCTGGACCGGGCGGTGGCCGCCCGCGACCTGCTCGACGCGGGCGCCGCGGCCGTGCGCTCGGTGCTGCCGTCGGTCGAGGCCGCCGGGCCGCTGGAGCAGGGGCCGTTCCTGCGGCTGGTCCCGCTGCCGGACGGGGTCGCGGACACCACCGAGTCGGCGGCACTGCTCTACGAGGCGCTCAGCGGCCGCGGCGTCGAGGCGCAGGTCGTCGCCTACGACGGTCGTGGCTGGATCCGGCTATCGGCGGCGCCGTACAACGAGGTCGCCGACTACGAGCACCTGGCCGAGGTGCTGCCGTCCGTGCTGGGCGACTGAGCCGATCTGCCATATCGAGGGTCGATGCTATCGAAAAGCGATATGGTCCGCCCATGACCGACCTCAGGGCCGACCGCGCCCTCGCCCAGATCGACCGGTTGACGTGGACGCTCGGTGCCTTCGTGGTCGCACTGCTGCTGATCCTGGTGCCGCTCTCCGTCTTCGGCTCGGGCAGCCTGCTCGGTTTCGGCGAGCCGGAGGTGTGTGCGACGACCCGTCCGGGCGTGGTCGCCTTCGGGGGCAACGATGCGCCGGGGGAGGAGGTGCTCGGGCTGCGCGAGGACGCGCGCTGGTCCACCGCCACCCTGCACGTCTGCGACACCGCGCCAGGCCTCGGCACGCGGCTCGGCGGTGCGCTGGGCGGTGCCGCGGAGCTGGTGCTGTTCCTCGGCTCGCTGTTCCTGACCCGGCGGGTGATCCGTCGCGCCCGCCGCGACGGGCTGTTCTCCTCCGCCGTGGCCGGCGCGGTCCGGGTGCTGGGCCTGTTCCTGGTCGTGGGGGCCCCGGTGTCGGCGCTGCTGGGCGCGTTGTCGACCCAGCTGGTGCTGGCGTCCGCCGTACGCGGGATGACCTGGCACGACAACCTGCTCGCGGGGGACCTGCCGTGGACGGCGCTGATCGCCGGCGTGGGGATCCTCAGCGTGGCCCGGGTGCTGGCCTTCGCCCACGACCTCCAGGACGACGTCGACGGGACGGTCTGAGGTGACCGGCTCCGACGACCACGCGGTCGAGGTGCACCTCGACGACCTGCTCGAGACCCGCGGGATGACGCTCGTCGAGCTCGCCGACCGGGTCGGGGTGACCGTGGTCAACCTCTCGGTGCTCAAGAACGGCCGCGCCCGGGCGGTCCGGTTCAGCACGCTGACCCGGATCTGCCAGGTCCTGGGGTGCCAGCCCGGCGACCTGCTCTCGGTGCGCCCGGGCGGCTGATCGGGCCCGGCGGGCTGGACGCGTCCGCCGGGCTGGTCGCGTCCGCCGAGCCTGCGCCCGGGAGTCAGACCGGGTCGTCCGCCAGCTCGTCGGCGGCCCGGCCGCCGGCGGCTGCCTCGGCCGCCGCCTCGGTCTCCTCGTCGACCCCGGGGTCGGTGGCGCGCTGGTCGGCGCGCCTCTCCTGCTCGGCCCTGCGGAACCGGGCGGCCCGGGCGTCGCCGGCCGCGTCGCCCGAGAACACCCCGGGCCGCTCGCTCTCGCGTTCCTGCACGCGCGGGGCGCGCGGGCCGGAGGGGTCGTGCTCGACCAGCTCCATGCGCTGGCGGGGCAGGCCGTCCATGTCCCGGGTCTGCAGCCAGGTCACCAGCTCCTCGCGCACCAGGCAGCGCAGGTCGAAAAGCGTGCCCGCGTCGACCGCGGTCATCAGCGCGCGCACCCGGATGATGCCGCCGACCGCGTCGGTCACCTGCAGCACCTTGGCCCGCTGGTCCCACAGCTCGGTGCCGGCCAGGATCCGGTCCAGCTCCCGGCGCATCGCGGGGACGTCGACGCGCCAGTCCACGTCGACCTCGACGGCGCCGAGCAGCTCGGAGTTGTGACGCGTCCAGTTCTGGAACGGGGTGGAGGTGAAGTACGTCGTCGGCAGCACCATCCGCCGGTCGTCCCAGAGCCGGACCACGACGTAGCTGAGCGTGATCTCCTCGATCCATCCCCACTCGTCCTCGACGATCACCACGTCGTCGAGCCGGATCGCGTCGCTGAACGCCACCTGCAGCCCGGCGAACAGGTTGCTCAACGTGGACTGCGCCGCGACCGCGGCCACGACGCTGATCACCCCGGCGGAGGCGAGGACGCTGGCGCCGA